>JBHHYV010000017.1:0-40686 GCA_046757685.1 Myxococcota bacterium
GAACTGCCGACTCTGTCAAGGCCTCAGGGATTCCCGTGCAGGCGAATTCGTCGATTCGCTCGTCTGCGGTGGGTAGGCCGGATTCGAATCTCCGTCGTCCCGCAGACCGATTCTCTGGACGAAGATGTGGCCGTCCGGGTCGAACTCTCGGAGGAATCGTTCAGCGGCGGCTTGACTCTGAAAAGGAAGATTGATTGCAGGTCCGATCATGATCGATGGAATGAATGCGATCACCTTTTTCCCGAGCGTTACTGCAACCCAGACGCTGAAGCTGGACGGCGAAGCCGCACGAACGATTGCAGACGTCCCCGGCAACGGACCCAAGACCACAAAGATCGGCGCGAATGGCTCCTCCGAGACTAGACTCTTTGCGATCGTGACCTGCATCACTTCGGACGCGTGCAGGCTGACTACGGGGGCCGCTCTTGCTACGATCGTCCGCTCGTCTTGGCCTGGCCGAGGTAGATACGAAAGCTCTATGCAATCACCGCATTTCGGGTCGTCCTGAACCCACTTCGTCGGACCCTTGTAACGAGCAACGCGGAATTCCAGAACCTGACCGTGGTCATATAGACGAGTGGTCGAACAGGCCGCGAGGAGAAGGAGCGCACAGAACGCCTGCATTGTACTCCTTGGAAAGCTCGAAGATCGTCTTCGCTGCTGTTCAGTTGTGCTCACGCTGTAGCCCAGATGATTAGAAACCAATCGAGATAGATGGTACCGAGAACCCGCCGACGAATCCACCAGACAGTTCGATCGCCTGAATCTGCAGACCCGCTGGCTGGATCGAGAAGCCCGCCTGGGATAACTCTGGCACAGCGTCGCAGTCGTCCGCCGACGGGCATACGTCCGGCGGCGCGGGTGGTTTTGGTGGCTTCGGCGGGAGGACTTGTGGGATTGTTGCATCTCCCGATAGCGGGATCTTGAACTCGGTCGGGATCCCCCTCACCTCAGCGCGAAGCCGGTCGAGATTCTTGAATGCAGCGTCGAGTTGTCGTTCCTTCTCCTGCAATTTGCCCCGGATCTCGAGCCCTCGCATCGCGGCAAGACCGCCCTTACCCATTGCCTCCACGACGCCAATTCCTTCGCGTATCGTCCCCCTTGCGTCCCTCTTCGCCAACTTCCGCTTGAACTGAATCACGGCCTTACCTTCCTCGAAGAGTGACTGCATCTGCTCGGACGCCTCTTCGTCGAGTGCCTTCTGCAGATTCGCAATGTCGGTCTTCAGAGCCTCGATCGTCTCCTGGGTCGCCTTGATCTGGAGCGCTTACGCAGCACCCACCACAGCGGCACCATCGCAAGACCACTCAGCCACACATGCGAGTGGGGCGGGTACCCGAGCGCGACTCCCACACCGGCTAAGGCCGCGCTGAGCACCGAGACACTCGCTCGCATGCCGCACACGGTACAGGGACGCAGGGCTACCAGAGGAAGCGCGGAGCACCCCTCCCAGATCGGACCCGAACGCCGCCCCGACCGGCGCGCTCACGAGGCGGTCGCTCCCACCCCCGGACGGACGCTTGGGGACAGGCCCGAAGGGCCAGGGGCCCCGCCGCGGCCGGCAGGGGGTGGGAGCGACCGCCCCCAGGGCACCCGCTCCCCAGGGAGTGCGACCCCGCCGGCCCGACGATCGGAAGGGACCCCTCTACCCTCAGAGCTCCCGGCGGGGGGCCTCGGCGGCGCGACCTCCCGCGACGCGTCCAAAGAAGGTGGCGTCGCCGACCGAGAGCCCGCTCGCGTAGCCGGCGGCGCTGCGGGGGACGCCGCAGGCGGTGCGTCCCGCGGCGTAGAGGCCGGGGATCACACGGCCGTCCACCGCGCGCACCTCTCCCGTCGGCAATGTATCGAGCCCCCCGAGGGTGAAGTAGGGATAGAGCACGCCGCTCCCGGGCGTGCAGTCGAGGGCCGCGTAGGGCGCCTGCATCGGCTTCAGCCACTCGGGGCTCTTGTGGAAGAGGGGATCCAGACCGGCCGCGGCGTGCTCGTTGTAGAACTCGACGGTGTGGCGCAGCATCTGCGGATCGACCCCGATCTCGCGAGCCAGCTCCTCGATCGTCTCGCCCGTGCCTGCGATGTCCGCGTTCAGGAACCTGGGGTGGGCGTAGTCGTCGGCCCCGACGACGAGGTAGATCCCCCTGCCGACCTGTCGAATCGCGTGGTAGGCGACACGCGCGTGGTAGCAGTCCTCGTTGATGAAGCGCTGTCCCTGCGCGTTGACGAAGATCCCGTAGGTGAGCGAGGCGGGGGGATAGTAGGGCAGCGTGATGAACGCCTCGTTCATGTGAATGACCGCCGCGCCGACGCCCATCCCCATCAGGATTCCCGATCCCGTGTCGCCCGGGTTGCCGATCGGCAGTCTGCCGCTGGCGAGCCTCGGGCAGTAGCGCTCGACCATCGCCGGGTTCATGGCGAAGCCTCCCGCGCAGAGCAGCACCCCCTTGCGGGCGCGGACATTGCGCTCCTCTCCATCGATCCGGACCACCAGGCCGTGGACCGCCCCATCGTCGCCGACGATCAAGGTGAGCGCGCGCGCGTCGTACCAGACGCGAACGCCGGACTCCACGACCCGGTCGGTGAGGATTCTCATCAGGAGCGGCCCGCCGTTGTCTCCCTCGACCTCGAGGTTGTGGCCGCGGGGACAGGGCCGGGCCAGCTGGCGAAAGGGCCAGCACTGCTCGTTGCCCGTGTAGAGAAGGCAGTCGTCGGTCAGCGCCATGATCGCGCGCTCCCGGCACTCCGTATCCTTGTAGGGCGCACCCATCGCGACGAGCCACTCGAAGTGCTCCACGCTCCCTTCGCAGTAGAACCGCACCTTCGCCTCGTCGGCCAGGTCCCCACCCGCGGCCATCAGGTAGCGGAACATCACCTCGGTGGAGTCCTCGTAGCCACAGGCCCGCTGCACGCGAGTGCCGCCGCTTCCGCCCATGTAGACCTCGGCGCTCGAGAGCGCGGTCGAGCCCCCACTCGCGCTCGCCAGCTCGAAGATCGTCACGTCGGCACCCGAGCCCGCTGCCTCGATGGCCGCGCACGCGCCGGCGCCACCGAAGCCTACGATCGCGACATCGGTCTCGAGGTCCCACCGGGTGCGGTCGACCATCCGGCGAGGTCGCGTCGGCGCAGTCCCGGAGGCATCGACCATTCACGGTTCTCCTGGGCAGTTCTCCCGGCGGGGGCGAGCGACAGTGCGACCGCGCCGCGAGCTCAGGCGAGGCTCAGCACCCGCTCCATGTAGTACGAACGCACGCGGGGAGCATCGACCCCAGTCGCACAGCGCATTGGGAAGGTCTCGTCGCCGACTTCCGAGCACTCCAGGGTGCGCAGCACGCCGCGCTCGTCGATCGTGGTCTCGACCTCCAGGTCCTCGAAGGTGCAGAAGCTCTCGTCGCAGGCGCACGCCCAGGTGAGCGGGTCGTGCAAGAAGGCGGCGTTGTCGCCCGACATGTCGCAGCCTGCCTGCCCGAAGAGGCGCCTCTGGATGGGTGTCCACAGCCGCACCGCCCGCGCGATCGCCGCGTGCAATGGGTGCCCCGTGGCCTCAAGGGCCGCGACGTCCTCGTCGCGGAGCCAGGTCTGGAGCGTGACATCGGCGGTCACCAGGCGCGTGGGGAAGCCCGCGCGCAGCACCGACAGGCTGGCGTAGGGATCCGAGCACAGGTTGTAGTCCACGCCGTAGGGAAGCACCTGGCCGCCGTACTCCACCCGCCGGAGGTGGCCGCCCATGATCGTGAGCCGGCTCACACGGCTCACCAGGTCGGGATCGCGCGCCAGCGCCACGGCCAGGTTGGTCATGGGGCCGACCGCAACGATCTCGAGCCCCTCGTGGGCGCGCGACAGGACCTCGATCGCGTCGACGGCGTGCCGGTCCTCGAAGTAGGGATCGTCGTCGGGCTCCAGGATGCCCTCGCCCTCGTGGCCCATCCAGTTGAAGCCCCCGCGGCCGAGGATCGGCACGCGACAGCCCGCGTAGACGGGGATCTTGGTGCGTCCCGCCAGCTCGAGCAGGCGCGCGCTGATCTGCGCGCGCAGGCGGCTTTCGCGGCCCACGCAGGTGATGCCGACCAGCTCCAGCTCCGGGCTGGCCAGCGCGAGCGCGAGGCAGAGCGCGTCGTCGACGTCGCTCCCCATGTCGCAGTCGAGCAGGCAGGGACGGCTCACGACGCGGCTCTCACAGGGGAATGTTTCCGTGCTTGCGGGCCGGGTTCGAGTCGCGCTTGTGCTCCAGCATCTGGAGCGCCGCGATGATGCGCGGGCGCGTCTCGGCCGGCTGGATCACAGCGTCGATGTAGCCGAGCGCCGCGGCGCGGTAGGGGTTGGCAAAGCTCTCGCGGTACTGGGCCACCAGGCGCTTGCGAGCCGCCGGAACCTCGTCGGCGCGAGCCAGCTCGTCGCGGTAGACGATGCTGACCGCGCCCTCCGGTCCCATGACGGCGATCTCGGCCTGCGGGTAGGCGTAGTTGAGGTCGCCGCGCAGGTGCTTGGAGCTCATCACGTCGTAGGCGCCGCCGTAGGCCTTGCGGGTGATCAGGGTGATCTTGGGGACCGTGGCCTCGGCGAAGGCATAGAGCAGCTTCGCGCCGTTGCGGATGATCCCGCCGTACTCCTGGCTGGTGCCCGGCAGGAAGCCCGGCACGTCGACCAGGGTGACGAGCGGAAGGTTGAAGGCGTCACAGAAGCGAACGAAGCGCGCAGCCTTGATCGAGGCGTCGATGTCGAGCGACCCCGCCAGGACGTCGGGCTGGTTTCCCACGATGCCGACGCTGTAGCCGCCAAAGCGCGCGAAGCCGACGATGATGTTGCGCGCCCAGAACTGCTGCACCTCGAGAAAGACCCCGTCGTCGACCACCATCTCGACGAGCGCGCGCATGTCGTAGGGCTTGCTGGGGTTGTCGGGGACGTGGTCCGTCAGGCGCGGATCGGCCCGATCGCTCGAGTCGGAGGTCTCGACGAAGGGCGGGTCCTCGAGGTTGTTCTGGGGAAGGAACGAGAGCAGCGCCTGGATCTGGCGAATGCAGTCCTCGTCGCTCTCGGCTGCAAAGTGCGCCACGCCGCTGCGGGAGTTGTGGCTCATGGCTCCGCCGAGCTCCTCCTTGGTGACCTCTTCCTGGGTGACGGTCTTGATGACGTCGGGACCCGTGATGAACATGTTGCTCGAGCCCTTGACCATGACTACGAAGTCGGTGATCGCTGGCGAGTAGACGGCGCCCCCGGCACACGGTCCCATGATCGCCGAGATCTGCGGCACCACGCCCGAGGTCAGCACGTTGCGCAGGAAGATATCGGCGTAGCCGGCGAGCGACTCGACACCCTCCATGATCCGGGCTCCGCCCGAGTCGTTGAGGCCGATCACGGGCGCGCCGACCTTGACGGCATGGTCCATCACCTTGCACACCTTCTCTGCGAACGCCATCGCCAGCGACCCGCCGAAGACCGTGAAGTCGTGCGCAAAGACGAAGACCCGCCGGCCCCCCACCGTGCCGGTCCCGGTGACCACGCCGTCACCCAGGATCGGCTCCGCCGCGTTGTCTGGATTGGGCTTCGAGAGCTTGAAGCGATCGAACTCGTGGAAGCTCCCGGGATCCAGGAGCAGATCGATCCGCTCGCGCGCCGTGCGCTTGCCCGCGTCGTGCTGGCGCTGGATGCGCGCCGCGCCGCCCCCGAGCTCCGCCTGAGCGTTGCGTTCCTCGAGGGCCTTGAGCTTCTCTTCAATCGACACCTTCAGTACTCCTTCTGGGCTTGGAGCACCGTGATCGCCGAGATGTTGACGATGTCGTCGACGGATCCGGTGGGGGTGATGTAGTTGGCCGGGCTGCGCATGCCCATCAGCACGGGTCCCACGACGCTGACTCCGCCGACCGACCCCATCAGGCGAACGGCGATGTGCGCGGCGTGGAGGTTGGGGAACACCAGCACGTTCGCGTCCGATCCCAGCGACGAGAACGCGAAGCGCGCGTTTCGCTTGGCCGCATCGAGCGCAATGTCGGCCTGCATCTCCCCGTCGAGGTCCAGGTCCGGAAAGCGTTCATGCGCAATCTCGACCGCCTTCGCGAGCCGCTCCAGACCCGGTCCGCGTCCGCTACCGAAGTTCGAGTACGACAGGATCGCTACGTGCGGCTCGAAGCCAAACCAGCGCGCCGCCGCCGCACCCAGGCCGGCGATCTCGGCCAGCGCCTCGGCGTCGGGCTCGGGCGTGATCGAGCCGTCGGCGAAGAAGAGCACCCCCTCCTTCTGGATGACCAGGTAGACCCCGGCCGCACGCGTCTGGCCCTCGGCGAGGCCGATCACCTCGAGGCCGGGGGTGATCGACTCGGGGTACGACTTGGTCAGGCCCGCGACGACCCCGTGCGCATCGCCCATCCGAACCATCATGGCGCCGTAGTAGCTGCGCCGGCCGAGCAGGCGCTCCGCGTCGACCTCGGTCACGCCCTTGCGCTTGCGCAGGTTGACGAGCTCCTTGCGGTAGTAGACGCGCCGGTCGGAGCGGGCGGGGTCGATGATCTGGATCCCCGTCAGGTCGACCCCGAGACCCAGCGCCCGGGCCTCGACGGCCTCGCGCTCGCCGAGCAGGATCGGCTCGCAGATCTCCTCGTCGTGGAGCATCTGGGCGGCGCGCAGCACGCGCTCCTCGACCCCCTCCGGAAACACGATCCGCTTGCGCTGGCGACGCGCCTGGTTGACGACGGCACGCAGCACCTCGCGCGAGCGCCCGCGCAGCTTCTCCAGCGTCTCGCGGTACTCGTCCATGTCGATCTGGATCCGCGCGACGCCCGACTCGATGGCGGCGCCCGCGACCGCGCTCGACTCCCAGATGAGGACACGTGGGTCGAAGGGCTTGGGGATGATGTAGCTCGGCCCGAACTCGAAGCGCTCGCCCTCGTAGGCGCGCAGGACCTCGTCCGGAAGGCCCTGCTCCCCCTGCTTGGCCAGGTCGGCCAGGGCGCGGACCGCGGCCAGCTTCATCTCGTCGTTGATCTGGCGGGCCCGCACGTCGAGCGCGCCGCGGAAGATGAACGGAAAGCCCAGCACGTTGTTGACCTGGTTCGGGAAGTCCGAGCGCCCGGTCGCCATGATGGCGTCGTCGCGCACCGCGGCGACCTCGCTGGGCAGGATCTCGGGGTCGGGGTTGGCCATGGCGAAGATGATCGGCTGATCGGCCATGCTGCGGACCATCTCGGGCGTCACCAGCCCGGCCGCGGACACGCCGACGAAGGCGTCCGCACCGCGCAGCGCCTCGCCCAGGGTCCGAGCCTCACTCTCGCTGGCGAAGCGGGCCTTGTAAGGGTTCATGCCCTCCGTGCGGTCGGGCGTGATCACGCCACGGCTGTCGACCATGACGATGTTCTCGCGGCGCACGCCGAGCTTGAGGTAGAGCTCGGCGCAGGCGATGCCGGCCGCGCCCGCGCCCGAGAACACGACCGTCGTCTCCTCGATGCGGCGATGCGTCAGCTCGAGCGCGTTCAGGAAGGCCGCCGCCGAGATGATGGCCGTCCCGTGCTGGTCGTCGTGGAAGACGGGAATGTCCAGGAGACCGCGCAGCGTCTCCTCGATGTAGAAGCAGTCCGGTGCCTTGATGTCCTCGAGGTTGATGCCACCGAAGGTGGGCTCGAGCAGGCGGCAGGCCCGCACGATCTCGTCGGGATCCTCCGTCGCCAGCTCCAGGTCGAAGACGTCGATCCCCGCGAAGCGCTTGAAGAGGACCCCCTTGCCCTCCATCACGGGCTTGCCCGCCAGGGCCCCGATGTTGCCCAGTCCCAGCACGGCGGTGCCGTTGGTCACGACGGCCACCAGGTTGGCGCGGCCGGTATAGAGGAATGCGTCGTCGGGCCGCTTGGCGATCTCGAGGCAGGGCTCGGCGACCCCGGGGGTGTAGGCGAGCCCCAGGTCGCGCGCCGTCGAGACGGGCTTGGTGGGAACCACCTCCACCTTTCCCGGCCGGCCGAGCCTGTGGTAGTCGAGGGCATCTTGCTTGGTACTCAAGGTCGGGGCCTCCTGAGCGTCGCTCCCAAAGAAAAGCCCCATCCCGACGCCCAGGATGGGGCCCGCGATTTTCGAACGAGAGGTCCCGAGTAGGAGGGGCGGGTCGAACCCCCAACGTCCTCAAGACCGATTCTTGACCTTCTCCCAGTCGGAGAGGAACTGCGTGAGCCCGGCGTCGGTGAGTGGATGCTTCGCGAGCCGAGCCAGCACGGCCGGCGGCATGGTGGCGATGTCGGCGCCCATGCGCGCCGCCTCGACCACGTGCATGGGGCTGCGGATGCTCGCCACCAAGACCTCGGACGGGAGCTCGTAGTTTCCGAAGATCGTGAGGATGTCGCCGATCAGCTCCATGCCCGGGCTCTGGATGTCGTCGAGCCGTCCCACGAAGGGAGAGACCATGCTCGCGCCGGCCTTGGCGGCCATCAGCGCCTGCACGGCCGAGAAGATCAGGGTGCAGTTGGTCGAGACGCCGCGCGCAGTCAGCTCGCGGATCGCCTTGAGACCTTCGAGGGTCATCGGGATCTTGACCACGATGTTGGGGGCCAGCTGGGCCCACTCCAGGCCCTCGCGGACCATGCCCTCGCACTCCAGGCTGACGACCTCGGCCGAGATCGGACCCTCGACGATCTTGGCGATCTCGCGGACGATCTCCCGCGGATCCCCGTCCTCCTTGGAGAGCAGGCTGGGGTTGGTGGTGATGCCATCGACCAGGCCCAGCTTGGAGGCCTCCTGGATGTCGGGGACGTGGGCCGTGTCGAGGAAGAACTTCAAGCGGGGATCCTCCCAGCTGGCGCCGGGCCAGCTATCCCTGATGCTTCTCGACCCGGAGGGGATCGTCAAGGGTTCTCAGGAGCTCGCTCACCGAGCGCCCGCTGCGCGGGTCCCGCAGCTCCGGCGCCAGCTCGGAGAGGGGCTCCAGGACGAAGCGCCGCCGGGCCAGGCCCGGGTGGGGCAGGGTCAGGCGGGAGCTGCACAGGATCTGCCGGTCGAAGAGCAGCAGGTCCAGATCCAGGACCCGGGGCGCATGGCGGGCGCGCCGGGCGGCGCGCCCCGCCAGCGTCTCGAGGCGCTGCAGGGCCGCGAGCAGCGGTAGGGGATCGAGGGCCGTGCGCAGCTCGGCCACCGCATTCGTGTACCAGGGCTGGTCGGCTCGACCGAGCGGCTCCGTGCGGTAGAGCGACGAGGACCGCACCTTGCCGAGCTGGCGCAGGGACTCCAGGGCGTGTCGAACGCGAGCCTCGGGGTCGTCCAGGTTGGCCCCGACCCCGACGAAGGCGCGGTGGCTCAGGGCTCCGTCTCCGCGGTCTCCGGGCTCGGTCCCTCCCGGGGAACCGAGCGCGCATCGAGGGTGGGAGGGGAGTCCGGGATCAGCTGATCGAGCAGCATCAGCCCGACGCCGATCACGATGGCGCTATCGGCGACGTTGAAGTCTGGAAAGATGAAGAGCCGCAGGTCGAACTGGAGAAAGTCGATCACCTCGCCCCGAACCAGGCGGTCGGCCAGGTTGCCGAGGGCCCCCGCGATGATCAGCCCGAGCGAGAAGGCGCTGAGCCGATCGTCGCGCTCGATCCCCCGGAACATGCCGGCCACCAGCACCAGCGCCACGAGCGTCACCGCGATGAAGAAGGCTGCCGGAACCCCCTGCCAGAACCCGAAGGCCATGCCGGGGTTGCGCGCGTGCGTCAGCTGGAGGAACCCGGGGATCACCTGCAGCGGTGCAAAGGGCGAGACGTGGCTCGCGATCCAGAGCTTGGTGAGCTGGTCGAGCGGCAGGACGACCGCGACCACCCCGATCAGGACTCGCAGCTTGGGAGACACGATTCGTACCTAACACAGCCCGAGGGACCCCACCAGCGAGCCGGCGCAGGGCGCTGGGCAGCACGCGATGCAGGCTCACTCTGCGAGCAGCGAGCGCGCTCGCTCGCGACGCTCCCGAGCCGCATCGACACTGCCGCTCCGCTCGAGCAGGTCGGCGGCGCGCAGCAGGGCTCGCGCCCGGAAGAGGCGGCTCTCGGGCTCCCGGGCCGCCAGCAGACCCTCGGCGCGATCCAGGTTGGCGAGCGCCAGGTCGGCGTCGCCGACCGCAGCCTCGGCCTCCCCGAGGACCAGGTAGGCGTAGGGATTGACCCCATCGACTCGTAGCGCCCGCTCCGCCAGGCTCCGCGCACCCTCGGGATCGTCGCGGTGCAGGGCCGCGCTCGCCGCCTGCACCAGGCGCATCGAGGCCCGCCGCGCCGGATCCTGGGCCCGCTCCGCCGCGTCCGCCAGAGTCAGCGGCCCCCGACCCGCGCCCGAACCCAAGAGGCAGGCGGCCGACAGGGAGAGCAGCGCAGCGAGACCCGCGGCCCCAACCCAGTGCGCCCTCATCCCTGTCCCCCCATCATCCCTGTCCCCGGAACCAATGGAGCAACCGCTCGAGAGGCGGCGTCCGGCCTCCCGCCTCGCTCCCGTCGCAGCGTGCGGTCGGGGCGGTCCCGGGGAGGAAGAGCTCGGGAGCGCCCCTGCAGCCGGCGCCCGCCCGGAGTCCCGAGAGCGGGTCGATCTGGACCCGCTCGATCCCGGCAGGCTCGTGGAACTCGCCGCGACCCTCGGGCCCGACCCATCCCTTCAGGAAGTCTGCAAAGATCGGCAGGGCCGCCACCGAGCCCGGCACCCCCAGGCTCGAGCCGTCGTCGAAGCCGACCCATACGCCCACCACCACCTCGGGAGTGAAGCCCACGAACCAGGCGTCTCGAAAGTCATTGGTCGTGCCGGTCTTGCCGGCCGCCGGGCCCCGGTAGCCGAGCGTCCGCAGCGAGCGCGCGGTGCCGTGCTCGACCGCTCCGCGCAGGATCGAGGTCACCAGCCACGTCTCGCGCGCGTCGAACTCCCGCGTGAAGTGGATCGGCTGATGCTCGAGCCTGCGTCCGTCGGCGTCGAGCACCTCGGAGTAGCTGCGCAGCACCGGCAGCACACCGTCGGCGGCGATCACCGCGTAGGCCCGGGTGATCTCGAGCAGCGAGACCTCGAACGCACCCAGCGCCAGGCTCGGGACCGGCTCGAGGGGGCTCTGGATGCCGAGCTTGCGGGCGGTGCGCACGATCGCCTGCGGGCCGATCGCCAGCCCCAGCCGGGCGGTGGGGACGTTCAGCGACTCCTCGATGGCGCGGCGCAGGGTCACCGGCCCGCGGAAGCGCCCGTCGTAGTTGACGGGCCGCCAGAGACGGCCTCCCGAGTCGACCTCGAGGGGAGCGTCCTCGAGCTGCGATGCGAGAGTGAAGGGCCGCCCGGATGCGTCCCGCGCGCCGAGCGCGGCCAGGGCCACGATGGGCTTGAAGACGCTGCCCGGCTGACGGCGCGCCTGTGTGACCCGGTCGAACTGGCTGGTCGAGAAGTCCCGGCCGCCGACCAGCGCGAGGATCTCACCGGTCGCTGGCGCGATCGCGACGAGCGCGGCCTGCAAGGGCGTCGCCTCGCGCCCGAGGTTCGGGAACTGGCGCTCCAGACGCTCGACGCCGCGGCGAACGGCGGACCGCGCCTGTCTCTGGGCCCTTGCATCGAGGGTGGTGAAGATCCGTAGCCCCTCGCTCTCGAGCAGGTCGTCCCCGTAGGCCGACGCCAGGTCGCGCCGCAGCCAGGCGATGAAGTAGGGCGCGGGCTCCGACGCGATGGAGCGCGGTCGGACTCCGAGAGGCTCGGCCGTCGCGCGGTCGCGGGCCGCCCGATCGATGCTCCCGCGCTCCTCCATCCGCGCCAGCACCAGGTTGCGTCGCTGGCGTGCGGCCTCGGGATGGAGCCTGGGGCTGTAGAGCGCGGGCCCCTTGATGATCGCCGACAGGAGCGCCGCCTGCGGCAGCGTCAGGGCGGAGGGCTCGCGGCCAAAGTACTCGCGCGCCGCCTCGCCGACGCCGTGCATGGCGACGGACCCGCGCTGACCCATGTAGACCTCGTTCAGGTACGCCTGGAGGATCTCGTCCTTGCTGTGGCGCCGTTCGAGGAGCAGCGCCATCGCCGCCTCGCGCAGCTTGCGTCCGAGCGTCCGCTCGCGGGTCAGGTAGAAGTTCTTGACCAGCTGCTGGGTCAGCGTGCTCCCCCCCTGCACGAACCGGCCCGCACGCAGGTTCGCGAGCATCGCGCCTGCGATGCGCCGCCAGTCGATCCCGGAGTGCTCGCGGAAGTGCTGGTCCTCGATCGCGAGAACCGCGTCGACCAGCACCCGAGGAACCTCGTCGAGCCGGACCAGCCGCCGGTCCTGGCGTCCGGGACCGTAGAGCTCGGCGATGCGCTCGGGCCGGAGCTGCACCGCCGCCAGGGCTCGGCCCCCGGCCCCCTCGAGCGACTCGATGCTCCCGTCGGGCGCAAAGCGGATCCGCAGCAGGCCACCCGAGTCCGCTCCCCCGGGACCCCGGAAGGGTCGCCGTCCGAGCACGATCTCGCGGTCGGAGACGAAGTACTCCCCTGGACCTACCTCTCGGGCGCTCTCGACCCGCCGGTCGTCGATCCTCTCGAGGTCCTCGAGAAGACGAGGTCGGGTCTCCGGGCAGCCGGGATAGAGCTCGACCGGCGCCGCATAGACGCGCGAGGGCACTGCGAAGAGCCTGCCCTGAAAGCGCGCCTCGACCTGCGCCTGCAGCGAGCGGAGCGTGTACAGGCCGAGGAGCGCTGCGGCGAGCAGGCCGATCGCCACGATCGCGACCCAGCGGGTCGCGGGCCTCTCGAAGATTCCCACCCGGCGCACGCGCGCAGGGTAGCGTCCGCCAGGGGCAGGGGGCATTCTGGCGCGGTGTCCGACCGCGACCCCTCGAGAGGCGACCCCCGAGCCGGCCCTGCGACCGCGCCCTCGAAGCCCTGGGCGGGGCGCTTCGAGCGGCCGGTCGACCCTCGCCTGGAGCGGTTCTCGAGCTCGGTGCACTTCGATCGGGCGCTGTGGCGACAGGACGTGAGGGGCAGCATCGCCCACGCACGCATGCTCGCGCGCCAGGGCATCATCGGGGCGCCAGAGGCCGAGGCGATCGAGAAGGGCCTGCGGCAGATCGCAAGCGAGCTCGAGTCGGGTGAGTTCGAGCCCGACCCGGCGCTCGAAGACATCCACATGAACGTGGAGCGCCGGCTCGCCGAGATCGCGGGACCGGTCGCCGGCCGACTGCACACGGGCCGGAGCCGCAACGACCAGGTGGCGACGGACCTGGCGCTGTGGCTGCGCGGTGCAGTGGTCGACGTGCGCGAGGCACTTCTGGAGCTCCGCTCCGCTCTCGTCGAGCGCGCCGATCGCGAGGTCGACGTGGTGCTCCCCGGATACACGCACCTGCAGCGCGCCCAGCCCATCCGGCTGGCGCACCACTGGCTCGCCCACGGGCAGGCGCTGGCCCGCGACGATGGCCGGCTCGCCGACGCGCGCGCTCGCCTGCGGCAGTCCCCCCTGGGCGCAGGCGCCCTGGCCGGCAGCACGCTCCCGCTCGACCGCGGCTCGACCGCCCGAGAGCTCGGCTTCGAGAGTCCCAACCCGAACAGCCTCGACGCCGTGGCCGCACGCGACGGGGTGCTCGAGGTGCTCTCGGCGCTGGCGATCCTGATGGTGCACCTGTCGCGGATGGCCGAGGAGATCGTGCTCTGGAGCAGCGCCGAGTTTGGCTTCATCGAGCTCGACGACAGCTTTGCGACCGGGTCGAGCCTGATGCCCCAGAAGAAGAACCCCGACGCGGCGGAGCTGGTGCGGGGCAAGACGGGTCGCGTCATCGGAGACCTGGTCGGCCTGCTGGTGACGCTGAAGGGGCTTCCGCTGGCCTACAACCGCGACCTGCAGGAGGACAAGGAGCCCCTCTTCGACTCGGTCGAGACCGCCCTCGGCTCGCTCGCGGTCCTGGCCGGGACGATCACGAGCCTGCGCGTGCGCCCCCAGGCGATGGCCGCCGCGGCGGCGGACCCCATGCTGCTGGCGACGGACCTGGCGGAGCGGCTGGTGGGCGACGGAGTCCCCTTTCGCGAGGCGCACGAGGCCATCGGACGCCTGGTGGGCCGCGCCCTCGCGGAGGGGGTCGGCCTGGACGGCCTCTCGCGCGAGATCCTGCGCCAGGCGCACCCGTCGCTGGACGTCGAGCCCGGAGAGCTCTTCTCGGTGGAGCGCTCGCTCGAGGCGCGTGGCGCCACCGGAGGCCCGGCGCGCGAGGCCGTGCGCGCGCAGCTCGACCAGGCGCGCGACGCTCTTGCAACGACTGCTCGGGAGCTCGAGGAGCTGCGCGCGTGATCCGAGCCATCCAGCGGATCGCCTGGATCTGCGCGCTCAGCGCAGCCCTGGGCATGGGCTGTGGGGTCTTCGGACCCCCGCAGCGTCCCGATCGCGCCCAGCCTGGCGCTGGCGCGAACGCCACCTGTGGCGACAAGGATCAGCACTGATGCGCGTCCCCTTCTCGAAGATGCACGGGGCCGGGAACGACTACGTCGTGGTCGACTGCACCGGCGGGGACCCCGTCTCCGACTGGGCGGCGTTCGCGCGCTCCGCCCTCGACCGCCACCGGGGCGTGGGCGGGGACCAGCTGCTCCGGGTAGCCGCCCCGCGCAGCCCGACCGCGGACTTCTTCATGGGCATCCTGAACGCGGACGGCAGCACGGCGGAGATGTGCGGCAACGGCGTCCGTGCCTTTCACAAGTTCGTGCTCGACCGCGGGCTGACGCGCTCGCTCGAGATCTCGCTCGACACCCTCGGGGGAATCGTCCGCTCGCGGGCGCTCGGCGAGGATCGCTTCGAGGTCGAGATGCCCGTCCCCATCCTCTCGCCGGAGAAGATTCCCACCACTCTCGCGGGGCCCGTGCCGCTACTCGACGTCGCGCTGCGGGTCGGGGATCGCGAGCTCGCGGTGACGCCCATCTCGATGGGCAACCCGCACTGCGTGATCTTCGTCGAGGACCCGGAGGCCGTGGAGGTCGAGGTTCTCGGGCCGTTGATCGAGCAGCATGCGGCTTTCCCCGCGCGTACCAACGTGGAGTTCGTCGGGGTCGAGACGCCGCAGCTCCTGGTGCAGCGAACCTGGGAGCGAGGGGTCGGCGAGACGCTCGCGTGTGGCAGCGGAGCCTGCGCGGCGGCGGCCGCGGCGATACTCTCGGGACGCAGCGATCGGGCTCTCGAGATCCGGCTTCGCGGCGGAACGCTCGGCCTTCGCTGGCCCTCCAACGAGTCCCCGATCCATCTCTCGGGCCCTGCGGCCCACGTCTTCGACTCCGAGCTGGAGCTCGCATGAGGCTCGAGGGAACCTACACGGCCCTCGTCACTCCCTTCCGGGCGGACGGCGCACTCGACGTCGCGGCCCTCGACTCCCTGGTCGAGTGGCAGATCGAGGCGGGCATCGACGGCCTGGTGCCCTGCGGGAGCACGGGCGAGTCCGCGACGCTCAGCCCAGCGGAGCACGTCCAGGTCATCCAGCGCGTCACCAGCGCAGTGCGCGGTCGCGTGGCCGTGGTGGCGGGCACCGGCTCGAACAGCACCCGCGAGGCGATCGAGTTCACGACCGCAGCGCGCGAGGCGGGGGCGGACGCGGCGCTCCTGATCTCGCCCTACTACAACAAGCCCACCCAGGAGGGGATCTTCCGGCACTACCAGCAGGTGGCCTTGGAGTCGGGCCTGCCGATCGTGCTCTACAACATCCCCTCCCGCACGGCGTCACGCATCGCCCCCGAGACCCTCGCGCGGCTCTCGCAGGTCTCGGGAGTGGTCGCGCTCAAGGAGGCCGGCGGCGACCTCGATGCGGCCGCCGAGACGATTCGCCTGTCGAACCCCGACTTCGACGTGCTCTCGGGGGACGACAGCCTGACCCTGCCCCTGCTGGCACTCGGGGGGCGAGGCGTGATCTCGACGACGGCGAACGTGGCGCCCCGACAGATGGCCGAGATCACGCGCGCCTTCCGCGAGGGCGACGTCGAGCGCGCCCGGGAGACCCACTACCGGCTGCTGCCGCTCATGCACGCGCTCTTCTGCGAGCCGAACCCGATCCCGGTCAAGACGGCTCTCTTCCGGCTCGGGCGGATTCCGGACCCCGCCCTGCGGCTGCCCCTCACACCCCTCGAGAAGCGGCACCAGGATCGCCTGGAATCTGCGCTCGAGGGAATCGAGGGCGCGTGATCCGGGCGCTGGTGAATGGCGCGGCGGGGCGCATGGGCCGTCACGTGCTCGAGGCCCTGGCCGCCGCGGACGACATGACCCTGGCCGCAGCCCTCGAGATGCCGGGCCATCCGCGGCTCGGCGACGAGGTCGCCCCCGGGGTGCGCCTGGGCGATGACCCGGCCAAGGCCTGCAGCCAGGCCGACGTGGCGATCGACTTCTCTCTCCCTGCCGGGACCCTGGCGCTGCTCGACGCCGCCCAGGGTGCGGGCCTTCCGGTCGTCATCGCCACCACCGGCTTCGATGCCGCGGGCCTCGCCCGCATCGAGTCTGCTACCCGAGCCATCGCCATCGCCCGGGCCCCCAACTTCTCGCTGGGAGTGAACGTGCTGCTCGAGCTGGTCGCCGAGGCCGCGCGGCGGCTGCCCGACTACGAGATCGAGATTCTCGAGCTCCACCACTCCGGCAAGCGCGACGCGCCCAGCGGCACGGCCCTCCGGCTCGCAGAGAGGGCGGCGCAGGCTCGGGATCAGAAGCTCGGGGATCTGGCGATGACCCGGCGCGAGGGAGAGACGGGCCCCCGGCCGCACGGAGCCATCGGCCTCCAGTCGCTACGGGCGGGCGACAGCGTGGGGGAGCACACCGTCTTTCTGGCCGGGCCGGGAGAGCGCCTGGAGCTGGCGCACCGAGCGCTCTCTCGCGACAACTTTGCGAGTGGAGCGCTCCGAGCGGCCCGCTGGCTGGTCGGCCGCCAACCCGGCCTCTACTCGATGCGAGACGTGCTCTCCGGGTCTCCGTAAGAGCACGACACTCGGGTCGCTCTCGTACGAGGGTTCGGGGCACCTCTTGGCGGCCAGGCGGGCTTGCCCCGCCGTTACGCCGCAAGGCGGCTAGGAGAGCGACCCTTCGGTCGCTCTCCTAGATGTCGAAGTAGAGCTCGAACTCGTGCGGGTGCGGACGCAGCGCGACCTCGAGGCACTCCTTCTCGCGCTTGTACGCGAGCCACGTCTGGAGCGCGTCCTCGGTGAAGACGTTGCCCTTCAGCAGGAACTCGTGGTCCTCCTGAAGGCAGTCGAGCGCCTCTTCCAGCCGGCCCGGCATGACCGGCACGTTCTCGAGCTCCTCGGGCGAGAGCGAGTAGATGTCGCGGTCCAGAGGCTCTCCCGGATCGATCTTGTTCTCGATCCCGTCCAGCCCTGCCATCAGCATCGCCGAGAAGGCCAGGTAGGGGTTGCAGGCGGGATCCGGGAACCGGCACTCGATGCGCTTGGCCTTGGGGCTCGTCGAGTACATGGGGATCCGCACCGCGGCCGAGCGGTTGCGGCTCGAGTACGCCAGGTTGACCGGCGCCTCGAAGCCCGGAACCAGCCGCTTGTAGGAGTTGGTGGTCGGGTTGGTGAAGGCGGCCAGGGCGCGGGAGTGCTTGAGGAGGCCGCCGATGTAGTAGAGGCACATCTGGGAGACGCCCGCGTAGTCGTTGCCGGCGAACAGCGGCTTGCCTTCCTTCCAGAGCGACTGGTGGACGTGCATGCCCGAGCCGTTGTCGTTGAAGATCGGCTTGGGCATGAAGGTGACGGTCTTGCCGTTGCGGTGCGCCACGTTCTTGACCACGTACTTGTACATCATCAGCTGGTCCGCCATCTCGACCAGCGGCGAGAAGCGCATGTCGATCTCGGCCTGCCCCGCGGTCGCGACCTCGTGGTGCTGGCACTCGATCACGATCCCCAGCTCCTCCATCTGCAGCACCATCTCGCTGCGCAGGTTCTGGAGCGAGTCGCTCGGCGGCACCGGGAAGTAGCCCTCCTTGTAGCGCGGCTTGTAGCCCAGGTTCGGGTTCTCCTCGCGGCCGCTGTTCCAGCGTCCCTCCACGGAGTCGACGTAGTAGAAGCCCGCGCGCTCCGAGGTCTGGAAGCGCACGTCGTCGAGGATGAAGAACTCCGCCTCGGGCCCAAAGTAGGCCGTGTCCGCGATCCCCGTCAGGTTCAGGTAGTGGATGGCCTTCTGGGCGATGTGCCGGGGGTTGCGAGAGTAGGCCTCCCGCGTGATCGGATCGTAGATGTCGCAGATCATCGAGAGCGTCGGGTGCTCGCAGAAGGGGTCGATGATCGCGGTCGCCGGGTCGGGGAGGATCAGCATGTCGCTGGCGTCGATGGCCTGCCAGCCGCGGATGCTCGAGCCGTCGAAGCCCAGGCCGTCCTCGAAGGCGGACTCGTCGATCTCGTGGAGCGGAAAGGTGACGTGCTGCCACAGGCCCGGCCAGTCGGTGAACTTGAGATCGACCAGCCGCACGCCATTGCTGGCCGCCATCTCGAGCACCTGCTTCGGGGTTCGCTTCTCGTGCATCTCTGGGGGTCCTCCTGCTATCTCAAATATCTACCCCGCTCGACGTGGGGCGCTCTAAATTGCCTCTCCGCCGCGCTCGCCCGTGCGGATGCGCACGGCATCGCCTACCGGCATCACGAAGATCTTGCCATCGCCGATCCGCCCGGTATTGGCCGCCTGCTGGACCGCATCCACGACCTTCTCGACCATCTCCTCCTCGACGACGACCTCCAGCTTGATCTTGGGCAGGAAGTCGACCACGTACTCCGCGCCGCGATAGAGCTCGGTATGGCCCTTCTGGCGGCCGAAGCCCTTGACCTCGGAGACGGTGATCCCCTGGATCCCGATCTGGTTCAGGGCCTCCTTGACCTCGTCGAGCTTGAAGGGCTTGATGATCGCCTCGACCTTCTTCATGGGTCTCACCTCCTGGACATGGCCCGTGCCACGAGCGCGCCGGGCCTCCATCACGGCGGCGCGCCGCATCCTCCCGCAAGCCGGGCGTCAACGCAACCGCACTCGCGAGCTTAGCAATCCCCGTACCACGGCGCGGGTCAAGTCCCGCGACAGGGCGCGGCCAGGGGGCCGCCCAGGGGCCTCCGCAAGCCCATGCAGCGCGGGCCCGCCCCCACCGGGGACGGGCCCGCCCGTAGTCTGGGCCACCCCTGCCCGCTTCCTGGGCAGCGGCGGACCGATGCCTGGGACCTATTGATAGGCCGAGGTCGGCTGGTTGGCGCCGCCGGACTCGCCACCAAAGTAGTAGGTCACCGCGAACTTGAGGTAGTCGAGGTGGCTGCTGTTGTCGTTGCTGCCCTGGATGAAGCCGAAGTCGCCGTCCTCCCCCGCCAGGTTCAGGTAGGTGCGGCCGTACTCGGCGCGCATGAGCAGGTTCTGGGCGAACCAGTAGCCCATGGCGAGCGTCAGAGTGTGGACCTTCAGGGTGTCTTTGCCGCTCGCGATGCTCCCGAAGACGCTGCTGCCCCCGCACGAGGTCGGCGAGATCGTAGCCGCCCCGAAGAGCGAGCAGTTGAAGAGCAGGTTGTGGTCCTGCACGTACTCGTAGCGGCCGGCCGCGAACGCGTTCTTGCCGAGGATGTTGAAGTCCTGGATCAGCGCCGCCCACAGGCTCAGCAGGGTCGGGTCGTTCTTGAGAGAGACGGTCGGGGCGCCATTGGGGCCGATGCTCTGCAAGTCGAACCAGTGGTACGAGCCCTCCAGCTGCACCTGGGTCGTGTCGGTCAGGAAGGCGACCAGGTTGCCATTGATCTCCTGCTCCCGCTGGTCGGTCGAGCCGCGCGGGTGGCTGTTGAAGCCCTTAGTCACCGCATCGGAGCTGATGTTGTACGCGAAGTTGGCGCTGGCACGCGCCTGGCCGCCGGCAGTCGTCCCCAGGCCCTCTCCGTGAAGCGCGAAGAGCAGACCCTTGTTGTCGTTGATGTCGCGGATCTGGTCCTTGCCGTTGTGGACCATGGCGATCACCGAGAGGTACTCGCCCAGCGCCCGCTCGAACTGGATCCCCGTCAGGAACGTCGGATCGAAGTCGAAGCCGTAGGTGTGCATCAGGAAGACGTTGGCCGACGAGGTCGGGGCCTGGAGCCCGAAGGGCGCCGCCATCTTGCCGAAGCGGAAGTGGCCGCAGCGGCACATCCACTGCACGTAGGCCTGGGCCAGCAGGAAGCGGTTGTCGGGACCCGTCAGGTCGTTGATATCGCTGAAGGACAGGGTGTTGACACCCTCGATGCCGGTTGCCGCGTTCACGAGCGACTGGGTGTCGGCGAACTGCACGGCCTCATCGCCGAAGTAGGCCTCGAGCACGGCGCCTGCGTCGCCGGGCTTCTCGACCGCCCACTCCACGGCCATCCGGCCCTCATCGAAGTTGAACGAGTTGTGGTCGCGCATCCGCGACTTGAAGCCGAAGCCGCCGATCTCGCGGCCGTTGGTATCGGTCAGCCCCGCCCCCAGCACCGGGTTGTTGAAGTTGTAGGCCCAGCCGAACTGGACCACTCCGTGCACCCAGAGCTTGTGGGCGGCCTGACCCAGGATGCCGCCCTCGGCGTGGACCCCGGTGCTCTGGTCGGCGAGCAGCTCGCGCTGTGCGGCGACGGTCGCCTCGCTGGCTGCCAGCTGGTCTTCGAGCGCGGTGAGGCGCTGATCCATGGCGTCGAGCTGTGAGAGCGACTGGCCCTCGGCGCGCGCGGCGAGTGGAGCAAGCAGGACTGCGGCCAGGGCGAGTCCCCAGAGCGGTCGAAGCGACCTGTGCGCGTATCTCATATCCCCTCCATGAATGCCGGACCGTCGCGCGGCCGGACTACAGTGACCCGCGCGCCGACGCTAGACGCCGGTCGCGCGAGATCGGCTCCCCCTCTGGAAGAGGGCGTGGAAGAGGGCGTCCCGTTGACGCCCGAGCTGCCTCGCTGGGGGGCGCGGAATCGAGCGGAAGCCTGTCCCAGGTGGGACGGCCCGACACACAATGTGCCGGAGCCTGCGAGCTTCTGCACTGGATTCCGTACAGATTCACGAGTGGGCACAGCATACGTAGAGCGCCTGAATCCGCAAGGGCAAAGGGGCCGTGCGAGCCTCCAGAGCGGGTGGGAATACCCTCACACTTTGGCGAGCACCGGGGGCGTCAGCGCACTCCCGGGGTGGGCCCTGCCGTGGCGCGCAGGAACCGGAGCGTGCGCGGAGTGTGCTCCGCCCGCACCTCGCTCTCGAGCCGGGCGAGGTCCTCCGCCGTGTCGACATCGTGGTGCGCGGGCAGCAGGGACACCTCGAGGTCGAGGCTGCGCGCGCGTGCCAGGGTCTGCTCGAGAACGCTCGCAGTGCTCATCTCGAGCGCGAACAGCTCGGGCTGGGGCTCGCGCAGCCCGATCAGGTTGTAGCCGCCGTCCCGGTCCGGACAGACGACCAGATCGCTCCGCTCCAGCGCCGTGAACGCCGCATCGATCCGCTCGCTCGGCAGCGTCGGGCTGTCGGTGCCGCGAAGGACCATCCGCTCGAAGCCCTCGGACGCGTGCAGCGCGAAGAGCGCGGTCATGCGCGCGGCGAGGCCGTCGCCACGCTGCGCCTCCAGCCGGTAGCGCCCGCGCGCCTGGCGCTCGAACCACGGTCGAGAGTCGGCGGGAGTGAACCAGAGCACCCGCTCGACATCGAGGCCGGCATGCAGGTCGAGGACATCGAGGAGCATCGCCTCGTAGAGCCGGGCGGCCGAGGCCGGGGTGAGTGGCGGCACCAGTCGGGTCTTGACCCTGCCCGGCTCGGGCAGCTTGGCGAAGAGCCCGAGAACGCGTTTCGCCACGTCGGAAGTATAGTCCCCGCCATGCGCTGGCTCTCGGTCCTTGCCCTCCTGCTCCTGGTCTGTACGGCTTGCGAGAAGCCTCCTGAGCCGGCCCCACCCGAGACGCTCGAGGACGTCCTGCGGGCGATGGCCTCGGCCGTCGCAGGCCAGGCGCCGCGCAAGATCCTCGATCGCGTTGGACACGACTTCGTCACGCGCGACGGCCTCGACTTCGGCGGCGTGCAGGCCCTGGTGCTCGAGTTCTTGACGCGCGAGCAGCGCTACGAGGCAGAGATCGAGTCCCTCGTGATCGAAGAAGCGGCCGAGCGAGGCGTCGCCGGGGAGCCGGCGCGCCGGGTTCGCGCGACCGTCCGCTTTGCGCCCGCGGGAAGCTTCGAGGCCACTCGCTACCGCCTGGATCTCGTCTTCCGCCAGCGCCTCGGCCGCTGGATGGCGAGCAGTGGAAGCTACCAGCGCCTGTCCCGGGGCTCGGACGAAGCGGAGCAAGGGTAGGGGCGGGTGGACGCGCTCGGGGGCGGGGGATCAGCGCGTGGAGTCGAAGGCCCGCGGGACCTCGACGATCTCGCCGGGGACCGAGTCGATCTCGACTGCGAGCCCGGGCTCGGGGCTCTCGTGACGGAGCCTTCCCAGCGCGTGGGTCCCGAGTGCAGGGTGCGTCACCGCACTCGTGACGACCCCTCGCTCGGCAGCGTCGAGCCGGATCCTGGCTCCCGGAGCCACGGGAGCGGTCGCGCTCAGGCGCACCAGCTTGTGATGGACGCCCCCGCGCGACTGGATGCGAGAGACGATCTCCTGACCCAGGTAGCAGCCTTTCGTGAACGAGATACGATCGGCGAAGGGGCCTTCGGCCGGTAGGCTTCGCTCGCCAAGGTCGACGCCGCAGCGCGGGCGGAAGGCGTGGATCCGCAGGACCTCGGCGTGCTCGGCTCGCACCTCGGGAAGGGCCAGCTGCGCGCGCAAGGCCTCCAGGTCCGACCGTGGCCCGAGGACGCGAGCCCCCTCCTCGCCGAGAGCCCCACCCCCCAGCCACAGCAGGCCGTCCTCGCTGGCCTCGCCCCTCCCGGGCTCGGGCCAGACCCCGGTCCGCTCGAGCACTGCGGCGGCGCTGCCCGGACCCTCGACCGAGAGCTCGCCCCAGGGCTCTCGCAGGTCCTCGATCTGGACGTCATCCGCGATCACGTAGCGCTCGAGCGTCTGGGCCAGGTCGACCGACGCTCCGGTCTCGGCCTCGATCAGGAGCGCATCGTCGAGGCGCAGCACCCAGAGCAAGCCGAGGATGTGCCCCTTGCGGTCGAGCGCGAGACCCGGCGCGGCCGCTCCCGGCCCGAGCCCCTCGACGGCACAGGTCAGCATGCCGTCGATGAAGCGGATCCGGTCGCCTCCCGTGACGCGCAGGCGACCGCGGCCCTCCAGCTCCCACAGCCCCGCTGGCGCGCCGGTCACCCGCTCGAAGATGGTGCCCATCGCCGGCAAGGTAGCCTCGATGGCGACGCGAGGGGACCCCGAACGGGACGTCGCCTAGGCAGCGTGCTCCCGGCCGGAAGGCTCGCTCCGCGCCAGCCGCGCCTGCATCTCCTTCCAGCGGTGGAACAGCTTGGTGGCCACGGCGAGATCGTGCTCGTTGTCGACGTCGACGGCCGCTCCGCCGAGGTCCGTCATGACCAGCCGGAAGCGTGTCCGGAGCAGGCCCGAGAGACCCCTCTCGACGGTCGCGAGCGGAACCCGGCGCCGTACGCGCCGCGCGAGCTCGGGATGGCCGTTGCGATCCAGCCAGCCCGCCAGGTGGATCAGCAGGTAGTAGAAGACGATCCAGAGCCGGCGGTACTCCCTGCGCAGGATTCGCAGCGCCAGCTTCAGCATGTGTCCGAACTCCTTCTGGTAGCGGTGCTCGTACATGTCCTGGATGTAGTGTCGGTTCTCGAAGCGGAGCGGCCGGACGAAGTGCAGGTTGTTCTGCCGAAAGCGGCCCTCGGCCAGGTTGAAGTAGGCCATCTCGATCCCGGGCGAGCCGTCGCGCGGCCGGAATCGCTCGAGCGCGACATCGGGAGAGAGCCCCACCACGTAGTCGCCACCCGACGCGAAGGCCGCGCGCACGAACTGGGAGATCTCCTCCGGAACGACCATCGGGATGTCGCAGGGCACGATCAGGATCGGGTGGTCCGCGGGACCGTCGCGTCGCGGCAGGGTGCGCAGGAAGGTGTGCCAGAGGTTCTGGTACAGGGTGTCGCGCTGGGGAACCACGTGGATGGGCCGCGAGCGAACCGCCGCCAGCTCGAGACAGCCATGCTCCCGGAGCGCGCGCTCGATCGGCTCGGGGGCCCCCACGATGAAGACCTCCGAGACCTCCGGGGTGTGTAGGAGGGCCTCGAGCACGTGCACGAACATGGGCTTGCCCGCGAGCTCGAGATGGGGTTTGCTACGTCCCTGCACGGCGCGGCTGGCGCCGCGGTCTCCGGCGAGCAGCACGGCCTGGATTCGCATGGCGGTGTCCTTCCCCTCCCTGGAATAGTAGCGCGCGCCCGGGCTGCGGTGTCGGGAGCCGTCGGCGCGGCGGGGGCACGGGGCCCATCGCCCGCAGCGCGCGCGCAGGTCTCGGGCAGGCGGAGTGCAGCCGGCGGCATTGCGGCAGCCCGCGGGGTTCGTGCAGACTGCGCGCGCGCATGGGAAGCGCCGGAGGATCGGGATGCCGAGCGTGATCGCGACACTCAAGGTGAGGCAGGACAAGGTGGACGAGGCGAAGGCGCTGTTCGCGAAGCTCGCGAGCCAGGTTAGCCAGGCCGAGCCCGGTACACTCGCCTACGTGCCCCACCAGCGGAAGGACGAGCCCACCACGTTCGTGTTCTACGAGAAGTACGCGAGCGACGAGGACTTCCAGACGCACGGGGCCAACCTGCGGAAGGTCGGAGCCGAGTTCGCGGGCGTGATGGCGGGTCCACCCGAGATCGTGTTTCTCGAAGAGATCTCCTGACGCTCTGCATCACCCGGAGGTCGGCCTCCGGGCGCTCGAGGGAGGACGCCCCACGGTGCTGAGAAAGCTCGGGATCATCGCCGCCTCGGTGGTGCTGGGTCTGGCGATCTGTGAGGCGATCCTGCGCCATGGCGCCGCCGACCTGCTGCCCGAGCCCAGCGCCTACCGCTTCGACCCCGATGTGGGCAAGCGCCTGGTCCCGGGCTGGCAGGGCAACTCGTTCGGAACCCACGTCGAGATCAACTCCCATGGTCTGCGCAACCCCGAGATCGGCTATGCGCGCACGCCCGGGACCTATCGCATCCTGGCGCTCGGCGATTCGTGGACCTTCGGCTACCGGATGGAGGCCCCCGATGCCTGGCCGCGCCAGCTCGAGAGGATCCTCAATCGCGATGTGCGGCAGCGGGGCGACCCGACCCGCTTCGAGGTGGTGAACACGGGCGCGGTCGGCTACTCGACGGAGCAGGAGGCCGCGCTGCTCCGAGTCGAGGGGTACAAGTACCACCCCGACATGGTCGTGGTGGCCTACTACCCGGTGAACGACACCCACGCCAAGATGGCCAAGTACCGGCTCTACCAGCGCCTTCGAGAGATCCATCCGCTCCTGCTCGAGGCCTGGACCCTCCCCCGCAAGCTCTACCTGCGACAGTTCTGGAAGGGCATCCGCCGCGTGGCGTGGCAGCGACTCGGCGAGCTTCGCAGCGCGCTGGCCGGGCGCCTGGGATACCGCGACCCGGGGGGCGTGGCGCTCGCCGAGGACGACTGGACCGGGCCCTACACAGCGCACGATCGCCACTGGCTCGCTGCGCGGCGCGCACTGATCGAGATCGGAGAGCAGTCCCGCGCGCTCGGAAGCCGGGGGCTGGTGATGCTGCTTCCCGACGTGCTGGATCTCGCGCGCTACGAGGATCGCTACCACCCGAAGGTCGCGCCCCTGGTGCGCGAAGCCACTCGAGCCGCGGGCCTCGAGTGGCTGGACCTGCTCGAAGCCTTCCACCCCTATCGAGGCCGCGAGGCCGAGATCCGCCTGAGCGAGCAGCGCCACCCGAACGCCTACGGCTACGGGCTGATCGCGCGAGCCCTGGCCAGGCGCATCGAGAGCGACCTCAGGTCGACGGCGGCCGCTCCTTGACACTCTCGCAGACGGGGTGCAACCCTCCGGTCGCTCTCAGATCACGCGCTCGAGACGGGCTCTGACGGCAGAGATCGTCACCCGACGCCCCGTCTCCGGCTGGGCGCCGCTGGGTGGGGGGTGTCATGCAAACGATCCGACTCGCGATCGCCGGGGTGGGCAACTGCGCGAGCTCGCTGGTGCAGGGCATCGAGTTCTATCGCACCCACGACCCCGGCGAGACCGCTGGGGTCCTGCACCCACGGATCGGCGGCTACCGCATCCAGGACATCCAGGTCGTCTGTGCGTTCGATGTCGACCGGCGCAAGGTGGGAAAACCCCTCGATGAGGCGGTCTTCGCCGAGCCCAACTGCACGACGCGCTTCGAGCCCAAGCTGCCCCCCTACGACGTCCGGGTGCAGATGGGCCCTCCCCACGACGGCATCGCCGCCCACATGGCCGACTACGCCGATCGCCAGGCGTTCCGGCTGGCCGATGCCGCACCCGTCGACATCGCGGCGGAGCTTCGCCGCTCCGGTGCCGAGGTGCTGGTCTGCTACCTACCGGTGGGCTCCGAGGACGCCGTGCGCCACTACGCCGAGGCGTGCCTCGAGGCCCGCGTCGCCCTCGTCAACTGCATCCCGGTCTTCATCGCCTCGGACCCCGTCTGGGCCCGCCGCTTCGACGAGTGCGGGCTGCCGCTGGTGGGCGACGACATCAAGAGCCAGGTCGGAGCCACCATCGTCCACCGCTCGCTGGCACGCCTGCTCGGGGACCGCGGCGTGCAGCTCGATCATACCTACCAGCTGAATACGGGCGGGAACACCGACTTCCTGAACATGCTCGAGCGAAGGCGCCTGCGCTCGAAGCGGATCTCGAAGACCGAGTCGGTCCAGGACCAGCTCGACGTACCGCTCGCCGACGACGATATCCACATCGGCCCGTCCGACTACGTGGCCTGGCAGCGGGACAACAAGGTCGCCTTCGTTCGCATGGAGTGGCGCGGCTTCGGCGAGGTGCCCATGCACCTGGAGCTGCGGCTCTCGGTCGAGGACTCTCCCAACTCGGCGGGCGTCGCCATCGATGCGATCCGCTGCGCCAAGCTGGGCCTCGAGCGCAAGCTCTCCGGACCCCTGCTCGAGATCTCGGCCTTCGCCATGAAGCACCCCGCCCGCCAGATGCGCGACATCGATGCGCGGCGGGCGCTGGAGCGCTTCCTGGAGTAGCGGCCGGGGGAAGGGCTGCCTGGTGGAGATGAGCGGGATCGAACCGCCGACCTCTGCGTTGCGAACGCAGCGCTCTCCCAGCTGAGCTACATCCCCGGGGAGCCCAAAACTTCGGTCCTGTGCCCGCACCGGTCAAGTCTCGGGGGTGGGGGGACCGAAACGATGGACGATGGGCGACCGGGTCATCGGAATCGATCTGGGGACGATGAACAGCTGCGCCGCCGTCGCGGAGGGCGGGAAGGCGCGGATCCTCCAGGAGGGAGGGCGCACCACCGTTCCCTCCTGCCTGGCCTTCGTCCGTGGCAAGGAGGTGGTCGGGGAGGCAGCCCGGCGCCACGCCGGGGCGGAGCCCAGGAGCGCCGTCAGCGCCGTCAAGCGCCTCCTGGGCCACTCGTTCGAGTCCCCCGAGGTCCAGGCGGCGCTGGAGCGTACGCCCTACCCCATCCGCCCGAGTCCGCTGGGCAACGTGCTGCTCGAGGTCGGGGGGCACGAGCTGACTCCGGTCCAGATCTCTGCCCGCATCCTGCATCGCGTGCGTGAGGTCGCCGAGTCCGCGCTCGGGAGCCGGGTCTCGAGGGCCGTGATCTCGGTGCCGGCGCACTTTACCGACCTGCAGCGCAAGGCGACGAAGCTGGCGGCGGAGTACGCGGGGATCGAGGCGATCCGCCTGGTCAACGAGCCCACGGCCGCCGCGTTCGCCTACGGCTACCGCGCGGGCAGGGACCTGACGCTGGCCGTGTACGACCTGGGCGGGGGCACGTTCGACGTGACGATCATGACCGCGCGCGGCGACACCTTCGAGGTGGAGGCGACCAGCGGCGACTCCTACCTGGGGGGGGAGGACTTCGACGAGGCGATCGTGACCTGGCTCGAGGGGGAGTTCGCCCGCGAGCACGGGCACGATCTCTCGGGAGACGACGCCGCCCGCCTGCGCCTGAAGGACGCCGCCGAGCGCGCGAAGATCGAGCTCTCCGAGACCGAGACGGCCGAGATCGAGCTGCCCTTCCTGACGGAGCTGCCCGACGGATCGCGGCCGCACTTCACGTGTACGCTCACCCGCGCGCGGCTGGAGGAGCTCTGCGAGAGCCTGGTGGCCAGGACCCTGGACCTGTGCCGGAGCTGTCTCGAGGAGGCGGGGCTGCGCAAGGATGACCTCGACGAGGTGCTGCTCGTCGGCGGGCAGACGCGGACTCCGCTGGTGCGCAGAGCCGTGCGCGAGTTCTTCGGGCGCGAGCCGCGCCGCGACATCAACCCCGATGAGGTCGTGGCGATGGGCGCCGCCCTCTTCGGCTACTCGCTCGAGGCTCCGGACCTGGCGGAGCAGGCCGAGGAGGCGGCCGAGGAAGCCTATGGGGCTGCGGTCAAGGGCCGCGAGGTCGCGCGCACGGTGCTCGACGAGGTCGACCGCCTCCAGACCGCGCCGCTCGATGACCAGGCCCTCGCGTCCAGGCTCGAGGCACTGCTCTCGCAGGCCGAGGGGGACCTCCCGGGAATCCCCACGCCCCCGCGCCTGGATGACAACCTCCCCGAGGCCGTCTCCAAGGTCGAGAGCGAGCTCGAAACGCTGGAGCGGCGGACCAACGAGGTCATTCGCCAGTTCCACTCGGAGCTTCCGGGACACGGAGACGTGCCGCGCGAGCGGGCCGCCGCCCTCGAGGAGGCGGCGGAGCGCCTCGAAGGGCTCGTGAGCTCGGCGCACGAGGCCTCGCGGCGGGCCCAGACCCTGCTCGACGAGGCCGAGGAGCACGCGGAGGCGCGCAAGGTCAACCTGATCGACGTCACCTCGCACGCCCTGGGCATCACGGCCGCCGCGGATCTCTTCTCGGTCGTGATCCCGAAGAACTCTGCCGTGCCCGTCGAGGCGACCCACACCTTCACGACCGACCGCGATGGCCAGACGGAGGTCGAGATCCGGGTGGGCCAGGGCGCGTCGGCGCGTGCGAGCGAGAACCAGCCACTGGGCGCGTTCGTTCTCGAGGGTCTCGCGCCCGCTCCCCGGATGAGCGTGCACATCGAGGTCTCGTTCCAGATCGATGCGGACGGAATCCTCGCGGTCAGCGCCAGGGATCCCGCGACGGGGCGCTCCCGGGAGATCCGGATCGAGGATCCGCTCGGCCTGCAGCAGCAGAAGGGCGAAGGCGAGCCTCGCTACGCGGAGCTCGACGACATGGTCGACGACACGACGACCGAGTTCGGGACGATCACCCGCGACCTGAGCGAGGACCCGGCCGAGGCCAGGGATCGGTCTACCGAGCCGGGCGCGGCCGACGCTCCGGGGGGCGCTCAGCCCGATCGCTGACCGAGCCGTCCGGACGGATGGCTCCGGTGGTAGTCCTCGCGGGTGAATCCCCGCCGCGCCTGGAGCTCGACCGAGAGCGCGGCCAGCAGCATCGCCTCCGCCAGCACGCTGGCGCGCGGCGCCAGGTCCAGGGGCCCTCCCTCGCGCGCGACGCGCGCCCGCAGGACCCGATCTGCGGCCCGAGCCAGCGTCGAGTCGCCCGCTCCCGTGACGGCGACGATCCGCACGCCGCGATCACGCGCGGCCTGGACGCAGGCGAGCAGCGGCCCCGTCTCGCCCGAGTTCGAGATCGCGATCAGGAGGTCGCCTCGCCGCATCTGCCCGACGCTCCCATGCGTCGCCTCGGTCCCGTGAAGGAAGGTCGCCGGCGTTCCCGTGCTCGAGAAGAGCGCGGCCGCGTAGCGCGCCACGTGCTCCGGCTTGCCGATCCCGGTCACGTGGACCCGCCCACCCGACGCCTGCCCGTTGACGATCAGGTCGGCCGCTGCGCGCAGTCCCGCGCGATCCGTTCCCCGGCACAGCGCCTCGAGCTCGTGGCGGGCAACCTCGAGAAAGCGCTCGAGCGGATCGCCCCCCGCGCCCTCGCGCCCCTCGCGCCCCTCGCCGCCGGGCGCCGAGCTCGCAGTCGCCGCCAGGGGCGGCAGCTGCAGGGAGGCCAGCCCGAGACCCGCGAGATGCTCGACCACCCGGGCACGGCAGCCGGAAGGGTCGTCCGGGAAGGCGCCGAGCCGCTCGCAGCAGGCCGCGCCGCAGGCGTTCCCCAGGCGCGCGCAGTCCCGCGGGTCCAGGCCCAGGCGCATGCCCGCGATGAAGCCCCCCAGGAACGCATCGCCCGACCCGGTCGTGTCGATCACGCGAGGCCGGGCGGCCGCGACCCGCAGCCCCTCGCCGCCCGTCTCGTCTCCGCTCCAGATCACCGCGCCCTCGGAGCCGAGCGTGACGACCCCCTGCCGGCACCCGTAGCGCAGGGCCAGCTCGCGCGCTGCGTCGAGAGGATCCTTCGTCGAGACGAGCCCGGCGAGAGCCGCGCGGGAGGGCTTGAGCACATCCGCGAGCGCGAGCACATGGTCGAGCTCGCTCGGGCTACCGAGAGCCGGCACGGCCTCGGAAACCGGCACATCGAGGTCGATCACGCAGGAGGCTCCGGAGGCGCGCGCAAGCTCGAGGGCGCGATGGACCGTGCGCAGGGGCAGCTGCGAGACCTCGGTCGAGAAGATCCGGGCCCGCTGGATCAGCGGGGCGAAGAGACGCTCGACCTCGTCCGGCTCGAGCTCGGCGGTGGCGCCGCGCAGCATGTAGATGGCGCGCTCGCCGGCCGCGTCGACGAAGACCTCGGCGCGCGAAGAGGCGCTGCCCGAGAGGTCGATCGCATGCTCGATGCCGAGGCGATCCATGCCCTCGCGCAGGAACCGGCCGTCCGCGTCGTCGGCCTGCTTCCCGAAGAGGCCCACCCGCAGGCCGAGCACGCTCGCCCAGCCCAGGTGGTTGAGGGTCACCCCGCCGACGCGCATCTCCACGAAGCGCTCGCCGGGACCGGGGTCCACCAGCAGCTTCTCGTCGGCTCCGATCAGGCGGGGCACCCGGTGCAGCAGGTCGACGACCATGCTGCCGGCTCCGACCAGGTCCAGGTGCGTCACGCGTCGGGCTCCGCGAGCGCCGGGTCCGAACGCCAGCGCTCGGGAGTCACGGCCTTCTGTCCCTCCTGGAAGAGCTCGAAGCGCTCGTCGAAGCGCGCCGCCTGGCTCGCGTCGAGCCCGCGCCCGCCCGGGGCCATCGCGTCGCTCGAGATCACTCCCAGGCGCAGCAGCCCCCGCTTGATGCAGGCATGCGTGTAGCGCGTGCCCCCGAACGTGCACAGCGCTCGAAACGCGCGCACCTGCTCGCGCATCGCGTCCATGCGCTCGACGTCTCCGGCGCACGAGATCTGCCAGATCCACTGCCACTCGCGAGGCAGCAGGTTCCCGGGGCCCGCGACCACGCCCGCGGGGAGCATGTCTCGGCGGCGAAAGCGATCCCAATGCTCGGCCAGGGTACCCAGGATCCCGCGGCGCGGCCGCATCATCTCGAGGATGTAGGGGGCGTTGCCGATGTAGATGGCGAACGCGCCCAGGTCGCGAAACTGCCGTGCGGCAGCCGTGTAGTGCCCGAGCCTACGCGGCGGGGCGGAGACCTTGATCCCGCGCACGAAGTCGAGCCTGGAGAGCGCCTTGACCCAGCGCGTACGCAGCACGCGACCGGCAGAGATCTCGGCGTTGTCGTAGAGAAAGATCGGCAGCCGGCGCCCGAGCTGATCGAGCCGATCGAGCACGTCGCGCTGAAGAAAGCGCACGGGGTCGTCGACGTCCCCGATCGCGAGCGGGGCCAGCACAGCGGCGTCGGCGCCCAGAGCGAGCGCCAGCTCGAGGGTCTCGAGCGTCTGGCTGCGATCGGGGGCCGTGACGCCCACCCAGATCTCGACCGGACGTTCGCCCCGTTGCTCGAGGGCCGGGCGCGCCTTGTGGACCTCTTCGCACGAGATCGAGATGATGCGATGACGAGCGGTCCGCTCGAGGCGGTGCCACTCGCCGGTCGTGCCCATCGCAAAGACGATGTCCGCCCCGCGACCGTGCTGGAGCAGGTAGCGGGTCAGCCGGCGCTGGTCGTCCTCGATCACGCCGCCGTCGGGATCGACGACACTGATCGCCGGCACGGACACTCCGCGCCGGGGAGTCCAGGTCTCGAGCGTCCGCACGCCCGGATTCTACGTCTTCGGGTCGAGCGCGTCGCGCAGCCCGTCGCCCAGCAGGTTGTAGGCCGTGACGGTGACGAAGATCGCTGCACCCGGGAACAGGGCGAGCCACCAGGCGAAGGTATTGGTCCGCGCCTCGGCGAGAATCGAGCCCCAGGTGACGACGTCGGCGGGCACGCCGATCCCCAGGAAGGAGAGGCTCGACTCGGCGAGGATCGCGGAAGCGACACCGAACGACATGGCCACGAGCACCGGTGCCAGGGAGTTCGGGAGGATGTGGCGCGTGATCAGTCGCAGGTCGGAGCCGCCCAGGCTTCGCGCGGCCTCGACGAAGTCCTGCGAGCGAACCCGCAGGAACTCGCTGCGCACGTAGCGGGCAATGCCCATCCAGCCGGTCAGCCCCAGGATGGCCATGATCATGTAGATCGAGGGGGGAAAGACGGCCGCCACCGTGATCAGCAGGAAGAAGGTCGGGATGCCGAGCATCAGCTCGATGAAGCGCGAGATCGTCAGGTCCACCCAGCCGCCGTAGTAGCCCGCCAGGCTGCCCAGGGTGATCCCGATGATCGCCTGGATGCCCACGACCACCAGTCCGATGGTCAGCGAGATCCGGGTTCCGTGGATCAGGCCCGCCGCCACGTCGCGACCCAGGCGATCGGTCCCCAGCCAGTGGACCCGAGAGGGTGCCTCGAAGGGCCGACGCCGGATGTCGACCTGGCGCGGCGAGAAGGGGATCGGCGGCCACCAGATGCGGTCCGCCCTCGTCGCCAGCTCCCTGAAGTCGGCGTTCTGGAGCTCCGCCGGCCACTCTCGCACGTGCATGCGCGCGAGGTAGTCGCTCAGGATCGGGTAGTAGCGCTGGCCGTCGAGCTCGATCATGTAGGGCTCGTCATTTGCGATGAAGTCTGCAGTGAGCGCGATCGAGCCCAGCAGCGCGACCACCGCCAGGCTCGAGACGGCCAGCCGATTGCCGCCGAACGCCCTCCAGACGCGCGCGACCTGGCCCTCGCTCCTCATCGTGCGCTCCCCTGGAAGTGGATCCTCGGATCGACCGCGACGAGCGCGAGATCGGAGATCAGGATGCCGATCAGCGTCAGCGCGGACGCCGCGGAGAAGAGCGCGAGCACCACCGGATAGTCGCGCGCCAGCACCGCCTGGTAGCCCAGAAAGCCCAGTCCGGGCAGCGAGAAGATCGTCTCGATGATGACCGACCCGCCGACGAGCGCCGGCAGCAGGCCGCCGATGTTGGTCACGATCGGGATGATCGAGTTGCGCAGGATGTGCTTGAGGATGACAGTGCGCTCGCCCACTCCCTTGGCGCGTGCCGTCCGGATGTAGTCCTGCGACTTCACCTCGAGCATCGAGGAGCGCAGGACGCGAGACAGGAAGGCGAACGATCCGTAGGTGGTCACGACCAGCGGCATGGCCAGGTGGTAGAGGTAGTCTCCCATCCGGCGCAGCAGGGGCCAATCGGGGTCGAAGTCCAGCGAGTGAACGCCGGCGGGCGGAAACCACGCCAGGAAGTCTCCCCCACACAGGAAGATGATGATGAGGGTCCCGATCCAGAAACCGGGCAGCGAGTAGAGCATGAAGACCACGAGGGTCGAGGCCCGGTCCGCCAGGCTTCCCGTCTTGACGGCAGACAGGATCCCGAGCGGGATGGCGATCACGAAGGTGATCACGATCGCGAGCGAGTTGAGGGTGACGGTCAGGGGAAGCCGCTCGCGAATCTTGTCCCAGACGGAGCGCCGGTCCTTGAGGCTCTCCCCCAGGTCTCCACGCAGCGTTCGGCCCAGCCAAACCGCGTACTGGACGGGCAACGGACGGTCGAGGCCCAGCTGGTGCCGCATCTCCGCCTTGGCCCGCTCCACCTCGCGCAGACGCTCCACGCTCACGCCCTCGTTTCCTGCCGCGAGCCCGCCGGCGAAGAAGAGCTCGACCGGATCCCCGGGGGCGAGATGCACGATCGAGAAGCCGATGACCGTGATCGCCAGGAACGTCAGCGCGAGCAACACGATGCGCTGCGCCAGGTAGCGGAGCATCCGGGTCTAGCGCCCGTATTTCTGCTGGGCCGTCGGCACCCACCACTCGTGCAGATCGGTCCCGCCGAAGGGGTACCAGTGGACGCCATGGAAGCGCCGGTCCCAGGCGGTGATCGCCTTCTGCATGTAGAGGAACGTATAGGGCTGCTCGTCCCAGATGATCCGTTGAAATCGATCGTAGAGCTGCTTGCGCTTCTCGGGGTCGAACTCGGTGCGATACGCGGTCAGGATACGGTCGACCTCGGCGTTGCGAAACGCCACGAAGTTCGAGCCCCCGGGCACCGCCTGGGACGAGTGCCACACCTGGTAGCTGTCGGGGGGGTCGACGCTCATGGCCCAGCCGAGGATGACCGCGTCGTAGTCGAAGTTCCGAACCTTGCCGAGCATGATGCTCCAGTCGATCTCCCGGAAGCTGGCATCGATTCCGGCGCGCTTCATGTCCGAGATCACGGCCAGCCCCACGGCCTTTCGCTCGGCGTTCCCGGAGTTCGAGATGATCTCGAAGCGCAGTGGCACCCGCTTTCCGTTCAAGACCTTGTCGAGGATCCGGTCTCCGTCCGAGTCCCGCCAGCCCGCCTCGGCGAGCAGCTGCTTGCCCCGCTCCGGGTCGTAGGGATAGGGCGGGAGGTCGCGCTTGTACTCCGGCCGGCCCATGAAGATCGGAGACTCCACGGGAACACCGAGCCCGAAGAGGACGTTCTTGACGATGCTCTTCTTGTCGACGAAGTAGCCCAGCGCCCGCCGGACGCGGACGTCCTGGAAGAGCGGCCGCTTCTCGTTCCAGCCGATGTAGGTGTACCCCGGAGAGACGTGGACCTTCTTGCCGAACCTCCGCTCGAAGCTCGGAGTACGGGTATCGGGACGCGTGTACTGGAGAGGCGTCAGTCCCACCACGTCGAGGTTTCCGCCCTTGAACGCGACGAGCATCGCCTCGCGATCGTTGATGATCCGATAGACGACCCGGTCCACCCACGCATCCCCGTAGTGGGGATCGTTCGGTGCCCAGAAGTCGGACCGACGCCGCAGCACGATCCGCTCCCCGGTCACGACGTCCCGCTCGGGATCACGGATCTCGAAGGCACCGGGGCCCATGGGATTGCGCTGGAAGTTGCGGTTGAAGGCCGTGGCAAAGCGCTCTGCGCGCGCACGCGCCTCGGGAGCGAGCGAATCGAAATCATCGAGGTCGGCGACGCGGATGCCCTCGAGAAGACCCTCAGGATCGTAGTAGTGACGGGGAAGGGGTGAGATGCCGCCCAGCACGATGTCGTTCAGGAAGTAGGGCTCGCGCAGATCGACCCGCAGTGTGAAGTCGTCGACGGCGACTGCGTCGCGCACCGACAGGAAGTAGTTGCGCGCGTGAGGCGCGGCGACCCGCGGATTCTTGATGACCTTGATCGCGAAGACGGCGTCGCGAGCCGTCATGGGATGAGCGTCCGCGAAGGTCACGTCTCGGCGCAGCCGGAACGTGTAGTGAAGCTTGTCTTCGCTGATCTCGGGCAGGTCCAGCGCCAGCTGCGGACGCTGCGCGAGCGTCTGGTTGTCGCGCCGCAGCAGCCCCGGGAAGATCCAGCTCAGGATCGAGCTGGCCGCCGCGTCATTCGAGGTGACCGGGTTCAGGTTCTCCGGATCCGAGAGGAGCGCGAGCACCAGCCAATCGCCGCGCACGGGACCCGTGGCCGCAGGCTCCTCCGAGTCGACCGGGGTCTCCGGGCCGGCCGTGGGCGCGTCGGCTCTCTGGCATCCCAGCGCGAGCAGGATCGCGAGCGCCACCGGGGCGACCCGCCGTGCGCCGGCGTGTCTCGACACGTCCCACCTCCCTGCGAGCCGCCAGCGTAACGGTTGGGCCGGGGCGCTGCGAGGTCGCCCAGCGGCGCCGCCGCGTCGAGCCGCGAAACCCCTGCGATGGGTCGCCCGGGTGTGTTAGCGTTGGGCTGCTTCCGCGATCCTCCCCCCATTCCACCGCTTCCCCCCCGGAGAGATCGCTCATGAATTCTCGAAGGCACCCCGTGACGCAGCCGTGCGTCGGCGAGCCACTCTGGCTCGAGCTGGTGATCGGAGATCAGCGGATCGAGGTTCGGCTCGACGAGGCCGGCATCCTCTTTCGTCAGCCCGGGAGCGCCATGGCCCAGGGCCTGCTGCCCTGGGACGTGGCGATCGCACAGTCGCTGCTACCCGAGGCGCGGCGGCGAGCGGCCGCCGCTTGAGGTAGAGTGCCGGCAGCTTGTCGGGCTGGGTGATCGCGACCTTGGCCGGTCTGGGGGGGATCCTGGCCGGTGGGCTTGGAACCGCCTGGGCGGTTCGGCAGCGGCGACTCGCGCGCGAGGCCGCCGCGAGCACGGAGGCTCGGAGCGCTCCGGCAGCCGAGCCGCCCCGGATTCAGGTCGACCCGCTCTCCGCTTCCAACGCCGAGCGCGGGCTCGTGACGCTGCTCGCAGAGAGCTTGCGTCGCCCCGTAGCCCTGCTTCGCCACAGCGAGGACGTGCCCGCCGAGATCCTCGAGGCGGTCGCCCGGACCGCGCGCCTCGCTCGCATGCTCAGTGCCGGCCCGAGACCCATGCAAGCCAAGCCGGTCTCCCCGATCGTGCTGCTCGAGGCCGCCGCCGAGCGCGTCGAGAAGCTGCGGCTGGGCAAGGTCCCGGCCTCGTGGACGCTGCGCTGCCGGCAGCCCGTCCACATCGACCCGAAGCGCGGCACCGATGCCTTCCGCGAGCTGCTCGAGACGTGCGCCGACGCGGATGGCGAGGCCGGTCGCCTGGCAATCCGGATCGTTCCCGGGGAGCGTCCCGGCTACCCGGTGTGCGTCGAGCTCGAGATCGGGCGCCGAGGCGCAGCTCCCGAGACCCTGCCCCTGCTGGCGGCGCGCCGTCTGCTCGAGAACGATGGCGCGCGGGTCGAGGTCGACGGCGGACGGATCCGCATCGACCTGCGCAGCGCTCCGCCCGTAGAAGAGCAGCCCGCCTCCGGGCCCTCGGGCGGGGGAACCCCTCCGAGCTAGAGCCCGTCGAAGAGCGAGGCCATCGAGAGCCCGAGCGCCGCGGACAGCTTGTGCAGGGTCGAGACCGACGCCGCGCTCTTGCCGAGCTCGATCTGCGAGATCAGGCTGACCGAGAGGCCGGTCTTGTTGGCCAGCTGGCGCAGCGTGAGGGACTGGCCCCTGCGCCGCTCGCGGATCCGGGCGCCCAGGGTCTGGTTCAGCTTCTGCTCGGGGTCGGTCCGGAGGCCCTTCTCGCGAATCGCGCGCTCGAGGACCGCCCGTAGCTCCTCCAGCTCGAAGGGCTTGCGCAGGTAGTCGAAGGCGTCGGCCTTCATGCTGTCGACCGCGCTCTCGACCGACGGGTAGGCGGTCATCACGATGACGCAGACATCGGAGTCGATGGCGCGCAGCTCGCGGAGCAGGGCCACCCCGTCGACTCCCGGCATCCGCACGTCGAGCAGCACGATCTGGAAGCGACCCCGCTTGACCTGCGGGGGGGCCTCGCGAGGGTCCATGACGATCTCGACGCGATAGCCCTCCCGGGCCAGGAAGTCCTCGAGGTAGGCGCAGATGTCCGGGTCGTCATCGACCACCAGCACCTGGAGGGGACCCGGCTCTCGCAAGACTCCTACTCCTCTCGATCCTCTGCACGGGCCGGCGGCTGCGGCGGGTCGGCAGCCCCGGCGCCGTTCTCGGCACTCATGGAATCCGATGCTGATTCCACTGTCAACGGAATGACGCGACGTCCTGGAGCCCCCGCTCAGGGACCGAGCGCTCCGGGTGCAGACGGAGGCACCGGAGACTCTCGCACCCAGCCGGCCGAGAAGCCCTCTGGCCCGAGTGCGGGGTCGGGCGTCACCTCGCGAACCTCGAGCGTCGCGAGCCCGCCCCGCGCGTCTCGAACCCGAATGCTCCCGGGAAAGCGCTGGCCATCCCAGTCCCTCCAGTCCTCGAACTCCACCCTGCGTCCGGTCGCCAGGACCAGCCGCCGGATCTCGAAGCGATCCTTGTCGATCCAGAGCTGAGCGGACCCCTGGCGACCCCCGATCACGAAGCAGTCGGCGTCGCCGCAGCGCCCCAGCTGGTTGCGGTCGGTGTCGATGCCGGCGCGGTCCAGGCGCCTCCAGATCGCAGGCTCTGCTCGGAGGCGCAGCAATCCCAGGTCGGGCACCCAGTTCGGCTGGGGCGCGCGCCCTCGCGCGGAGAGCAGCTCGCCCTCTCGGACCCACCAGCGGCCTCCGGAGCCATCCCAGAGCCTCACGCCCAGGTCGGGATGCACCTCGGCGCGGATCTCGCGCGCCGTCGCCTCGTCCTCGATGAAGAGCTCCAGCCGCAGCCGGAGGGGAGGGGCCTTGGCGCGCAGCCGCGCGAGCTCCGGGATGACCTTGGCCGCGGGCAGCACGAAGCCGAGCGCGAGCAGGGCGAAGAGCGCAGCTGCAACCCGGCCGGCGATCCCGGCTCGCACGCCCCGCTGCCCTAGCCGCCAGGCGTGAGCGGGGTGCGACCCGCCCAGCGCGCCCGCGCGCCCAGCGACTCTTCGATGCGAAGCAGCTGGTTGTACTTCGAGACGCGCTCCGAGCGGCACAGGGATCCCGACTTGATCTGGGCTGCGGCGGTGCCCACGGCGAAGTCGGCGATGCTCGTATCCTCGGTCTCTCCCGAACGGTGCGAGATGACGCGGCCGTAGCCGGCTTGCTCGGCCAGCCTGCAGGTCTCGAGCGTCTCGGTCAGGGTCCCGATCTGGTTGAGCTTGATCAGGATCGCATTCGCCACGCCCTGCTCGATGCCGCGGCTCAAGATCGCGGGATCGGTGACGAAGATGTCGTCCCCGACCAGCTGCACCCGGCCTCCCAGCGCCGTGGTGAGCGCCTGCCAGCCGTCCCAGTCTTCTTCGGCGAGACCGTCCTCGAGGCTCTGGATCGGGTAGCGATCGAGCCAGCTCTCGTAGAGGCGGATCATCTCGTCGCTCGAGTAGCGAGCTCCCTCGCCCTCCAGGCTGTAGCCGCCCTCGCGCCAGAGCTCGCTGGCGGCCACATCGAGGGCAATCGCGACGTCTTCACCCGGCCGGTAGCCCGCCCGCTCGATCCCCCGCAGCACCAGCTCGACCGCCTCCCGGTTCGAGGAGAGGTCCGGGGCAAAGCCCCCCTCGTCTCCCACCGACACCGCGTAGCCGCCCTCGATCAGCACGTCCCGCAGCGCCTGAAAGGTCTCGGCGCCAAAGCGCAGGGCCTCCGCGAAGCACGGCGCACCGACGGGCAGGATCATGTACTCCTGGAAGTCCACGCTGTTGCTGGCGTGGCGTCCGCCGTTCAGGACGTTCATGCCCGGGAGCGGCAGGAGCGGCTCCCGACCTTGGAGCAGCCACTCCCAGAAGGGCACTCCAGCGTCTCGGGCCGCGGCGCGAGCGGATCCCAGCGACACTCCCAGGATCGCGTTGGCGCCGAGTCGCGACTTGGTGGGCTCGCCATCCAGGTCGATCAGCGTGCGGTCGATCACCGACTGGTGGTCGATCCCCCCGATCTCTGCTCCGACGAGAGTGCGCGCGATCTCGCCGTTGACGTGCTCGACCGCGCGCCGGACGCCCTTGCCGCGGAATCGCTCTCCACCGTCGCGTAGCTCTACCGCTTCGCGACTGCCCGTCGAGGCACCGGAGGGGACCGCCGCGCGTCCGAGCGCCCCAGAGTCGAGGACGACGTCGACCTCGATGGTGGGATTGCCTCGCGAATCGAGAATCTCCCGGGCGTGGATTCGCTCAATCTGGCTCATCGGGGCCGGCAGCATAACGGATCCGCGATCGCAGAGCGACGACGAGCAGGCGCCCCGCCGCGTCGAGATCGATGCGCACCTGCACTCCCCAGATCCGCTCGATCCTCTCGACCGAGAGCGCGTGGGCCGGCGAGCCCTGGACGTCGACCCTGCCGTGGTCGAGCACCACGATCCGGTCCGCAAAGCGAGCCGCCAGCTGCAGATCGTGGCTGACGACGAGCGCTCCGCGAACCGGCTGCGACGCCTCGACCCATGCGCGCAGGCTCTCGAAGGCGAAGAGTCTGTGCCCGAGATCCATGTGCGCCGTCGGCTCGTCGAGCAGGAGTGCGGGGGTCTCCTGCGCGAAGGCGCGCGCCAGCAGCACGCGCTGCCGCTCTCCGCCCGAGAGGGTGGGAAAGCGGCGGTGCGCCAGCGCCGTCAGACCCAATCGGCAGAGCTCCCTCGCGACGATCCGCCGATCGCGCTCGCCGGTGCGTCCCAGCGGCCCCAGCCGGGGAGCGCGACCCATCTCGACCATCTCGCGAACCGAGTAGGGGAAGGGAACCTCGAGGCTCTGGGGAACGACCGCCACCGCGCGAGCCACCTCGCGCCGCGAGAGCTCGGCGAGAGCGCGCCCCTCGAACGTCGCGCGACCGAACCGCGGCGAAAGCACGCCCGAGAGGACGCGCGCGAGCGTCGTCTTGCCCGCGCCGTTGGGTCCCACCACGCACACGAGCTCCCCGGCGCGCAGCTCGATCTCCACCCCCTCGAGCACCGGCCCGGCACCGAAGTCGTGGGACACGCCGTCGGCCGCGAGCAGCGGCGCGTCTGGCTGGCGGAGGCTCACAGCCCCTGGCCCTGCGCCCGGAGCTCGCGGCGCAGCAGCCACACGAAGAGCGGGCCGCCGATCAACGCCGTCAGGGCGCCCACGGGG
>JBHHYV010000018.1:0-39293 GCA_046757685.1 Myxococcota bacterium
AGTAGCGGAGCAGCGGAAGGACGGTGGGATCGAAGGCGCCCTGCGACTGCTCGGCGACGGTCTTCGCCAGCCGCAAGACGGCCTCGGTCTCGGGGCTGATCGGCACTGCGGCTCCGCCCGCCGCACGGTTCAGGGCGGAGACCTCGCTCCCCTCCTGCCACTCCGAGAGGAGCGCCTCGAGGCGGGAGATCTCGCGAAAGGCCGACTCCAGCGCGGTGCGGGCGGCGCTCGGGTCCCCGGCGCGCACGGTGAGAACCACGAGCGTCCCCATCGCCCGGCGCGAGAGGCTGATCTCTCGCGCCGGGGCGGAGTGCGCGCAGGCGGACAGCAACGGCGGGGCCAGGGCCAGCGACGCGGCGGCAATCCACCGCGCGCTGCCGCGTCCGCTCAGGGGCAGATCAGGTCCGCCAGGTTGTCGGCGTAGAAGCGTCGCTTCGTCGACTCCGCGTGGCCTTCGAGAGAGCGCTCGAAGCGGCTCAGGGGATCGTGTCCGCCCTCGCGATGCGGATAGTCGCTCGAGAACAGGTAGAGCCGCTCGTCGGACTCCCCGATCAGGCGACCCACGTCCTCGAAGGGATAGGGAGTGAAGCGCAGCTGTGCACCGACCTGCTCCGAGGGCCTGCGCGGCATTGCGGCCAGGTGAGGCTCGGAGCGCCCCCAGATCGCCACCGCGTGATCCAGGCGTCGGATCATCGCCGGCACCCAGCCGGCGCCAAGCTCCATGCACCCGCCCCGAAGGCCGGGAAAGCGCTCCAGCACGCCATCGAGCACGAGGACCGAGAGAAAGCGCTCGGCGGGCTGGTAGATCACGCAGAGATCCCGGGACCCGATGACCTCCGGACCTCCGCGCGCGCTCCTGCGCTCGGGATGCCCGTCGTTCAACCACTCGGGTGCAATCGAGAGAGGCGCGCTCCCGACGTGCAGCACGAAGGGAACCCGTGCCTCCTCGAGCCGCGCCCAGATCGGATCATGGGCGGGGTGCCCGGGAGACCGCCCGCCCGGAGCGCGCGCCGGGATCCAGATCGCGCCCAGACCCAGAGTGAGCGCCGCATCGATGGAGGCGAGCGCGTGCGCCACGTCGTCGAGCACCACCGCTCCGACCCCCACGAGCCGCGAGTCCGCGGAGCAGAAGTCCGCCATCGCCCGGTTGTGCGCGTCGAGCCCCGCGCGCACGGTCGCGGACTCGCTCATCCCGAAGAGCGTACCCGCCGTGATCGACGAGAAGACGAGCTGGCGTTCGAAGCCCAGCAGGTCGAGCGCCCGCCCCCGCTCCGCACCGTTGAATGCGCCGAGGGCCTCGTACCACTTGGGACCCCGCAGCAGCCGGTCTCCGTGCGCGACCAGCGCCTCGACCGTCTCGGGGGGGTGTCCGTGGCGGCCCGCCTGGCTCTCGACCTCGACACCCGCGATCCCGGCCATCGCCCCGATCTCGACGACCGATGGCAACGCCTCCGCCACTCCGGGACTCGCGTGGGCACTCAAGAAGTCGGGCAGCTCCATCAGGTGGCTGTCCGCATCCAGGATGCGGCGGTCGCCCGCGTAGCTCATCTCGGCGAGCCTACGAGACCCACCGCCGGGCCACAAGCGCCGCGATTCCCGCTTCAGGACCGGGCTGAGTAGCTCGGGCTCGCGATCAGGATGAACGCGATCGAGCAGGGCTCGCTGCCGCGGTTGCGCCAGGCGTGGCGCGTACCGCGCTGGACGACGACGTCGCCCGCCCGCAGGTGCACCTCGCCCCGGTCGAGCTCCAGGTCGATCTCGCCCGAGAGCACGATGCCGTAGTCGATCGTCGCGGTCGTGTGCATTCCGGGATCGTCGGGCTCCATCGCGTCCCCGGTATCGAAGCGAGCGGCGGCCCGCTCGAGAGCCGACCTCACCTGCTCCGGATCCCGGGAGCTCGGCAGAAAGGTGAAGACCCGCACCACCGATCCGCCCTTCGGAGGCTCGAGATGAAAGACCTCCTCGGTCGCGGGATCCCACTCGGCCGCCGGGTCCGGTCGCCCCGGGTCGTCGACCCAGATCTCCTCGTCGACGGCGATCCCCAGATCCAGCCGGCCCGGGGTGGGACCGTCGTGCACGAAGAAGGACTTCCCCTCCGCATCGATTCCCGTCACCACCCGTCGTGTCGTCATTTGCGCCTCCTCCCGTCGGGGTCTCTCGGATCTTCCGTGTCGCGGGCGCCTGGAGTGCGCCGCGTCCGGGAGCCGTCCGCCGCTCCCTCTCGCGGTGCGTCGCAGGTCTCCAGCGCCTCGGCAAGGAGCGATCGCACGCGCGCGGGCAGAGCAAGCTCCCGCGCCACCGCGCGTCCGCGCGGGCTCATCTTGGCGAGCGTCTTGCGCAGCACCGAGGCCGCCGTCGTCGCTGGATGCTCGGCCGCGAAGGCGGCCAGCTGGGTCTCGAAGAAGACCAGGCAGAGCGCGTCCTCGAGCACCTGGACCTCGTCGTCCCGGCCGATCCCCCGCTTGCGGATCAGGTCGGCCACCCGGTCGAGCGTGCGCGTGTCGTAGCCCAGCGGCTCGAGCAGCGCGGCCGCCCCCTGCGCGTGCCGCTGCTGGAGCTGCTTGCGCCAGCGCAAGTAGCCCGCGCGCCCGGCCGGGTAACGGCTGCGGGGGATCTCCCAGCGCCTCAGGTGATGGGCTCGGGCCGCGAGCAGCAGAGCCTCGCTGGCGCCGGGCCGAAGTCGGCGCACCCAGGCAAAGGCCCGCTCCGCCTGGGCGAGCTCCAGGGGCCTCGAGCCCAGGTCGGTCTCGAGCTTGCGCGGATCGCCGGCGTGCGCCGCATCGATCGCCGCGATGGCGCGCGCAAAGCGCTCGCTTTTCGGCGCGCCGCGCGATCGCTGATCCGCCATGGAGCGAAGTCTACGTCCACGCGTCCCGGGTGTGTCGGAGAGTGGCGGCCGATCTCCAGCCCACGTAGACGAGCCCCGCGTGTCGCAGGAGCCGCCCTCGAAGGCCGGGGACCGACGGCCGGTCCTGCGAGTAGAACAGGTGCCGGCGACAGCGGCAGTCCGAGGATCCGAAGCCGGCCAGACCCGGCGCCTCGGGGAGCCACTCTTCGAGCTGCGCTGCGATCCGGTGCTCGACGCGAGCCCGACCCCACACCACGAAGGCACCGAGGACCTCGAGGTGGGGGCGAAGGTGGTCGAGGTGCCAGTGCGGCCGACTCGCAGGCCGCAGGTGGTGTCCCAGTCGAGCCCGAAGCCCGCCGGAGCCGAGGGCACTCCCCACGTAGAGGTAGTGGCCCCGCCGCAGACCCAGGCGTCCGAGCCGTCCCACCGCGACCTCCCGAGCGCGCGGAGAGCGCAGCAGCAGCACGTAGCTGCCCGGCCCCTCGAGTGCGCGGGGCCGAGCTCCCGCCGACGATGCGCTCACGCCCGCGGCCACCCGGTCCACTCGCGGCGGAGAAGCGCGTAGAGCACCCCGTCCACGAAGTGGTCATAGAGCCACTCGGCCTCGCGCAGGACGCCCTCCTGGACGAAGCCGAGGCGCTCCGGGATCGCTCGGCTGGCCCGGTTGCCCGGAGCGGCGCGGATCACGACCCGGTGGAGGTGGAGCTCGGAGAAGGCCTGCTCCACCAGCGTCCCCACGCAGTGAGTCATGATCCCGCAGCCCTGGCGATCCTCGCTCAGCCAGTAGCCGATCTCGCAGCTTCGGTTGCCCGCGTCGATCGAGTTGAAACCCACGACTCCGGAGAGCTCTCCCCGGTACTCGACCAGCCGGGTGCGGCCGGCTCCCTGGCGCTCACGCGCGAGCGCCCCCTGGATGAACGCGAGGCTCTGCGCCTCGCTCTCGATGCCATCGAGCCAGGGCAGCCAGCGCCGCAGGTAGTCGCGATGGGCAGCCACCAGCGCGAAGAGCGGGGCGGCGTCGCTCTCCAGCGGCGCTCGCAGGTGGACCCACCCTTCCAGGCTCCTCGGCGGCTCGCGCGCGGCACCCGCCCAGAGCAGCCGGCCGCCGTGCTTCTCGACGAAGGGTGCCGCGAGCCGACCGTAGCGCGCATGGGCATCGGCCCCGGTTCCGTCTCCTCCGTCCGTCGCGCCTCTCGGGACACTCGAGATCCATCGTCGACCCAGGTCGGCTCACAGGCGATAGACGCGCTCGGCGGTTCCCCGGAAGAGGGCCTCCCGCTCCGAGGCCGAGAAGGCACGCGTGATGCGCTTGAAGCAGTTCCAGAGCACCGTGTACGAGCACGAGACCTTGTCGACGGGAAAGTTGCTCTCGAACATGCAGCGCTCCGGGCCGAAGTGCTCGATGCAGTGCAGGTAGTAGGGTCGAACGAGCTCGGCCAACGCATCCGAGCTCGGAGGCTTCGCCCTCTTGTGCCAGCCGAAGCCAGAGATCGCCATCTGGAGTCCGCCGAGCTTCACGACCACGTTCTCGCACCCCGCGAGCTCGGCGATCGAGGTCCGCCAGGCTACGAAGACCTCGCGCCGGCGGCCCGCGTAGGGGCCGATTCCGAGGGGCCCACCCAGGTGATCGAGCACGATCGGGACCTCGGGATGGTCGCGCGCGAGCGCGCACAGCTCGCCGAGCTGGGTATGGAAGAGCCAGGCGTCGAAGCAGAGCCCGTAGCTCTGCAGTCGGGCAAAGCCCCGACGGAACGACGGCAGAGACAGCATGTGGGGCGGAGGCCGGGAGTGCGACTCACGGATCTGGTCGCTCGGGTGCCAGGCGGCGGAGTGCCGGATGCCGCGAAAGCGCTCCGGGCTCGCGGCCAGGTGCGCCTCGAGGACCGCATCCACGGCGTCCCCGAGCAGAAGGTCGGCATGCCCGACGATGCCCGCGCCGACCTGGAGCCCCGGATCGACGGCCGCTTCGCGCACGATCCGCTCCACGAACTCCGTCTCGCCGACGGGCCGCAGTGCCTCGGGTCCCCGCGGCCGATAGCACGAGCCACACTCGACGAAGACGCTCTTCTCGACGCGGTGAGCGCGGGCGTCGCGCGCGAACTCCGCCGCGAGGTAGGGGCTTGCGGGATGGTCCCAGAGGTGATGGTGGGGATCACAGACCCCGAGCTCGGGCTCGAGGGCCTCTTCCTCGCTGGATGCCAGCCACTCGGGTCGGATGCCCGCCACGCCTGCCTCCTCGCCGGGCGGATTCTACGGACGCCGGCCCATCGAAGGGAAGGCCCGAGCCTCGGCGGTCTGGAGCTGCCCGACCCTAGCCTCCGGCCAATGCACTCTCGGGCGGAGTGGGGGGAAGCGCTCGCGCCGGGCCGCCGGGCCCCGCCGGCGGCGGATCTCGGCATAGTAGCGAGGCTTGCGAGAGGGACATCCCATGCTGCCGATCGTGGGCACGAGCTTGAGGATCCTCGCCCTGGCCAGGGTGGGCTCGATGAACTTCCAGCGCTCGCGGACGGAAGGCAGGCTGCGAGGCTGGCGTGCAGCACTCAGGGACAGCCCCTCCGGGCGCTGCGGTGCCGCGTCCTTCAGCACCTCCTCGATCAGGGCGCGGTCCGTCAGCCCCAACACGTAGTCGAAGTACTTGACCGCATCCTCGGGATAGGCGCGAGCATGGGGTCCTCCCAGGACCGTCACCGCGCCCCGCTGCCGACAGAGATGGCTCACCGCCTAGGCGAGCTGTGCCGAGCGCGTGAAGGACCCGACGATGAGCAGGTCCATCTCTCCCGAAAGCTCCCGCTCCAGGTCCTCGACGCCGGTGTAGCAGAGGAAGCGCACGCTGTGACCCGCGCTCTCGCACCAGACTGCGACGGCCTGAGGCATGATGCTCGCGCGGTTCGCGTTCATCACCCTCGAGAAGGGCGAGGGAGCGGACCCATTACTGACCAGGTCGAGGACGGTGACCTGCAGGCGGGTCACCCCGACGTGGACCCTCGCGACCGTCGGATCCGCCGCGAGACCCTGCGGCAGGATGGTGCGCGTTCGGGCCGGGACCCGCGCGGGGAGTCTGGCACTAGCCGCGCAACGCGACGCTGGCCATGCGCCGGCGCAGGAAGGCGATCTGGGTCTGGTGGGGCAGGTCCTTGGGGCAGTGGTCCTGGCAGCCGAGCAGGCTCATGCAGCCGAAGACCCCATCCTCATCGCCCAGCACATCGTACCAATCGAGGTCGCTGCGCCGGTCGCGCGGGTCGGCGTGGAAGCGCGCAATGTGGATGAAGCCCACCGCTCCCAGGAATCCGTCTCGCATGCGCTTGGTTCCGCAGGCCGAGATGCAGCAGCCACACTCGATGCAGCGGTCCAGCTCGTAGATCCGGTCGGCGACGTCGGGATCCATGCGCGCCTCGATTCGGGTCAGGTCCGCGTGCTCGCTCTCCTCGTCATGGATCCAGCTCTCGATCCGCTCCGCGACCGCGCGCATGAACTTGCCGGTGTTCACGCTCAGGTCGCCGATCAGCTCGAACGCAGGGAGGGGCAGCAGGGTGATCTCGCCGTCCTCGAAGCGCGAGGTCAGGGTCCGGCAGGCGAGGTCGGGCTGTCCGTTGATCACCATGCCACAGCTCCCGCAGATGCCGGCGCGGCACACGAAGTCGAACTGGAGGGAGGGATCCTGCTTCTCTCGAATCTGGTTGAGCGCGATGAAGAGCGTCATTCCCTGGGCTTCTTCGAGCTCGAAGGTCTGCATTCGCGGCTCGTCGCCGGGCTTGTGCGGGTCGTAGCGGAAGATGTGGAGTCGGAGGGTCCTTCCCGGCCGAGTGGAGGCGGCGGGAGCGGACGCGGCCGCGCCAGGTGCGTCGCTCATTCGAAGCCCACTCCTATGCGTTCGTTCTTGCCCCGGTAGCGCTCGGGGAGCTCGACGGGGTTGAGCTCGTGCGAGATCTCGAAGCGATCTGCATCGGACTTTCGAGCCTTGACCGCCTCGATCTCCCGCTCGCGCACCTCGGTGTCGGGATGGGGAATGATGGGAGCGTTGCCGTAGCCGCGCGATCCCGGAGGAAGCTCCATCTTCAGGGGATCGATCTCCTCGTAGGCCAGGGTCGGAAGCTCGTCCGATTCCGCGCTCCAGGTCGCGAGCGTTCGCTTCAGCCACTCGCGGTCGTTGCGCTCGGGATGATCGACGCGCGCATGCGCCCCGCGGCTCTCCTTGCGGGCCAGCGCGCCGCACGCCACCGTGAGCGCCAGCTTGATCATCCTGGGGACTCGAAGCGCCTGGACGAGCTCCGGGTTCGAGCTCGTGACCTTCGTCTTCAGCGCCAGGCTGCGGCCGCGGACCAGCAGGGAGCGAAGCGCCTGGACACCCTTCTCGAGCGAGGACTCCTCCCGGAAGATCCCGACCTGCTCGGTCATCACCTGCTGCAGCTCCGCCTTCAGGTCGAAGACGTTCTCACCGTCCGCGCGCTCGACCAGCTCCGTGATGCGTCGCGCCTCCCGCTCCACGAAGCTCTCGACGACGCGGGTGCTGATGTCGAGCGAGACGCGCTCGCAATGGTCGGCCACGTACTCGCCGACGAGCATTCCGGCCACTACCGTCTCGGCGAGCGAGTTGCCACCGAGCCGGTTGAAGCCGTGCAGGTCCCAGCAGGCCGCCTCGCCGATCGCGAAGAGCCCGTCCAGGCCGGGGCTCTCTCCCGTCGGCCGGGTCCGGATGCCTCCCATCGAGTAGTGGTGGGTGGGCCGCACCGGGATGTAGTCCTTCTCGGGGTCGATCCCCAGGAAGTAGAGACAGATCTCGCGCACCTCGCGCAGATTCCGCTCGATGTGCTCGCGGCCGAGCCCGGTGATGTCGAGCCACAGGTGGTCCCCGTAGGGCGAGTGGACGCCCTTTCCCTTGCGCATGTGCTCGGTCATCCGCCGCGAGACGACGTCGCGCGACGCGAGCTCCTTCTTCTCGGGCTCGTAGTCGGGCATGAAGCGATAGCCGTCTACGTCGCGCAGCAGGCCCCCGTCTCCCCGGCAACCTTCCGTCATCAAGATGCCCGCGGGGACGATGGCGGTCGGGTGGAACTGGACCGCCTCCATGTTGCCCAGGGGGGCCAGACCGGTCTCGAGGGCCAGCGCGGCTCCCATGCCCTCGACGATCACGGCGTTGGTGGTGACCGCGTAGATGCGCCCGTACCCCCCGGTCGCCATGACCGTGGCCTTGGCCAGGTACGCAGTCAGCTCGCCGGTGATCAGGTCCCGGACCACCGCGCCGTCGCAGTGCCCCGCGTCATGGATCAGCGCGAGCACCTCCTTGCGTTCGTGGACGGGTACTCCGCTGGCGATCACCTGGTTGTCCATGGCGTAGAGCAGGGTGTGGCCGGTCCCGTCGGCGGTAAAGCAGGTTCGCCACTTCTTGGTGCCCCCGAAGTCGCGTGCGGTGATCAGGCCGTGGGACTCCTCGGGCTCGTGGATCGTGATGCGCTCCGCGTTCGCGACGATCTCCCGATTCCCGGACCGGACCCGGCTCCAGGGTACCCCCCAGGTCGCCATCTCGCGGACCGCCTTGGGCGCCGTGTTGGCGAACATCCGGGCGACCTGCTGATCGCAGCCCCAGTCGCTGCCCTTGACCGTGTCCGTGAAGTGGACGTCTTCGTTGTCCCCGTGGGCGCGGAGCGCGTTCGCCAGGCTGGCCTGCATGCCTCCCTGCGCGGCCGCAGAGTGCGAGCGCTTGGCAGGCACCAGCGAGAGCACGATGACGTCGTGACCGCGTCGCTTGACCGCGATCGCGCAGCGCAGCCCCGCCAGTCCACCCCCGACCACCAGGACATCGGTGTAGAGAACCTTCATGGCTCCACTTCCCCGAGGGCCGTCGAGACTCCCTCGACGGTAGACTCGGCCCGGTAGCGTTCCCCGGCGTGGTCCCGGTGCTCGATTCCGATCTTGACGTAGGCCGCGAAGGTCAGGACCCCGAGGACCAGGAAGAACGCGCTCATCCCGTTCTTTGCAAGCTTGAGCCGCTTGCGCGTCAGCGTCGGATCTCGGCCATCGAATACGCCCCACTTGACCGCCAGCCGGTAGACGCCGACCGCCGCATGGAGCTCGACGCAGAAGAGCAGCACCAGGTAGAGCGGCCAGAGCATGCCGGTCACGAAGCGGTCGGCCGACGCATAGGGACCGATGTTGTCGGCCTGCGTGAACATGATGTAGATGTGGACCGAGCCGATGAACATCATCACGAAGCCGGTGACCGCCTGCAGGTACCACTGGTTGGTATCCGTGTGGTGCATCATCTTCATCTGCGAGCGGAAGATGCGGTGCTGGCGCCAGCTGGAGGGGAACTTCCGCATCGCCAGGACCGCGTGCAGCATGAAGAGCGCAAAGACGCCCAGCGCGATGATTGCCGGGATGATCGGGTAGCCGCCCGGCTCGTCGGGCTTCAGGAAGCTCGCCTCCATCAGGTGGGTGACCCAGAGCATGGCGTCCTTGCCCGCCAGGATGCTCGCGACGAGGACCAGGTGGGTCCACATGAAGACCGCGAGCGCCAGGCCCGAGATGCTCTGGATCAGATCCAGTCGGGCCGGCATCCGGCTCTTCTCGAGCCGCTCCACTGCTTCGGGAGGATGTTGCGCCATCAGGGCTCCTGAAAGAGGGAATCCCGGGCCGTCCACCGGCCCCTCGGCTGGCGTCTTTGATAGCGCCTCGGAGGCCGCGCTTCCATTTCAGGAAGCCTCGAAGCGCTCTCGCAGCCGGTCGATGGCCGCGGTGTCTCCGATCGCGAGAACCCGGTCCCCCTCGTAGAGGAGGGTCTCCGCGCCCGGGACGAAGCCCTCGTCCCCGCGGTAGACCACCGCGAGGAGGCAGCCGTCCGGGAGATCGAGCGCCGAGACGGGCCGGTCGACCCAGGCCTCGCTCGGCGCGCCACGCCGCAGGACGATCGACAGCGACCGGTCGCTGTGCAGCAGCGCGTCGCGCAGGCCGTGGGCGTCTGCCGCGGCCAACCAGGAGCGCATGAACTCCTCCTCCTCGACGCGGACCGCCAGCTGGGCCAGGAAGCGCAGGTGCTGGCTGGCGTCCCCCTCGGGGCTGACCAGGAAGAAGACCGCGCGGATGGCGTCGCTGGAGCGTGGCTCGCCATAGGGGGTCCCCGCGTCGATTCGCAGGCCGAGCCGGGAGCGAACGACCACGAGCTCCGGAGCCTCGATCCCGGGCACCCGGAGGTGGGGGATGGCCACGCCATGCTCGACGGGAGTCGCACCGATCCGCGTCCCCTCCAGGAAGCCACGCGCGAGCAGGTCGGCGGAGCACCCGAGGCTGTCGGCCAGGGCCGACGCAGCGCGTCGGACCAGCGCCTCGAACTCCAGCGGGGCCTCGAGATCGAGGATCTGCGCGCGCGCCACGACCTCCTCGAAGCGGTCGCCCCGACGGAGCCCCTTCTCCTTGAGGATCCCGCGCAGCTCCACCTCGAGGCCGGCAAAGCGCCCCCGCCCCAGGCGCTCGAAGACGTGCAGGATCGCTCCACCTCGCGCCACGTGCGCGTGTGCGTAGCTGAAGTACCAGGCCGAGGCTCCCGCCACGACCGCCAGGGTGAAGATCACGGCGCCGATCCCCATTCCGGCGATCAGCACCAGCGGCGCGAGCATCCCGAAGATCTGCATCCAGGGATAGAGGGGCGACCGGAAGCCGGGGTCGTAGGACTCGATCCGGCTCTCGCGCATGACGACGACGGCGAGGTTCAGCAGGGCGAAGACGAGCAGCTGGAAGGCGCCGGCGATCTCTGCGATCTCGAGAGGGTCGAGAAAGAGGACGATCGCCACGATCCAGCCCACCGTCGCCAGCACGGCCCGCGTCGGTACGCCGCGCGGTCCGATCTGGATGAAGGCCCGGGGGAAGAGGTGATCGCGGCTCATCGCGAGCGGATAGCGAGACGCGGCCATGATCCCGGCGTTCGCCACCGAGACCGAGGCGAGCAGCGCCGCGCCCGTCACGGTCCAGCCCGCGACCGGTCCCATCGCCTTGAACGCGACCGACGCCGCGGCGGTCATGTCGCCGGCCAGGTCCTCGGCCCCGAGCACACCGACCATGACCCAGGTCCCGACCACATAGATCACGACGGTCGTCGCCAGCGACACGAGCACGCCGAGCGGCAGGTTCCGCTCGGGGTCGTGGACCTCCTCGCTCAGGCTGACTACCCCGGTCAGCCCGATGTAGCTCACGTAGACCAGGCCCGCCGTCGACAGGATGGCTCGCGCATCGACCCCCAGGGCGCCGCGCAGGCGCGACAGCTCGACTACCGGGAGCGATCCGCCGAAGAAGACGGCAAGGATCCCGAGCAGGATCGCGACCAGCGCGACCTGGAACCTGCCCGACGCGCGGCTGCCCAGCAGGCTGAGCAGGCCCAGCACCAGGGCCACCCCTGCAGCGAGCGGCGCGAGCGGAAGCTCGGGTACGAAGAGCCGCAGGTACGCGCCCATCCCGATGAGGGCGAAGGCGCTCTTGAGGACCAGCGCCAGCAGGGTCCCGAACCCCCCGATCGTCCCGGCCAGCGGACCCAGGCTGCGGTCGAGAAAGTAGTAGGTGCCGCCCGCGCGCGGCAGCGCGGTCGCGAGCTCGAGGATCGAGAGCATGGCCGGAAGCAGCGGGACGGCCGCCAGGAGGTAGGCGAGCACGAGCGCGGGACCGGCCTGCTCCGCGGCCAGGCCGGGAAGCAGGAAGAACCCGCTGGCGAGCGTCGTCCCGGTCGAGATCGCGAAGACGTCGCGAGCCCCGAGCTCTCGCCTCAGCCTGGGTCTCACCGCCTCCACCTCGCACTAGACTACCGGCTCGCGCGTCGTATGCTCGCCGCGTGCGACGGGCCGAGAAGGCGGAGCGAATCGGCAAGATCCTGGATCGGATCTACCCCCGTCCCACGATTCCCCTCCGCCACCAGAGCCCCTTCGAGCTGCTCGTCGCCGTGGTGCTCTCGGCGCAGTGCACCGACCTGCGCGTCAACCAGGTGACCCCGGCGCTCTTCGCGCTCGCCGGCACGCCTGAAGAGATGGCCCGGACTCCCGTGCCCGAGATCCTGCGACGAATCCGCAGCTGTGGCCTCGCGCCCACCAAGGCCCGCAACCTCTCGGCCCTGTCTCGCGCGATCGTGCGCGAGCATGGGGGACAGGTTCCCCGGGACCGCGAGGCGCTCGAGGCCCTGCCCGGCGTGGGCCGCAAGACCGCCTCGGTCGTGCGCCTCCAAGCGTTCGGGTACCCGGAGCTGCCCGTCGACACCCACATCCACCGGCTGGCGAGACGCTGGGGGCTCTCCAGGGGCCAGAGCGTGGCGCAGACCGAAGGGGACCTGAAACGCCTCTTCCCGGAGGCGCGCTGGGGATCCCTCCACCTTCAGCTGATCTGGTTCGGGCGCGAGTACTGCCCAGCCCTGGGCCACGATCCCGCGCGCTGCCTCATCTGCTCGTGGGCTGCGTCCCGGGCCCAGATCGACCGCGAGCGCCGGGCGCGGGCCTCCCGAAGCTCCCGGGGGCTCTCGAAGCCCGGAGGCGGCAGCTCCGCGCCTCGCGCTTGACTCGAACGCGGGATCAAAAATAGACTCCGGTCCGATTATGGTTTCGGATCTCGTCTCGTTGGAGCCACCGCAGTCGCGCCGGGAGCGCAAGAAGGAACGGACGCGCCGCCAGATCTACGCGTCCGCGATGCAGCTCTTCTCCGAGCAGGGCTTTCCGGCGGTGACGGTCGAGGCGATCTGCCGGGCCGCAGACGTGGCGCGGGGAACCTTCTTCCTGCACTTCCCGACCAAGGCCTCGCTGCTCTTCGAGTACAACCGGCAGACGGCTCTCGAGCTCGGAAGAGAGCTGGCGATCGCCGACGAGGACGGTCCCGCGGCCTTCCGGAAGCTCGCGACCCTGCTGACCGACCGCTGGCTGGCCCACGGCGAGGTCCTTCCGGCCATGCTTCGCGAGCTGCTCGCCCACCCCGAGGAGTTCGCGCGAGCCGCCGACGAGGAGCGCGACCTGGCCCAGATGATCACCGCGATGGTCCGCCGAGGGCAGGCGGTCGGGACCCTGCGTGCCGACGTTGCTCCCGAGCTGGTGGCGGCGGTCTTCCTGTCCAGCTCCCTTGCGTTCCTGACGGGCGGCCTGCACGTCGAGCCTCCCCTCGAGCCCGACGCGATTCGAGACCAGTTCCTGGACCTGCTGCTGGATGGCATCGCCGTTCACCGCTGAGGAGACCCCGATGACCCCCGACCGACACCTGCGCTTCGGCATCTTTCTCGCGCCCTTCCACCCCGTTCGCGAGGACCCGACGCGCGCGCTGGATCGCGACCTGGCACTCGTCCGCCTGCTCGACGCGCTGGGCTACGACGAAGCCTGGATCGGCGAGCATCACTCTGCGGGCTACGAGATCATCGGGTCCCCCGAGCTCTTCATCGCCGCGGCCGCAGGGCAGACCCAGCAGATCCGACTCGGGACGGGGGTCGTCTCGCTCCCCTACCACCACCCGCTGATGGTCGCGGACCGCATCGTGCAGCTCGACCACATGACGCGTGGCCGGGTGATGTTCGGAGCCGGCCCCGGCGCGCTGCCCTCCGACGCCCACATGCTGGGGCTCGATGCCACGCGCCAGCGCGAGATGATGGACGAGTCCCTCGGAGTCATCCTGCGGCTCTTCCGGGGAGAGACCGTCAGCCTCGAGACGGATTGGTTCACCCTTCGGGATGCGCGGCTCCAGCTGCTGCCATTCAGCAAGCCGTATCCCGAGGTCGCGTGCGCCTCGCAGGTGTCCCCCTCGGGCGCTCGCATCGCCGCCAAGTACGGAGTGGGCCTGCTGGCGATCGGCGCGACGACGCAGGGCGGGTTCAACGCGCTTTACGAGAACTGGAAGATCTACGAGCAGAAGTGCGCCGAGCACGGCCGCGAGCCGGATCGCAGCGCCTGGCGCCTGGTCGGACCCATGCACGTGGCCGAGACGCGCGATCGGGCGCGAGAGAACGTGAAGTTCGGGCTCGGAGACTGGCTCCACTACTTCCAGGAGATCGCCGCCCTGCCCCTCGCTCCCGCCTCGGGGTCGCTCGACGAGGCGATCGACATGCTCGTGGACCAGGGATTCGCCGTGATCGGGACTCCCGACGATGCGGCGGCGCAGGTCGAACGCCTGATCGAGCGGTCGAACGGCGGCTTCGGCGCCTTTCTGCAGCTGGCGCACAACTGGGCGAACTGGGAGGACACGCAGAAGAGCTACCAGCTCTTCGCGCGCTACGTGATGCCCGACTTCCAATCTCGCAACGTGGGGCGTCAGGCCAGCATCGAGTGGGCCATGAAGAACCGCGCCCAGATGATGGGGAACTACGGAGCGGCCGTGCAGAAGGAGATCCAGAAGCACGCGGCCGAGCAGCAGCCGTCCTGACGCCATGAGCCGAAAGCGGATCGTGATCGTCGGCGGCAGCATCGCCGGTCTCGGCGCGGCGTTGGCGCTCGCCCGGGAGGGACACCGCGTGACCGTTCTCGAGGCCGACGCGATCTCCGACCCGCCGTCCCCCGAGGCCGCCTTCGCAGACTGGGACCGTCGGGGATCCCCGCAGACCCGACACTCCCATGCCTTTCTCGCGCGGCTGCGAAACCTGCTCCTCGATCGGGAGCCCGACTTCCTCAAGGCGCTCCTCGAGGCGGGGGCCGAGCCTCTCCGGCTCACCGACATGCTCACGCCGGCCCTCGACGACCCGACCCCGAAGCCGGGGGACGAGCGCATCGTCATGCTGGCCCTGCGGCGCATCACCTTCGAGTGGGTCCTGCGCCGGCTGGCTGCGGAACGCGACGGGATCACGCTGCGCCAGCCCGCGCGCGTCACGAGCCTGATCGCCGATCGCGACTCCTCCTCGGGACTGCCGCGCGTGACCGGGGTCCGGATCGAAGGAGCCGGCGAGCTCGCCGCAGACCTGGTGATCGATGCGAGCGGGCGGCGCTCGAAGCTCGGTCGCTGGCTCGAGGAGATCGGCGCCGCGCCCCTCGAGGAGGTCTCGTCCCCCTGCGGAATCTACTACTGCTCGCGCTTCTACCGGCTCCGCGAAGGTCTCGAGCGGCCGCCCCGCGAGGGGGGGATGGGCGGGGACCTGGGCTACGTCAAGTTCGGAGTCTTCCCGGGAGACGCGCGGTCGTTCTCGATCACCCTGGCCGCGGCGCCCGACGACGATCCCATGCGCGCGATCGTGCGCCGCCGCGGCTTCGAGATCGTCGCGGAGGCCCTGCCCATGACCCGGGCCTGGATCGAGCGGGCCGACCCGATCAGCCACGTGCATGCCATGGCCAACCTCCAGAACACCCGTCGCTTCCAGGTGCGCGATGGGGAGCCCCTGGCGCTGGGGGTGATCGCGATCGGCGACGCGGCGATGCATGCCAACCCCCAGTACGGGCGTGGCTGCACCGTGGGAATGCTCCACGGCTTTCTGCTGGCCGATGCCCTGCGGGAGCACCCGACCGATGCCCGCGCCGCCGCGCTGGCGCTCGAGGCCGCAACCGAGCGGGAGCTCGTGCCCTGGTTCGACCTGACGGTCAAGAACGACAACGATGCGATCTGGGCCTACGAGGCGCAGAGACGGGGGGAGGATCCCTTCGAGGTGCCGACCTCGGGCCCCGTCGATCCCAGGACCTACACGCGTGCGCTCGTCCGCCACGGGCTGGTGCCGGCGCTGCGGACGCACGCGGCGGTCTTGCGCGCCTTCATGCGCGAGCTCAACATGCTCGGCACGCCCGGCAGCTCGCTGCGCGAGCCGGAGGTGCTGAAGATCGTCCTCGACGCCTACGCCCGCCGCTCCGACCGCGACGACCTTCCCCCAGGACCCCGCCGCAGCGAGATGCTGGAACGACTCGCCGCCTGAGCCCGGCGGCGCGCAGCGGGAGCCGCACGCTCTGTGCGCTGGATCTCGGGCGCGGATACGAGCCCGAGATCGGAGGGAGGGAGAGTCGCGGCTGGGCGGTGCGCCAGCGGCGCGATACCCTGCGCGGCACTCGAGCCCGGGAGCCACGCGTGCCGGAATTCGTGTTCACCATGCAGGACCTGCGCAAGGTCGTTCCCCCGAACCGGGTGCTCCTGGACGGGATCACACTGGCCTTCCTGCCCGGCGCGAAGATCGGCGTGCTCGGCTCGAACGGCGCGGGCAAGAGCACGCTGCTGCGGATCATGGCGGGCGAGGATCGCGAGTTTGCAGGCGTCGCCCAGGCGGCCGCAGGGGTCCGGGTGGGCCGGCTGGCGCAGGAGCCCGAGCTCGATCCGGAGCGGGACGTCCGGGGCAACGTCGAGGAGGGCGTCGCCGAGACCCGCGCGCTGCTCGACGCGTTCGAACGGGTGTCGGAGCGATTCGCCGAGCCGCTCGACGAGGCCGCCATGAAGGCGCTCCTCGACGAGCAGGCGCGCCTGCAGGACCAGATCGATGCGCTCGATGCCTGGGAGCTGGACCGCCAGCTCGAGATCGCCATGGACGCGCTTCGCCTGCCCCCGCCCGACGCCGACGTGACCAAGCTCTCGGGCGGCGAGCGTCGCCGCGTCGCCCTGTGCCGGCTGCTGCTGCGCAAGCCGGACCTGCTCCTGCTCGACGAGCCGACCAACCATCTCGACGCGGAGTCCGTCGAGTGGCTGGAGCGGCACCTCCGCGAGTATGCGGGAACCGTCGTCGCGATCACCCACGACCGCTACTTCCTGGACAACGTCGCCGGATGGATCCTGGAGCTCGACCGCGGGCGGGGCATTCCCTTCAAGGGCAACTACTCCTCGTGGCTCGAGCAGAAGCAGGACCGGCTGGCCGTCGACGAGAGGCGCGCCTCGACCCGGCGCCGCACGCTGCAGCGGGAGCTCGAGTGGATCCGCATGACCCCCAGAGCGCGCCGGGCCTTGGGCAAGGCGCGCCTGCACCAGTACGAGACCCTGCGTGCCGAGGAGGAGGCTCGGCCTCCCGAGAGCGTCGAGATCGCGATCCCCCCCGGCCCGCGCCTGGGCGAGGTCGTGATCGAGGCGCAGAGTCTCTGCAAGGGATACGGCGACCGGCTCCTGATCGAAGACCTGTCGTTCTCGCTGCCCCCCGCCGGCCTCGTGGGGGTGATCGGTGCCAACGGCGCCGGCAAGACGACGCTCTTCCGCATCCTGACCGGTAGCGAGCCCCCCGACGCCGGGAGCCTGCGCCTCGGCGAGACGGTGAAGCTCGCCTGGGTCGACCAGTCGCGGGAGGAGCTCGACCCGGAGCGCAGCGTCTTCGAAGAGATCAGCCAGGGGGAGGAGCGGATCCGGGTCGGCAAGCGTGAGATTGCCGCGCGCGCCTGGGTCTCGCAGTTCGGCTTCAAGGGAGCGGACCAGCAGAAGCGGGTCGGGATGCTCTCGGGAGGCGAGCGCAACCGCGTGCACCTCGCCAAGACGCTGCGAGTCGGCGGAAACGTCCTGCTGCTCGACGAGCCCACGAACGATCTCGACGTCGACACCCTGCGCGCCCTCGAAGAGGCGCTGCTCGGCTTCTCGGGATGTGCCCTGGTGATCTCGCACGACCGCTGGTTCCTCGACCGGATCGCCACCCACATCCTCGCCTTCGAGGGGCAGAGTCACGTGGAGTTCTTCGCTGGCAACTACGCGGAGTACGAGGCGGACCGCCGCAGGCGTCTCGGGGACGAGGCCGCGGGGCCCCACCGGATCCGCTTCAAGAAGCTCCAGCGCTAGCCGAGTCGCGCGCCTCGTACGAGCGGCCACGCGCGATCACCTCGACCGGGTGCAGGAGCGCTCCGAGGTCGGAGAGCGGGTCCCCGTCGACGATCAGCACGTCCGCCTCGAGGCCCCCTCGCAGCGCACCGGTCCGATCGGCGATCCCGAGTGCCTGCGCCGAGTCGGACGTGGCGCTTCGCAGGGCTTCGACCGGAGTCAGCTCGGCGTAGTGCGCCAGGACGGCGAGCGCATGAGGCAGGCGATCGTGGGCCACCCCCGGGATCCCCGCGTCGGTCGAGGCGATCAGCCCCACCCCGGCCCGGCGCAGGCCGCGGTAGCAGGCCTGCATGCGCTCCACGAATCGCCGGCCGCGCTCGCCTCCCTCTGCAAAGCGGCGCCAGCCCGCATTCACCGTGGGCGAGACCCAAATCCCCTCCGAGGCCATCCGCTTCGCGACCTCGAAGTCGAAGTCCGCAGCGAAGCCTCCGGGAGAGCCGAGCCACGAGCAGTGCTCGATCGTGGCCACGGGAGCGGCGGCGGCGTTGCGGATCCCGGCCGTACCATGACAGTGGGCGGCGACTCGCAGGCCCGCACTGCGCGCCTCCGCGACGGCCGCTCCAATCTCGTCGGCGCTGAACTGGGCCGCGGCGGTGTCGCTTCCCTGCGTGAGGACCCCGCCCGTGGCCATCACCTTGATCCAGTCGACCCCGTGCTCGAGCTGGCGGCGCACGACGCTGCGAACCTCGTCCGGACCCGATGCCTCCCCTCCCCAGAAGTGGCAGTGACCCCCCGGCGAGGTGACCGGCTGGCCGGCGCAGAGCAGCCGAGGCCCACGAGCCGCTCCGCAGGCGATCCGGTCTCTCAGCTCCAGCTCGAGCCAGGCTCCGCCTCCCAGGTCGCGCGCCGTCGTGATTCCCGCACCCAGCATCGCGCCCGCACGCGCCTCCATCGCTGCGTCCAGCCCCGAGGCCGAACGCGCCGCCTGCTCTTCTGCCGAGCGGATCCCGGGGTCGAGGGTCAGGTGGACGTGCGCGTCGATCAGACCGGGCAGCGCGACGACGCCCGAGCAGTCCCGCACCCGGGCTCCCTCGCAGAGCTCGCGGCCGCCGAGCGCTGCGATCCGGGATCCCTCGATCCGGAGGGTGTCGACTCCCGCCAGGTAGCCCGCGGCCCTTCCATCCCAGATCCGCAGACCGGTGAGCGCGATCGACGTCGTCTCACCGGACGTGCCAAGATGGTCTCGGTGAGGGCCGTGATCGTCTCGCATACCCACTGGGACCGCGAATGGTACCGCACCTTCCAGCAGTTCCGGGCGCGCCTGGTCGATGCCGTCGACCGGCTGCTCGAGCTCTCGAGCCGGGATCCCGGGTATCGCTTCGTTCTCGATGGCCAGTCGATCGTCCTCGAGGACTACCTGGAGCTGCGACCCGAGCGGCGCGAGGAGCTGGCGCGCCTGGTTCGCGAGCGTCGGATCGCGATCGGACCCTGGTACGTCCAGCCCGACTCGCTGCTGCCCTCGGGCGAGGCCCACGTGCGCAACCTGCTCGAGGGGCGTCGCGTGGGCGAGACGCTCGGGCCGGTGTCGCGGATCGCCTATACGCCGGACTCGTTCGGGCATCCCGCTCAGCTTCCACAGCTGCTCCGCGGCTTCGGCTTCGAGGCGTTCGTGTACTGGCGGGGCAACGGCAACGAGTGGGATGCGCTGCGCTCCGAGTACCAGTGGCAGGCCCCCGACGGCACGCGGATCCTGGCCTGCCACCTCGCGCGCGGCTACTTCGCCGCGGCGTTCCTGGGCAGCGATGCGAAGCGCGCGGCCGCGAGGCTCGAGAGGCTGGGGCGCGACCTCGCCGAGCGCGCGAGCGGTCCACGGATCCTGGTGATGAACGGCGTCGACCACCAGCAGCCCGAGGCCGACGTGGCCGGGGCCGCCGACGCCCTCGCGGAGCGCACCGGCTGGGAGGTCGTGCGCGGAGACCTGGAGAGCTTCGTCGGGGGAATGGAGGTGCCCGATCCGGTGCATCGCGGCGAGCTCTGCGGCGGGCGGGTCGCCAATCTGCTCCCCGGGGTCTGGTCGTCTCGGATCCCTCTCAAGCTTCGCAATCGCGCGTGTGAGGCGGCCCTCCTGGGCTGGGCCGAGCCCTTCTCGGCGCTGGGACGGCTGGCGGGTCTCCCCGACGAGTCCCCCGCACTGCGCCAGGCCTGGCGCGCGCTGCTCGCGAACCAGGCGCACGACTCGATCTGCGGCTGCTCGCGCGACCTCGTGCACGAGCAGATGGAAGCGCGCTACGACGCCGCCCTCGAGCTCGCGCACGCGACGTCGGAGCGCATGCTCGAGCGCCTCGCGGGCCTCGACGCGGCGCGCGAGACGCCCTGGACCGACGCGCCCGAGATCTGTGTCTTCAATCCGTCACCCTACACGCGTACGGGCCGGGTGCGACTCCGCATCGATCCCGAGCCGGCGCTCCGGCTGGAGCGAACGGGGGGCTCCCCCCTGCACCCCCTCTTGCGCGCGACGCTGCGCAGCGTCGCCGAGATCGGCTTCGAGATCGACGGCGAGCCGGTGCGCGTCTTCGAGAGCCGAGAGGAGGGGCGCTACCGCCTGCTGCCCCAGTTCCCCGCGCTCGACCTGGAGTGGGTCGCGCGCGACGTCCCGGCCTTTGGCCTGCGACGGGTGCGCCTTGCGGTCGGGCCCCCGGCGCCCGACCGGGTCGACGACGGACGCGAGATCGCGGTAGAGGGCTCGAAGGTTCGAGTCGACGCGGACGGAAGCCTCGAGGTCGAGCTCGCGGGCCGACGCTACCGGGGGCTCTGTGGGCTCGAAGACGTCGGCGACCGCGGAGACACCTACGACTTCGACCCGGTTCCCGGCGACGTCGGGGTGGGTACCCTCGAGGCGATCCACGTCGAGCGCCTGCGCCACCCGTCTGGAATCTCGAGACTGCGAGTCTCGGGCCGTCTGCGCGTGCCTCGCGCGCTCGCCGAGGACCGCGCGCGGCGCTCGCACGAGCAGGTCGCGCTGCCCGTCGAGATCGAGGCGCTCCTGGCTCCGGGGGTTCCAGGCGTCGCACTGCGCGTGACCATCGACAACCAGGCCCTCGATCACCGGCTCCGCCTGCGCTTTGCGACCGGCGACCCGATCGATCGCTTCCACGCCGCGACGACCTTCGACGTGGCCGAGCGGCGACCGGGTCCCCCGCCGGCCTCCGACTGGGTTCACGCGGCTCCCGCGACCTTCCCGCACCTCGGATGGGTCTGCGCAAACGGACTCAGCGTCTGTGCGCCGGGCCTTCCCGAAGCCGAGGTCGAGCCCGATGGAACGATCGCGATCACGCTGCTGCGCGCGACGGGCTGGCTCTCGCGCGGCGATCTCGCCAGCCGTCCCCAGCCCGCGGGTCCCTGCATCCCGACTCCCGGTGCGCAGTGCCCGGGGCCGCTCTCTGCAGAGCTGACCCTGCTGCCGGGCGCCGACCCGCGCGCGGCGCGCAGCGCGGAGCTGGGCCTGCGAGCCGTCTTCGGAGGCCCGGCCCCACTCTGGCGCGACGGAGACGTCCAGCTCGAGCTCGACCCACCCGAGCTGGTCCTCTCCGCGCTCAAGCCCCTGGCCGAGGGGGACGGCCTGCTGGCTCGGGTCCTGAACCCGACCGACCAGCCGCACGAGGCGATCCTGCGGATCTGCGCGCCGGGCCTGGACGCCCGAGCGTCGCGCCTGGACGAGCAGCCCGCGGACTTCGAGATCCGCCGCGACTCCCCCGGCGGCCCCCTGCGCTTCGACGTCCCCCCTCACGCCCTGCGCTCGATCGCCCTCGAGACCCGCAGCGACGCGCTCGGAGGCTGATCGCGCTCTCAGATCTGGCGGGCGATGCGGGCGGCGTCGCGGATGGCGCCGTCGAGGTAGCCGACGCCCGTGCAGTCCCCGATCTCGTGCACCTCGATCCCCAGCGCCCGCAGGGACGCGCCGAGGTGAGGGTTCTCGACGGTACCCCGAGCGAGGATGACGTGGTCCGCGGCCCGCCGATGGCTGCGTCCCTTCGAGTCCGAGTAGCGGACCTCCTGCGGCTCGATCGCCTCGACGCGGATCCCCGTCTCGAGAGAGACCCGCGCGGCCCGGAGCTCGTGGAGGGCGCGCCAGCGGCGGGGGGGGGCCATGGCCGGTGCCAGGTCCTCGCCCTCCTCGAGCAACGAGACGCGGCGCCCGCGCTCGCACAGGAATCGAGCCAGCTCGATTCCCACCAGGTCCGCACCGAGCAGGACCACCTTGTCTCCGAGCGGCATCCAGCGGGTGGAGAGCGCGCGAACGCGCTCGACGTCGGTGGTCCATCCCAGGGCGCGTCCGGCCCCCAGGATCCCTCGAGATAGCACGCCGAGCTTTCGGGGTGTGGAGGGCGACTCGGGCTCCTCGCCCGACAGCAGCCCGCGAAGATCTTCGCCGTCCAGCACATGGGGTGAGCCGACGCCGGGGATCTGCGGGCGTTCGTGCCGGGCACCGACCGCCACGACCGCGACGTCGGGTGCCAGGCGGCGGGCGAACTCCGGGGAGACGGGGGCCTCGAGGCGCAGGTGGATGGGCAGGCTGCGCACAGCTCGCTCGAGGTACTCGATGAGGGCTCCGTTCTCTGGCGTGAGGATCGCGGCGAAGCGCGCGCTGCCCCCGAGCCGGCGGGCCTTCTCGCACAGGATCACCTCGTGGCCGCGCAGGGCCAAGATGCGCGCCGCCTCCATTCCCGCGGGCCCCCCACCGGCGACCAGCACCCGCCGCGTGCGGGAGGTCTCGTGGATCTCGAACTCCTGCTCGCGACCCGACGCTGGGTTCACTGCACAGCGGGACGGCGAGCTCAGGAAGATCTCTCCGACGCAGGTGTAGCAGTAGATGCAGGGCCGAATGAGGCGCTCGCGGCCGCTCGCGAGCTTGTCGGGGAGCATGGGATCGGCCAGGAGCTTGCGCGCCATTGCGACGAAGTCCGCGCCACCACTCGCGATCAGCTCGTCGGCCTGTGTGGGCTCGATCCGCCCCACGGCGATCACGGGAATCGAGACTGCCGCTTGGACGGCCCTCGCAAAGTCTACGAAGCCGCAGGGCGCATGCACCAGAGGCGCGTCGGTGAACGCGGCTCCCGAGGTCGGGTCCGCATAGGCGCTGACGTGGATCGCGCTCGCACCCGCTGCCTCGGCGAGCCGCGACGTCTGCACGGCGTCGGCCAGGGTGATTCCGCCCGCAATGCGAAGCTCGCGTCCATCGATCCGGCAGCTGACCGGAAACGCGTCTCCGACCCGCGCGCGTACGGCCCGCAGGGTCTCGAGCAGCAGCCGGGCACGGTTCTCGAGCGGTCCCCCGTAGGCGTCCGTCCGCCGGTTCGAGGCCGGAGAGAGAAACGACGAGAGGAGGTACCCGTGGCCCGCATGGATCTCGACCGCATCGAAGCCGGCCCTGCACGCCCGGTCGGCTGCCTCGGCGAAGCGATCCACGAGTCGCTCCAGGTCCTGGGGCGTCGCCTCTCGATAGCGGAGTCGGGCTCCGGGCGCGTTGAAGCTGGCGAGGAACCTCGCCCTCTCTCCCGAAGTGAGATCGCCGGCGAGGTCCCCCACGGAAGGCTCCGGGCGGGTCGGAACCAGCAGGGGGCGGCCGGCCGCGATGTCTCGAACCGCCACCTTGCCCGCGTGCTGCAGCTGGATGGCGATCCGGGCGCCATGCGCATGCACGCGACGCGTCAGCTCACGCAGCCCGGGGAGAAAGGAGTCCTCGGAGATCGCCACCTGGTTCGGGTTGCACGCACCCTCGGGGAACGCGATCGCACCCACTCCGACGATCAGCAACGCGGCCCCGCCGCGCGCGCGCTCCTCGTAGTAGCGGATCAGGCGCTCGCCGACGTGACCGTCGGACTCGGCCAGGTTCGAGCCCATCGGGGCCATCAGGATGCGGTTGCGCAGCTCCAGGCTCCCGATCCGTCCGGGTGAAAGCAGATGCGCGAATGCCGCCTCCGGCAATGGCTGGGTCTCCATCGAGTCGGATCTTTCTACGCGGCGGCGCGCGCCCCGTCCATCGAGCCCCCTCCCGACGAGTCCCCGAGTCAGAGCGGCTCCGCCCGGTGATGGAGCGGGCCGTCCGCCCCTCAGCTCGGGGGGTGCGCCCTGCCCTCGGCGAGGCGCGCCAGGGCGGCGCGATCGAGGACACGAACCCAGCCGATTCCTCCCTGGGTCCAGCCCTCCCGCTCGAAGCGGCGCAGGACCCGGATCGCGGTCTCGACCGTCGTCCCGGCGGCTTCGCCGAGCGAGCGGCGAGTGGCCTCCACGCGGTCGCCGTCGACGGCCTCGAGCAGGGTGCGGGCCATGCGCTCGCTCACGCTGTTCTGTGCGAAGGAGCACAGCCGGTCGTGGGCGCTCTGGAGCCGGCTCGCCACGATCTCGAGCACGGCTCGCCCCAGGTGGGGATCGCTCTCGAGGACCCGGCTCACGACGTGGCGGGGCAGCCGCCAGGCATCGCCCTCGCTCTGGGCTTGCGCCGACTCTCCGTAGCGCACGTGCTCCCGGATCGCGGCGAGACCGAAGAGGTCGCCTGGCCCCAGGGACTCGAGCGTCGTGATCCGCCCGCTGGAGCCCGCGCGCAGGGTCCGCACCTCGCCGCTGCTCACGGTCCATACGTGGAGCGCGCGGTCCGAGTCGAAGTACAGGTACTCGCCCTCGCGAAACCTCTGGCGCCGCAGGTAGGGGCGGATCGAATCCCGAGCTGGAGCGAGCAGCCGGAAGAGCGTGGTCTCCTCGAAGGGGATCGACTTCATCGGCTCGACACCTGGTGGGCGTGTGGCCGATCACCCCGCCCGCCCCTCTCGCTGAGACGAAGTGTCTCGGCGAGGGTCCCGTCCGAAGGTCGAGAAACTGAGCGAGACGCCATAGTTATGAGCCAGATCATATGGACTCGAAGCTGTACGGTTTAGGTTGGTGCAGGTTCAGTGCCAGAAGGGGGAAGGATGGAGATTCCGGGCGACTCCGGTGGAAGCGAGCGCTGGTGGCAGGAGCACAGTGAGCTGGATCAGCGGGTCCGGGAGCTCGAGGAGGCGATCGAGTCGCAACACATCGGCGCTGCGAATGCAGCGCTCGAGCGACTGACCGAGGCGATCGAGGCTCACTTCGAGGTCGAGGAGGCCGTGTACTTTCCGCTGGTGGAGAGGTTCTCCCCCTCCCACGTGCCCGCGGTCAAGGCGGCCCGGCTCGGGCACGCACAGATCCGCGAGGTGCTCGAGGACCTTCGCAACCTCGTCGAGCAGGGCCAGATCGTCGCGGCGCGAGGCTCGCTGCGGATCTTCCTGACCCGCTTCCAGAGCCACGAGGCGCGCGAAGCCCAGATGATCCGAGACCTGTCCGACCTGGAGGAAGTCCGCGCCTGAGGGCGGGCGGGACCCGTCCCGCGCCCCGGGGATTGGAGAGAGGCGATGCCGCCCGACCTGACCCGCCGCGAGTTCGTGCAGGGAGCCACGGCGGGGGTCGTGCTTCTAGGACTCTCACACCTGAAGGCGTCGGCGCAGGCCCTGGGGGGTGCGCCCGGCGCCGCCGGAGGCGCAGCCCCGATCTACGGGGACTGGCGTGACGTGTACCGGAGCCGGTTCCGCTGGGAGCGCGTGGTTCGCGGCAGCCACACGAACACCAACTGCGTCTCGTCGTGCGCCTGGAACCTCTACGTCCGGGACGGGATCGTGTGGCGCGAGGAGCAGGCCGCGAGCTACGACGACACCCCACGGGCGACCCCGGACTTCAACCCCCGCGGCTGCAACAAGGGAGCCTGCGCGAGCGCGCTGATGCTGGGTCCCTCGAGGCTGAAGCATCCGATGCGGCGGGTCGGCCCGCGCGGCTCCGGACGCTGGAGGCGAGTCCCCTGGGACGAGGCCCTCGAAGAGATCGCGGGGACCCTGGTCGACGAGCTCTCGGGTCGTGGCGGGGAGGGTGTGATCTGCGAGCTGGGGCCGAACGTCGACTTCGGCCCGAATACCGCGGCCGCCCTGCGCCTCTTCCGTCAGCTCGGGGTGCCACTGACCGACTCGATGGCGATGATCGGAGACGTGGCCGTCGGGGGCACGATCACCCTGGGCAACGCACACGTCGATGGCAGCTCGGACGACTGGTTTCGCTCGCACTACCTGGTGCTCTGGATGTTCAACCCGGGAACGACGCGAATCCCCGACGCGCACTTCCTCGCCGAGGCGCGCTACCGCGGCGCGCGCGTGGTCTCGATCGCACCCGACCTGAACCAGAGCGCCATCCACGCGGACCTGTGGCTCGACGTCGTGCCAGGCAGCGACGCGGCCCTGGCCCTCTCCGCCTGCCAGGTGATTCTCGCCGAGGATCTCCTCGACCGCGCCTACGTGGCCGAGCAGACCGACCTGCCCTTTCTGGTGCGCCGCGATTCGGGCCGCTTCCTGCGCGAATCGGACCTCGTTCCGGGAGGCAGCGACTCGCGCTTCGCCATCTGGAACGAGGAGAACGGAGCCCTCGCCTGGGCACCCGGGTCGGAGGGAGACTCGCGCTCACAGCTCAGCGAGGAGGGGCTGACCCCCGCGCTCCACTTCTCGACCGAGGTGTCGCTCGCCTCGGGAGCCACCGTCCAGGTCGAGACCGTGCTGGATCGGCTTCGCCGCCACCTGGACAGCGAGTTCACTCCCGAGCAGGGGGCGCGCATCACGGGGGTCTCGGCCGAGACGATCCGACGCTTCGCTCGTGAGTTCGCGAGCGCCCCGTCCGCTCTCATCCTCTCGCAGTGGGGAAGCTGCAAGCACTACCACTCGGACCTGATTCAGCGCTCCCAGATCCTGCTCGCCTCGCTGACGGGCAACCTGGGAAGGGCGGGCGGGGGCTGGCGCTCGGGGGCCTTCATCGCGCTCGAAGGATTCGGCCTGCTCGCCATGCAGGAGAAGCTCGGCCTGGGTCACCTGGCCCTGACCCTCCTGCGGTCCAAGCTCTGGCCCGAGGCGCTGCCTCGGGAGTTCGCCTCGGCCTACGTCTCGAGCACCCTCTTTCATGCCATCCACGGGGGACTGGAGGAGGCGGGAGCCAACCCGGCGTACGGCGACCCGCTGCAGACGCGCGACATCCGGTCGGTGCTGCGCGAGGTCGTCGAGAAGGGGCAGTTCCCGGTCGGCCCACCCCCGAGCGCGCCTCCTCCATCGGTGATCGTGTCGATCTTCGGCAACGTTCTGCGCCATGCCCGGGGCTACCCGAAGCTGCGCGAGCGCCTCTTCGAGCCGGCGCGGCTGGTGGTCGACGTGAACTTCCGCATGAGCGAGACCGGACGCTACGCCGATCTGCTGCTTCCCGCCGCCGGCTGGTACGAGAAGATCGGGATCAAGTACGTGGCGTCCTTCGTTCCCTATGTCACCCTGGCGGACCGCGCCGTCGCTCCGCTCGGCGAGGCGCTGCCGGAGTGGGAGATCTTCTGGCGACTGGCGCAGCGGATCGAGCGCCTGGCCCGCGAGCGCGACCTGGCTCCCGTTCGCAGCTGGCATGGAGACGCGATCGACCTGCGCCGGGCCGGTCGGGCCTTCAGCGACGAGGGGCGATTCGGACCGAACGACCAGGAGGCGGTTCTGGAGTTCATCCTCGGCGCCTCGAGCACGGCCAGTGTCACGCTGGCGGAGCTGCGGGACAAGGGCGCGACGCGCCTTGCGAGCCTGGGCCTTCCGGGGGGCATGGCGGGCATCTACTCCGACTATGAGCCCGGCGAGCCGATCGTGCCGCTCCGGAACATGGTCGAGAAGAAGCAGCCCTACCCCACGCTCACCGGCCGCCAGCAGTTCTACGTCGATCATCCCTGGTTCCTGTCCCTCGGCGAGGCGCTGCCGACGCACAAGCCCTCGCCCAAGGCGGGCGGCGACTACCCCTTCACCCTGACCGGCGGGCATACCCGCTGGAGCATCCACGCACAGTGGCGAGACGAACGGCTGATGCTGCGGCTTCAGCGCGGGGAGCCCGTCGTGTATCTCAACCCGCAGGACTGTGCGACGCGCGGCATCGCGGATCACGATCGGGTTCGCGTACGCAACGACGAGGGCGAGTTCGTCGCCCGCGCAAAGCCGGCCCCGGCGATCCGACCCGGCCAGGCGCACCTGTTCCACGCCTGGGAGCCCTACCAGTTCCTGAACGGCGTCGGAGCCCAGGCCCTCGAGCCGAGCCCGATCAAGCGGACCCAGCTGGTCGGAGATTACGGGCAGCTCCACTGGGACTACGGGCACTACGAGCCCAACCAGGTCGATCGCGATACGCGCGTCGAGATCGAGCGCTACGCGGAGCCGGCCGCGGACTGATCGCGAGAGAGACTGAGCCCGCTCACCTCGATCGGCAGGGCGAGACCCGCCTGGCGCAGCAGCATGCGAGCGAGCGTCTCGACCGTGGTGGGCTCGAAGTGCGGCCGCCGACCTTCCGGCCGCTCGGGCGCACGCAGGACGCCAAGGATCTCGGCGCGGTCGAGAGCGAGGTCGCCTCGCAGATCGCTGCCGTCGGGTGGAAGCAGAACCCACCGAGGAATGGGCTCCCAGGCGAAGCCCTCGACCAGTACCAGGTCGAGATCGGCGGGCAGCGCCGCCAGGGCCTCGGAGAGGGAGGGACGCGTGGGGTCGCGACGCACGAAGGTCGCGATCTGGCCCGGCATGGCCAGGGCGACCGCCGCGGCACCGGCCCGGTAGAGACGGTCGGAGTCCTTACCGGGCCGGTCCACCTGGACGGCCCGTGAGGAGTGCTTGACCACCCCGACGTCGACGGCCCAGGCACGCAGGGTCGCGACGGTGCACTCGAGGAGAGTGGTCTTGCCCACTCCGGACGGGCCGACCAGGCCGATCACGGGGGCGCCGGCGCCGCTCGGATTCTGGAGCCCCGGCGCGAACATCAATCCCAGACGATCTCGGCCGGATCGCGGTCGAAGGGCCCGAGCGCGTCCTTCCAGCGGTACAGGATGAGCGTATCCATCAGCTCGGAGTCCTGACCGCGTCGCTTGCGATCGAGCTCGGCCCGCAGCACGTCGAGAGCGCCGTGGACCCGTGGCCCGAAGAGCTGCTCGAGGTACTCCGGCGGAATCCGCTCTCCGCCCTCGTCGAAGCTCCCGTCCTCTCGCAGCGGCGCGGGAGAGAGCGGGGGAACGTAGTAGACGTTGGGGTCGGTGCCCCACTCGGGGTGAAGCGGAAGCGCCACCCCGAACCCCTGCACGAGCTTCGATACGGCGCTCGTGGAGTCGTCGAGGAATCCGACGAAGGCCGCGCGCCCGGGACATTGGCGCACGCACGCCGGGGCGACCCCCTTCTCGATTCGGGGAAAGCAGCCGATGCAATGCTGGCCCACGTGGCGAGCCCGGTTGAAGTAGATCTTCTTGTAGGGGCAGGCCGTGGCGCAGCGCTGCGCTCCCTGGCAGAGGTCCTCGTCCCTCAGCACCAGGCCGTCTTCTTCGCGCTTGAAGAGCGCGTCGTTGGGGCAGGCCTCGAGGCAGGCGGGCTTGGTGCAGTGGTTGCACAGGCGCGGGAGGTAGAAGAAGTAGGCGTTCGGGAACTCCCCGCCCCCCTCGTCCTCGTCCCAGTTCATGCCCCAGCTCTCGCTTCCCCCCGTCTTGTGAAGGTGGACCTTCCGGCCCTGGCCGCCGCGCAGAACCTCGTCGTAGTTGAAGGTCCAGCCGCTGCCGAAGTCCTCCTCGCTGGGATGGCGGCCGGAGACGAGGGCCCCCTTCGCGTCGTAGCCACCCCCCATCTGCTCCCAGTCGCGGGGTGTGCCTCGACCCGGCTGCGTGTTGACGGTCATCCACCACTGGGGATCGGTTCCCTCTTCGCCGTCGTTCCAGAGGACCTTGCAGGCCACGGAGCAGGTCTGGCAGCCCGTACACTTGTTGAGATCGAAGACCCAAGCAAGCTGGCGCTTCGATGGAGTCAGGGTTCCCACTTCTTTTGCTCCTATTCGCGAGAGGCCTGCTCAGGCGACCTTCTCGATGTCGACGCGAACCGCCCGGTCCGCAGGGATCGGCTGCCACGAGAAGAGCCGGTACTTCAGGTGCCCGTAGTTGCCCACGAGGCCCAGGTGCTTCACATGGCCCGCCTCGAGGTCGGCCTGGCTGTACCAGTTCTCGTGCATGTAGGGCTCGAAGCCGTTGTAGACGATGACCTGGCCGGGACGGCAGGCCGGTGTGAGCTTCGCCGAGATCAGGCAGTCGCCATCATCGTTCTTCAGCCGCACCTGCTCACCGTCGTGGATCCCGAGCTGCTCGGCGTCGCGGTTGTTGAGGAAGACGAAGGGCTCCCCACGGTGCGTGTTCAGCATCAGGTCGTTGGTCATGTTCATCGCATGGATGCTCCAGCGGTTGTGGCCGCTGGTCATCTGGAAGCGGCGCCTTCGCCCGCCGGGGGTCGGAGGCTCCTTGTGGGTGGGCAGCTCTTCGCCCGCCTCGAGGAACCACTCGTGGTCGATGTAGTACTGCGCGCGGCGCACGAGCGTGTCGTAGGGGACCTTGTCCTCGACGTGCCAGCGCAGCGGCGTGTGCACCTCGTCCGGCCGCAGCGTCGACGCCTGCGAGACGCCGTGGCCGGCCATCCCCCAGCCGGTAAAGCGGACCTGTCCCTTCTGACGCAGGGTCTCGAGCGTGGTCGCCTTGGGGAGGATGCCGTAGACCGCATTGTCCCGGACGATCTCGTCGAAACGCTTCTCCTCGTCGCGCAGCGCGCCCCCGAGGGTCAGTCGCCCCACCAGGTTCCCGAGGCTTCGGACGTTGCCCTTGCGATCCTTGTACTCCTTGATCCCGCGAGCCTTCGCTCGCTCCTCGAGCTTCTCGACGAGTCGCACGCCGATCTCGTAGTCGGGGAGCGACTCCCCGAGCGGAGCCACGGCCCGATCACAGAGAACGAAGTTCAGGTGGTGGACCGAGGGCATGCTGTTCCCGAGCTTCTCGTAGTGCTGGGCCGCGGGAAGCACGTAGTCGGAGTAGAGCCCGGTGGTGGTCAGCCGGTAGTCGATCGAGACGATCATCTCGAGCTTGGGCCACACGTGCTCGAGGAGCAGCTTCTGACCGCCCCGCTGACGCCGCAGGAGATTGCCCCCCGACTCGATCAGCACGCGGGGCTCGACCTCCTCGTAGGTCTTCGCGTAGCTCGGATCCCACCAGCCCTGATCGACGGCCTCCCGCAGGTACTCGTCAAAGCTCCGCTTCATGCCCGGGTCGTTGTTCTCGGGGTTGTTCCAGCGCTCCTTGTAGCCGTACTGGTGATACCAGAGGAAGGCCGGAGGCATCACGCTGCCCTGACCTCCGAGCTCGGAGGCGGCCTCCGCGACCCGGTTCTGGATCATCTCCCCGGTCATCGTTGGATCCTGGCGCGCGGCCAGGGCGCGCATCGCGATCAGCCCCGCAATGTGCTTCTGCGCAGCCTCCTGGCCGGCCCCCCCCTTGAGCGGAAGGAAGGCGCCTCCGTCCATTCCCATGACGGCCCAGGATCGCGTTCCCGTCCCGCGGCGACCCCAATTCCCCGTCAGGCCCAGGAGCAGCGCCATGGCCCGCTCCATGAGATCGCCGTGGTAGTACTTGCCCGAGTTCCAGCCGATGAAGATCTTGGTCCTGCGCGTCGCCACCTTGCGCGCGAGCTTGCGGATGTTGTCCGGGTGGATCTCGCAGATCTCCCCGGCGCGCTCGGGCGTGTACGCCTCCAGGTGGCGGCGCAGCCGAACGAAGACCGGCTCGACGTCGACGATCTTGCCGTCGGCCAGGGTGACGCTGTAGCGGCCCTCGAGCGCGGGCTGGACGCCCGCCGTCGCGAGCGTCCCGCGCGGCGCGCGGGACAGGGTTCCCGTGAGCGTGTCCCACCAGAAGAACTGGTCCTCCCGCTCCCCGTCCATCACATCCGGGCCGCGCAGAAAGCGCTGGTTGTCGGTGCGGACGAGCAGCGGCAGGTCGGTCTGCTCGAGGACGAAGCGACGATCGTAGAGACCGGCGTCCACGATCACCTTGCACATCGCGAGAGCCAGTGCGGCGTCGGTACCGATGCGGATCGGCTGGTGGTAGTCGGCGTGGATCGCGGAGGGGCTGAAGTCCGGGGCGATCGTGACGATCTCGCCGCCGTTGTAGCGCGACTCCGCCAGGTAGTGGTACCAGTGGATGTTCGTGTAGACCGGGTTCGCGTGCCAGATCAGCGTCAGATCGGCGAGGAACCAGTCGTCCATCGACGACACCGGGTTGAAGAGTCCCCAGGTAATGTGCCAGCCGGGGCTGAAGTCCTGGAACTCCGCGTTGCCGTCGGTGGTAGGAGTCCCCAGGACCCCCGCGAAGGCCCGCGCAGGCGCTGCCCCCGGCTCGGGTGTGAGAAGCGTCAGGATCGACTCGGCACCCTGATCCTCGATGGCATCGAGCATCTTGTCGGCGATCGCGCCCAGCGCCTCGTCCCACGAGACGGGCTCGAAGCGCCCCTCGCCGCGCTCGCCCACGCGCTTGAGCGGCTGCGTGACCCGATCCTGGGTGTAGTGACAGTAGCCCCAGCACGCGCCCTTCTGGCAGCCCATCGGGTTCATGTCGGGAATGCCCGGCTCGATCTGCTCGTGAACCGCCGCCTGCTCTTCGCGCACGATCTTCCCGTCGCGCGAGAACACACGCCAGGCGCAGCCTCCCGGATAGCAGTCCACCGAGTGGCTTCCAAAGTGCACGTCGTCCCAGGTCCAGCGCTTGCGATAGCGCTCAGCCCAGGGGCTCTCGGTACCGGATGGCTCTGTACGCATCGTCAACGAGGCTCCCCTGCGTGGCCCGAGAGGCGCGTTCCACGGGCCTCTCGGGCTGCGTCTCGTTGGACTAGTACCGCCGGCCAGTCCGAGGACCTATGACGGGGGTCATACGCGATCGTTGGGGACCTCATCGCCCGAGGGACCGCGTCGCAGCCCGGTCGCCCGCCGCATCCAGAGCCGGATCCGAAGCGCGATTCGCCGGCGGGCGGCGAGCACGTGTACCGGGATCACGGCCGCGAAGAGCCAGCCGACCCAGACGTGAGCCACGATCAGCGGATCACTGAAGCGCGGCTCCAGATCCGGAAGCCACAGCAGGACTCCCGTCAGGGTGAGGAACGCGGAGACGAGGAGGCTCGCCAGGAGATGGAGCTTGCGAAAGCTCGGGCCTCCGGGGCCACGTACACGGAACCGGACCTCGGCGAGAAGGGAGTGGGCCGAGAAGAGGGCGACCAGCAGGGGCCCGCAGACGAAGACGATCGTAGCCCATTGGTGCGTCGCTACGATCTCGAGGCCGTAGCCCCCGAAGGTCCGGGAGCGGAGCTCGGGCAGCTCGATCAGCGCGCCGGTCGCGACGAGCGCCAGGCTGGCCGCCGCATGCAGCGTATGCAGGATCTGACGCGCGAGCGCGGGCCTCATCGACGCCTCCCTCGAGGGACGCCCCGCGGGGGCGCCGCGCGTCTGCGGCTCCGGGAGCCCTGGGCTTCCATTGCTACGAGGCACAGCCTGCCGTCCGACCCCGGCCGCGGCCTATGACTCCCGTCATACCGTCCCCCGCCCTTGCGGGGGCACTCTCGGGGAGATCCTGCCCACGACCAAGGCATGGGGCCGCGCGGCTCGAGGAGGAGAATCCGTGAAGGCACTCTACGTCGCATCGCTGGGTCCGCGGTCGCTTCTGGAGCCCGACTCGCGCCTCTGGCAGGGAGCGGGCACGGAGCGGGTCCCGCTCACCGGAACTCCCCTGGCGCTCCAGCCCACTGCCGCGATCCAGGTCTCGTGGAGGGACAAGCCGATCGGTGCCGTGCACCGCGTGTCGGTCTCCGCGCTGCACGATGGCACCACGATCGCGTTCCGGCTCGAGTGGCCCGACGCTTCCGAGAACCGGACGACGGAGAACACGACCTCGTTCCCCGACGCGGCCGCGATCGCCTTTCCGGTCCGCGCGGGAGCGCCCCTGCAGACGATGGGTGCACCGGGCCTTGCGGTCAACGCCTGGTACTGGCGCGCGGACGAGGAGGGCGGGGTCCGGATCGTCGTCGCCGAGGGAATCGGAAGCTCGCGTACGGTGGGTCAGCTGGCCAGCGCCAGCCGGTCCGCCTGGAAGGGCGGCCGCTGGACGGTCGTGATCACGCGACCGCTCGCGCCCCGAGGCAGCGAGCCCCTCGCGCTGCTCGAGCCGGGCTCGCGAACCCAGTACGGCATCGCCGTCTGGGAGGGAAGTCACCGTGAGCGCGCCGGGATCAAGGCGTTCTCGGGCACCTGGCGAGAGATCCAGATCGAAGCCGTACCCGGATCCGGGAGGTCATGATGAGCGAGGTGAAGCGTCAGCTGTCCATGGTCCTGGACCTGAACAAGTGCATCGGCTGTCAGACCTGCACGATCGCTTGCAAGCGCCTGTGGACCCGCGACGAAGGCATGGACTACATGTGGTGGAACGTCGTGAACACCATGCCGGGACGGGGCACCCCCAAGGACTGGGAGAAGATGGGGGGAGGCTTCGACAAGGGCGTCGCCCGACCCGGTCACCTGCCGACGCGGCGGGAGTTCGGCGACGCGTGGAAGTTCAACCACGACGAGGTCTTTCGTGGCGGGAAGGGAGACAAGGTCTACCTGAAGGTCGTCGGGCAGGAGCCGGACTGGGGCCCCAACTGGGACGAGGACCAGGGAGCTGGAGAGTATCCGAACGCCTACTACTTCTACCTTCCGCGAATCTGCAACCACTGCACACACCCGGCGTGCCTGGCAGCCTGCCCGCGCAAGGCGATCGAGAAGCGCGAAGAGGATGGGATCGTCCTGATCAACGAGGATCGCTGTCGCGGCTACCGCTTCTGCATGGAAGCCTGCCCCTACAAGAAGATCTACTTCAACCACGCAAAGAAGGTGGCCCAGAAGTGCATCTTCTGTTTTCCGAGGATCGAGAACCAGGTCGCCCCCGCGTGCGCCCGCATGTGCCCCGGGCGGGTGCGCTTCGTCGGCTACAAGGACGATCACGAGGCCCCGATCTGGAAGCTGGTCGAGCAGTGGAAGGTGGCACTCCCCCTGCATCCCGAGTTCGGCACGGAGCCCAACGTCTACTACGTGCCACCGCTCGCTCCTCCCCGCTTCGATGAGAAGGGCGACCTGGACTTTTCGAAGCCGCGGATTCCGAACGAGTACCTGATCTCCCTCTTTGGTCCCAAGGTCCTCGATGCACTCGAGGTGCTGAAGCGCGAGATGGCGAAGACGCGCGCGGGCGGGAAGTCCGAGCTCATGGACCTGCTGATCGCGTACCGCTGGAAGAGCATGTTCGGGGGCTTCACCCGCGACCCGGCCACCTTGCAGTGGACGAGCGCTTGAGCGGGGGCCGCGGAATCGATCGACGCACCTTCCTGCTGGCGACGGCTGCCGGCGCCGCCAGCCTTACGCTCGACCTCGACCGACTCGCGACCGCAGCGGTGTCGGGCGACGTACCGGCGACGCCCCCCAGCTACGGAGACTGGCGGGACGTGTACCGCACGCGGTGGGCCTGGGACAAGGTCGTCCGAAGCAGTCACTTCGTGAACTGCTGGTACCAATCGCACTGCGCGTGGGACGTCTACCTGAAGGACGGCATGGTCTGGCGCGAGGAGCAGGCTGCCGACTACCCACAGATCCGGCCGGAGGTACCGGACTTCAATCCGCGCGGATGCCAGAAGGGAGCCTGCTTCAGCGAGCGCATGTACGATGCGGCCCGGATTCGCACGCCCCTGAAGCGCGCCGGTCCGCGCGGCTCGGGGCGCTGGACGCGCATCTCCTGGGAGCAGGCTCTCGAGGAGATCGCCGACTCGCTCCTCGACACGATCACCGGGGAGGGGCCGGATCGCGTCGTGTGGGACCTGGGTCCGCTCTACACCATGGGCACGATGGGCGCCGCCCACCAGAGGCTGGCCTTCCTGCTCGACTCGGTCTCGCTCGACATGAACACCGAGATCGGGGACGGGCACCGCGGCGCGGCCGAGACCTTCGGAAAGATCGTCTTCGAACGCTCCGCGGACGACTACTTCTTCTCGGACCTCATCCTGTGCTGGGGCGCGAATCCGGTCTACACGCAGATCCCCAACGTGCACTTCCTGCTCGAGGCCCGCTACAAGGGCAGCGAGCTGGTCTGCATCTCGCCCGACTACAGCGCGTCCGCGGTGCACGCGGATCATTGGGTTCCCGTCAAGCCGGGCGGGGATGCGGCGCTCGGCCTCGGGATTGCCCACGTACTCGTCGAGGAGAACCTGATCGACCGCAACTTCGTGGTCGAGCAGACCGATCTGCCGATGCTGGTGCGCGACGACACCCAGCGGCTGCTGCGCTCGTCCGACCTGACGGCGGGTGGCGATTCCGAGGAGCTCTACTGGCACGACCCGAAGCGGGGCGTCGTCCCGGCGGAGCGACAGACCCTGGACCTGAAGGGCGTGAAGCCCTCGCTCGAGGGGGCGTTCGAGGTCGAGCTCTCGACGGGCGAGCGCATCCAGGTGCGCCCGGTCTACGAGAGGCTGCGGCAGAAGCTCTCGGCCTATGCACCCGAGCAGGCCTCCCGCATGTGCGGGACCCCCGCCTCGGAGATCCGCGGGCTCGCCCACCGGATCGCGCGCGCCCGCTCGGTCTCGATGGTGACGACGAGCAACTTCAGCAAGTACTACCACGGCAACCTGATCGAGCGCGCCCAGGCGCTGGTCTTCGCGCTGACCGGAAACTTCGGCAAGAAGGGGAGCGGCTTCGTCGGCTTCCCCTTCCTGGTCCAGGATGGCCTTCAGCGACAGACGATCTCGGCGCTCCTGGGGCTCCCGACGCGCGTGCTCCTGGCGACGGCGGGGTTCATCGACGAGACCCGCCTGCGATTCGCGGGCTACACCGACGAGATGATCGCCTACGAGCGCAGCCGCAGGGGCTTCGAGCAGGGACAGAGCGCGTGCGGCGCCCTGTTCTGGTACGTCCACGCGGGCCTGCTGGAGGCGAGCGAGAAGCTCCAGGACTGGGATCCCCACCTGAAGCGCCCGGTGAAGGAGGTGCTCGCGGAGTCCCTCGAGAAGGGCTGGCAGTTCGTGTGGCCCAAGCCCGGAAACGACCCCCGCGTGCTCTTCGTCTACGGCAGCAATCCCCTGCGCCGGATTCGCGCCTACCCGCTGGTCCTCGAGAACCTGTGGCCGAAGCTCCATACGATCGTGACCCTCGACTGGCGAATGACCTCCACAGGCCTCCAGTCCGACTACGTCCTACCCGTCGCGGCCTGGTACGAACGCACGGAGCACAAGTGGGTCACCCCCCTCATGCCCTTCGTCCACGCGGGAACCAAGGCCACCTCGTACTACGAGGCGAAGTCGGACTGGGAGATCCTGTCTCGGCTGGCCCAGGCAGTCGACGGGCGCGCCCAGGAACGCGGCCTCGAGGAGTTCCAGGACCGCCAGGGACGCACCCGGTCGTTCCGCGGCCTCTACGACCTGTTCTCGAGCGGCGGAAAGTACGGGCCGACCAACGACGACCAGGTAGCGGGAGACATGATCGAGCAGGCGACCAACCTGGAAGGGGTCTCCTGGCGGGACCTCAAGCGGCGGGGCTGGGCGCGGTTCACGGGGGCGGGAACGAGTGTCGTCTCGATCGGAAACGCCGCGCCGATCGAACCCGACGATACGATCACGCCCCTCGTCGATCACGTGATCCGCAAGCAGCCCTACCCGACCCTGTCTCGCCGGATCCAGTTCTACCTGGACCAGGACCTCTACCTGGAGCTGGGCGAGACGCTCCCCACCCACAAAGACCCCCCCACCGCGGGCGGCACTCACCCCCTGCTCCTGACCGGCGGACATACCCGCTGGAGCATCCACTCGGCGTGGCGCGACGACCGGCTCATGCTGCGCCAGCAGCGGGGTCAGCCGGTGGCCTTCCTGAGCCGGCGCGACGCCGAGCAGCGAGGCATTCGCGACGGCGACCGGGTCAAGGTGTGGAACGACATGGACTCGTTCACCATCATGGCCAAGGTAGCGCCGGGGGTGCGGCCCGGGCAGATCATCGTCTACCACGCCTGGGACAACTTCCAGTTCGAGGGCGGCCGGGGCTTTCAGAACCTGATTCCCACACCCCTCAATCCGGTCGAGCTGGCGGGGGGACAGTTCCACCTGCGACCGATGGCGATCTGCCTGCAGCCCAGCCACACCGATCGCGATACCCACGTGGAGGTCACACGGCTATGACCGTCGAGGTGCTCCGAGATCTGGATGAAGGCGAGGCGCTGCGGGCCGCCGGACGCAGCCGGGCGTGGCTCTGGTTCGTGACGGCCCTGGACTATCCCGTCGACGAGGCGCTCTGCGACATCCGCGAGGGTCGACTCGCCGACGCGCTGGCGGAGACTCTCCAGGCGCTCGACCCGCGTCTGCTGGAGGGGCTCGACCTCGAGGCCCTCCGCGACGCGGGATCGGGAGACGACCTGGCCGTCGAGTACACGCGGCTCTTCGATCTGGGAACCTCCGGTCCGCCCTGTCCCCTCTACGGGGGGCTCTACGGCGACGCGCGCATGAAGACGATGGAGGAGGCGGTTCGCTTCTACAATCACTTCGGGCTCTCGCGCGTGGAGGAGCGGGGAGAGCTGCCCGACCACCTGACGACGGAGCTCGAGTTCCTGCACTACCTGGCCTTTCGCGAGGCGCAGGCCCTTCGGGATGGCGGCGACGCGGGGCCCTATCGGCGCGCGCAGCGGGACTTCATCGAGCGGCATCCGGGCCGCTGGGTCCCGGAGCTTCGCAAGCGCCTCGAGAGCAACGAGGCGCTACCCTTCTTCCAGACCTACGCGCGCGCGCTCGAACGCCTCCTGGCGGCGGCGCACCGGGAGCTCGCCGACTCCTGACGCACCCCTGCCCGGCTCAGCCCTCGCCGCCGTCGACGCGCGGCGCGAGGAGCATGGGCGCGTACCTCCAGGTGAACATCCCGAAGGCCGCAGCGAAGAGCGTTCCCGAGACGACGATCCCCTCGAGACCCCATGCGGGCCACGCGATCGGCACGCCGACGCGAATCAGCGCCGCGACCGTGATCGCGCCATAGGCGAGCGGAATCCCCGGCGGGGTCTCGAGGCTGCGACCCGTATGCGCGAGCCCCACGCGGGTCATGACCGCCAGCAGCATCGTTCCGAAGCCGCCGACGGTGAGAGCGTGGACTCCCGTCGACCAGAGCAGGATCCCCGTCAGGTCGGCGATGCCGGTGCAGACCAGCCCCACGGCGACCCACGCCTGCCCCAGGTGAAGCGACCAGAGCAGGGGCTCGCGCAGCACGCGCAGGCCCTGCCATCCCGCGAGCCGCAGCATCGCGAGCCCACCCACAGCGAGCTCCAGTGCGCCCGTCAGGAGGCTTCCAGGAGCCAGCAGCTCCGCCGCGAGCAACCCTCCGCAGGTGCTGAAGAGCCCGCGCTCGAGCCAGCGGTGGCTGCGGACCTTCGCCGCGACTCCCTGGCGGACCAGGTGGTTGCGCGTGAAGGCGGGCGTAATGCGCCCTCCGATGACGATCAGCAACGTGGCGAGCACGTAGGCGCCAAGGTGTAGACCCACGCGCCCGAGAGGCGCTCCCCCCAGAGCCTCGAGGTGCGTCATCCCGTTGGCCGCCGCCAGCACGGCGAGCAGCAACGGGACCGCGTAGTTGCGTCGCGACCGGGCGCGCAGGATCGGCCGAGCGACCGCGACCCCCAGGACCGGGAGGAAGGACAGGTCGATCCCGGCGACCCAGCCGGGTCCGATCCAGCCGGCCGCGCCCATCGCGACCCGGCCCGCGATCCACAGCCCGACCATGCCGATCAGCCGCCCCCCCACCAACGGGGGCTGGCCGGTCCAGACCGGGACGCTGGTCAGCAGGAAGCCCGAGACGGCCGCGGCGACCAGCCCGAACT
>JBHHYV010000019.1:0-38324 GCA_046757685.1 Myxococcota bacterium
GCGCCCAGCGCGTGCAGGGCGTTCTCTCGATCCTCTCTCACGCGTTCGATCGTGGGAGCGTCCAGCAGATGGGGCGTGACGAAGATGACGAGCTCCGTGCGGCGCGTCTCCACGCGGCTCCCGCGGAAGAGCTGACCCAGCCAGGGAATGTCGCCGAGCAGAGGGACCTTCTTCTCGATGTCGAGCTCGCGCTCCTGGCGGAGGCCCCCGATCACCACCGACTGGCCGTCGCGCACGCGCAGCAGGGTATCGGCCTCGCGCAGGTCGACGACGGGCAGGCTGCCCGAGTCCGGAAGCGAGTCGAGGGCCTTGGGTTGGGTCACGATGCTGACGATCTCGGAGACGCTGGGGTGCAGGTGCAGCGTGATCTCTCCATCCTCCGAGATGAACGGCGTCACGTCGAGCGTCACCCCCACCGGCGTGATGGTCGGATCGAAGTTCGGGACAGCGCTCTGCCCCACCTGGGAGAAGGCGTTGACCTCGACGTCGGACACGAAGAAGACCTCGTTCCGGATGACCTTGATCAGCGCCTTGTGGTTGTTCAGGGTCGCGAGCTGAGGCGTCGCGATCACGCGCAGGTCCGTCTGCTTGGCGAGGGCGTTGATCATGGCTCCGACCTCGTTGCTGGCGATCCCGAACATGAAGCCACCCGCCGTCAGTCCCGGTGCCAGCGCTTGGCTCGCCACCGCTCCTTCACGGGCGAGCCCGCCCGTGATCGAGCGGGTCACCGTGCCGGCGATCGCCCGATCGCCAAACCCCGGGGAGAACTCCCAGCTCACGCCGAGGTCCAGCTCATCGCTGAGGGCGACCTCGATGATGCGAGCGTCGATCAGCACCTGCCGTGAGAGGCTCCGCTTGACCTCGGCCAGGTAGTGGTCGACCCGATCCAGCATCTCTCCCGACGCCGTGACGATGATCAGCCCCGACTGGCGCGAGACCAGCACGCTGCGGGAAGGGGTGTCGGGGCCGGGGGGCCTCTCGGCCTCCGACGCCTCTTCCGGGTCTGCGGTCTCCTCCTCCGAGTCCGCGGTCCCTCCCCGCTCATTGCCGAAGACGATGAGGCGAACCCCGGCCTCGACCTCCTCCCAGAGGTTCGCCTTGTAGTCGGTCGTCACGTTCGACTCACTCACGTCCTCGCTCTGCGACTGGTTCCCCCCGGTGTTGATGTCCTGCGCGACCGCGCCCCGCACCGATAGCTCGGCCTCCCCTGTGCGGGCGGTCGCCGGATAGTCGATCCGATAGACCCGCGTCGCGCGGTCGATCGAGTAGACGGTCAGCGTGCGACCCTCGACCCGATAGTAGTACCCGCGGGGAATCACGATCTGGTCGAGAATCTCGAGCATCGAGACGCCCTCCAGATCGGCACTGACCGTTCCATGCACCCCGGGTCCGACGACGACGTTCAGCGGCAGGTCCTTCCCCAGTCCCAGCAGCAGCGCCGCGAGATCTTCGTCCTGCACGTTCAGGGTGTAGCGTCCACGGGAGAGCAGCCGGATGGCGGCCGAGCGGGGTCGCGTATCGGGACGCGAGAGCGAGCGCGGCGCGATCGAGGGAGGCTCGAGGACCGGTGCAGAGGCCTGGCTCGGGCTCTCCGCCGGAGGGATCGCGGGCGCCCCGTGGACGCAGGCGCCCAGCAGCAGCCCGAGCAGCCCGACTCTGGATCGCTTCATCTCGCGTCCCCTTCCCTTGCGGCCGGAATCGACCCCAGCCCCTTCGACGGCGTCCCGGCCGCGGGGGGCGCTTCGGGCTCGACCCGCAGCTCGATCGGGCCCCCGCCTCCGCTCAGCACGGCGCGGCCATCGTCGATCCGCGAGACGAAGACCCGCGACGATCCGAGCCAGTCCCCGACGACCCTCGGACGGCCGTCGATCCACGCCACGCGGTGGCCCCGCGACACGAGCGTTCCCGTCAGCCGGTGCCGGATCCGGACCTGCTCCCGGGCCTCGGTCAGCGCCGAGAAGGGGCTCCGGGGCTCGCCGCCGAGGGCCGCCAGGGCTTCGAGGATACGGGCCCTGGGAACGGGCGGAAGCGCCCCCTGTTCAGGCTCGTCCGACTCCAGGGATCCCTCGGGCGCGCGCTCCCGCGAGGCGGTGCGCACCTCGGAGGGTGCCGAGAAGAGCAGCCAGTACTCGACGACGATCCCGACCGAGAGCGCGGCCAGCACGCCAAGCATCCAGCGCCTCACGACTCCGCTCCTCCCGAGGCCTGTGGCTCCGGACCTGCGTCCGTCGGGTCGCGGACAGCGAGCCCGAAGTAGACGACATCGATCTGCGCCTCGACCCGCGCGCCACGCTTGTGGAGCCGCACCGCCTCGACCCGGTAGGGCTGCCCTCGAGCATCCAGCTCGTCCAGGAGCTCGAGCAGGGCGAAGAAGTCGGCGGTGGCCCGGAGGGTGACCCGCCTCGGAGAGAGAGCGAGCTGCTGCTGCCCATCGAGCGACTCGAGCCGAACGAGCCCCGGCTCGGCGGGATCGCCAGGCGCGTCGCCCGGCGACACCTCCAGGTTCGGCACGCCCGCCCGCTCCCCCAGTGCCGCGAAGGCCCGGGCCACGGCCAGGGTCTCGCGGCTCGGGACGGGTCGGGTGGGACCAGAGAGCCGGGCAAAGAAGCGGTCGAGTTCGGCCCGGACCGCGGGCGATGAGCGAGCGTGCTCCAGCTGGGCGCGGCTGAGCGCTCCCAGCTCCAGGTGGTGGCTCCGGATCTCCGCCTCGAGCCGCCCGCGCGCGAGCGCCAGCGGGCCGAGCGCCAGCGCCAGCGCAAGGAGCGGGGCTGCCACGATGAGCATCAGGAGCCGCGCATTGCGGCGGTCGCGCAGCGCCTCCCAGTCAGGCATCCGCGCCCCCGATCCGCACCGGTGCGAGCCGACCCTGGAAGCGATAGCGAACCGCACCCTCGGTGATTCCGGCCGGACCGCTCTCGGGCTCGACGCTCCTCAGGCGGATCCACCCCGTCGAGGCGAGCGCCTCGCGATAGCGGAGCAGAGAGGCGATCGCCCGGCTCGTCGAGGGGGCCTGCGATCGGACGATCGCCCGCAGGCTCCATCCCTGATCCCCGTGAGCGATCGACAGCTCCTCCAGGTACACGTCGGGCGGCGCGAGACGGCCCATGACCTCCAGGACACCCGACCAGAGCGGTTCCGGAGAATCGAGCTGCGCCCGCGCGCGGGCGAGCGCTTCCCCTCGATCGTCGCGCGCCTCCGCCTCCTCGAGCCCGGTCAGCTGCGGCTGGCTCGCGAGCCAGCGTGCGGCCACCGAGCGGGCATCCGAGCGCTCCGCCAGGTAGCGGGCACCGACGAGCGTGAGCAGCGCCAGGCTTGCCGCTACGCTGAGGGCGGCGCCCCGCCGCAGCATCCGATGGGTGCGGACCCGCGAGCGAGCGCGCTGCGACTCGAGGGACAGTGCGTTGGGCACGGCCGATGCGGGCAGGGTGGCAATGCCCAGCACAGCGGCAAGCTCGGGAGCCACCGGCCTGGGCCAGCCCGAGAGCAGGTCGGACAGGGTCGTCACCGGAAGCTGCAGGTTCGCGGCGAGCACCCGCCACACGCCCTCGAGGGGTGCCGCGTGACCGCAGAGCACCAGGCGGGAGACCTCGCCCAGCTTGAGCTGGCCCTCGACGTAGAGCAGGGTGCGCTGAAGCTCCGTCGCCAATCTCTCCGCCTGCCGATGCTCCTCTTCCTGCCACTCGCTCGGTGCGGACCCGTCGCGCCTCAGCATGCGGTCCCCGGCGTACTTGAGCGGAATCTCGCGACTGAACTTCCAGCCGAGCCGATCGACGATCACACAGTGCGCCGCGCCAGCCTCGATCCAGAGCAGTGCAGAGAGGCTCTCGGCGGGATCGACCGCGACCCGCCCCAGCGCTCCGAGGGCGAACACGTGGGACACGACCCTCTCGACGGGCAGGCCGACTGCTTCGAGCTCACCCTCCAGCGCCTGTTCCGTACCGACCTCGCTCGTTGCCAGCCAGACCACACTGTCGCCGGCCGCGAACGCGCGCGCACCGATCGACGCTGCCACTCCCTGCTCCGAACCCGATGCCGGCGGCGAGCAGCGCCGTTCGAGGACGGCGCGGGCTTCCCGTGGGCGGGTGCCCGGAAGGTCCAGACGGTCCAGCTTCGTCTCGCCCGCGCGCTCCACCATGTGGACGGCGCCGGGCTGGCCCTCGCGGGCGAAGCGGCGCGCAGCCACTGCGAGAGCCGTCTCTCCGTCCTCGACCGGGTCGAGCCCATAGGCCTCCACTCGCGACTGGAACGGACCCACGACGGCGCGCGCCCAGGCCACGGCATGCGGTAGCGGGTCGAGCACGACCCGACGTGGAAGCAGTCGGATCACGGCTGCACCAGCGTGAGGGTGCGGGCGTTGCTGCCCGCGTGGATCGAGACCACGTCACTGGCCACCGCGGTCCCATAGGCCCCGCGCCCCGTCACCGTCAGCGGATGGAGGCCCCGGTGGATCCCCGATCCCACCCAGGCCGTCCCATTCCAGGCGAGCGCCAGCGTCGCAGCAACCCCGGCGTTCGAGAACGCCAGCTGGACGCCTGCCACCGACGCGGGATCGAGGTTGAGGGTAGGAGGGCCGGTGTTCGGGAGACCCCGTACGCTGACCACGAGGGAGCCCTGGGTGGGAGGTGCGGTCGCCGGATAGCCGAGATCGTCGGACGTTCCCAGTCTCCGGTCGGCGCCCGCACTCGTGAGCCGTGGGGTGCCGCTCGCGTACTGGTACACCGTTCCCCAGGCATCCTGCGTGACCTCGGCCGCCGCACTGGCCGCGACGACGTAGGGGCCGTTCCACCCGGTGCCGACTCCCGCAGCGCCCATCGACCACACGGGCTGGCTCCCCCGCACCGTCAGATCGATCAGCCTCGGAGGAAGCTGGCCCATGTCCCCGAGGTAGCCGTACTGTCCGCGCGCGGGATCTCCCACCATGCCCCGGTAGATGCGCTCCATGCGTTCGCGCGTCGCGTCCTCGCGGGCGCTGCGAACCTGCTGTGCGACGAAGGGAGCCAGGGCGCCCGCGAGGATCGAGACGATCGCCACCGCCACGATGATCTCGATCAACGAGAAGCCTTCCCGAGCCCCCTCGCGATGCTCAGCCATGGCTCAGATTGCCCATCATCTGGTAGAGCGGCATGAAGAACGAGAGCGTCACGGCCACCAGGAACCCGGCCAGCGTCACCATCACGCCCACGTTGAAGAGCGCCAGTGTTCGATCGATCACCATCGGCAGCTCGCGATCGTAGTAATCGGACACGCGCTCGAGTGCTGCGTCGAGACGTCCGGTGCTCTCACCCACCTGGAGCATCCGGATGACGAGTGTCGGCAGGAGGCCGGAGGCCGCGAGAGACTCGGAGAGCCCCCCGCCGCCCCGGAGCCGGGTCTCGGCCTCCCCCACGAGGCGCTTGAGCACGCGGTTCTGCACGATCGCGCGGACCAGAGCCAGCGAGTCGAGCAGCGCGAGACCAGCCGCGTAGAGCAGGGCCAGGTTGTGTGCGAGCCGAGCCGCATCGAGAATCGGCAGCACCGAGCGGACGACCGGAACGCGGAGCGCGGCCCGGTCCAGGAGCTCGCGGCCTGGCGCCGTGCGCAGGGCGTAGGCGAGCGCGATCAGCACTCCCGCGAGCGACACCGCGCTCGCGAGCCAGTGCAGCGCCAGGAAGTCCCGCGTCGCGAGCATGGCCCGCATCGTGACGGGGAGCTCCACGCCGACGTCCTCGAAGATCGCCGCGAAGCGAGGCAGGACGAAGAGAACCAGGATCGCGCACAACCCGATCAGCGCCACCGAGACGATCGCCGGGTACGTCGTCGCCTGCCTCACCTTCCGGCGCAGATCCTCTCGCCACTCGAGGTGGCGGACCAGATCCTCGAGGACCGTCGCGAGCTTGCCCGTTCGCTCTCCCGCTCGCACCAGGGACACCGCCAGCGGCGAGAAGTGCCTCGGGTGCGCGGCGAAGGCATCCGAGAGCGTGGCTCCGGAGCGGACGGCGCTCTCCACCGCGGAGAGCTCCCGGGCCAGCGGATGACGGCCCTCTTCCTGGAGATCCCGGAGAGCCTGCAGGATCGGGACGCCTCCCGAGACCGCGATGGAGAGGTGATAGAAGACATCGATCAGGACCCGTCCGCGAACCCGACCCCGCTGCGAGGAGAGAGGCCGTGCGCGAAGCAGCACCGACCCCGCTGCCGCCAGCTTGCGATCGAGGGAGCGCTCATCCGCGGCGTAGTCGACGCCCTCGAGCCGGGCGCCCGAAGCGTCGATCGCCACGTACCCGAAGCGCTGCACGTCAGTCCCCGGCACCGACGCGGGCGACCTCGGCGAGCGAGATCTCGCCGCGCTGCGCCCGTGCGAGTGCGGCATCGCGGAAGGGGACGAACCCCTCGTCTCGAGCGATCTGCTCGATCCGGCGCGATCCCTCGCCGGCATGGATCGCTCGCGCAATCTCGCGCGAGACGGGGAGCACCTCGAAGAGAGCCGAGCGACCCCGCACGCCGCACTCCCGGCAGAGGTCGCAGCCCTTCGCGTCGTACCACGTACCCCCCGGCTCGAGGCCGAGCGCCTCGAGCTCCTCGGGCGCGGCGTCGTAGGGAACCCGGCACTCCGGACACAGGAGCCGGACCAGTCGCTGCGCGAGGATCAGGTTCAGGCTGGCACCGACCAGGTAGGGAGGAACGCCCATGTCCCGCAGCCGGTCGACGGTACTGATCGCGTCGTTCGTATGCAGGGTCGAGAGCACCAGGTGTCCGGTCAGCGCGGCGCGAACGGCGATCTGGGCGGTCTCCTCGTCGCGCATCTCACCGACGAGCACCACGTCCGGATCGTGCCTGAGAATCGCCCGCAGACCCGCCGCGAAGGTGACTCCGGCGCGCTCGTTGATCTGGCACTGGGTGATCATCGGCAGCCGGTACTCGACCGGATCCTCGAGCGTGATCGTCTTGAGCGTGATCGAGTGGGTCGCGCGCAGCAGCCCGTAGAGCGTGGTCGTCTTGCCCGATCCCGTGGGTCCGGTCACCAGGATCATTCCGGTGGGTCTTCGGGCGGCCTTCATGAGGGTCTGGATGTGCGAAGCCCCCAGGCCGAGCCGATCGAGCGGAAGCGCCGCTCGGGACGCGTCCAGGATCCGGAGCACGAGGCTCTCCCCGAACACGGAGGGGAAGGTGGACACGCGAACATCGAGAGAGCGGGTTCCGGCCTGAAAGCGGAACTTCCCATCCTGCGGCATGCGCGTCTCGGAGATGTCGAGGTCCGCCATCACCTTCACCCTCGAGACCAGGGCCGACGCGAGCTCGACGGGAAGGGCCGGTCCGTGCTGCAGCTCTCCATCGATGCGCAGTCGGGTGCGGATGACCAGCTCGTCCGGCTCGAGATGCACGTCGGTCGCCTCTCGACCTGCAGCGATCTCGAGCAGGCGGTTGACGAGGTCGATGACTCCCGCCTCCGAGCGCTGGTCGCCCCGAACCGACTCCAGGGCGCGCTCGACGAGATCCTCGATCCCGGCGTCCCCCTCGCCGTGGTAGCAGCGGTTCATGGCCCGCGCGATCTGGGAGCGGGGCGAGGACACCACCCGGACGAAGAGGTCGGTCGAACGCTGTACCTCGTCGATCGCCACGATGTCGGTGGGGTTGGCCATGGCGACGACCAGGTTCGCGCCCTCGATCCGCAGGGCGACCAGCTCGAAGCGCCGCGCCAGGGCCTCGGGGACCCGTCGCAGGGCCTCCTCCTCCGGCTGCAGGTCGTCGAGGCGGACGTGCTCGATCCCGGTCTGCGTCGCGAGGGCATCCGCGATCGCCTCCTCGCTCGCCATCCCCAGGTCGACGAGCACGCGGCCCAGCTTGTGACCCGTCCGGCGCTGCTGCGCGAGCGCGATCTCGAGCTGGGACTCCGAGACGACTCCCCGCTCGACCAGGATCTCGCCGACTTGGACCCCCAAGGCCGCCTCCCCCGTCTGCCCGGACCCTCTGCCCGGAGCCGCGCCGTCTCCCCGGAAGGGACGTGGTCGTGGCGCACCCCCCCTCGGGCTCTGGACTCCGACCCCGAAGATCGGGTGCAGGAGAGATGCACTTGAGGCGCAGCAAGCGGCCCAAGCCCGCTCACCGAGTGGCTTCGGGCCCTCGCAGCGATGCCGCGGCCGGGTGGACGCCGTGAGCCTCGGCACGCATCCTCTGCCCACGGCTCGAACCGGGTCCTCGGGGGCGTGGGCTCGGGGGCGGCGGGCTGGCCGCGAGGGGGAGCGAAGATGCGCCGAGCGATCGCGTTCTGGATCGCGCTCGGGGTGGTGGCTCTGATCGGCTGGTCTCTCTGGGAGGCGGGACCGCGGATTCCCGACCGGGGGGTGCTCGCGATCGACCTCGCGGGCACTCTCGCGGACCCTCCCGCCATGGACACGGTCGCGCGCTGGACCTCGCGAGGTCCGGCGCTGCCGACCCTGATCCTGCAGCTCGAGAAGGCGGCCCAGGACGACCGGATCGTGGGCGTGCTGCTCCGGGTGCGGGGGATCCAGGCGGGCTTCGCGCAGATCCAGGAGCTGCGCGACAGCCTCGAGCGCGTTCGTCAGGCCGGTACCCGAGTCGTCGTGCTGCTCGATCTCGCCGCCTTCAACGCGACCCGCGAGCTCTACCTGGCCTCCGCCGCCGACCGCGTGTTCGCCATGCCGGGCCTGCTGGCCCCGCTGGCCGGGATCGCCGGCGAGTTCCTGCACCTCGGCGCTGGCTTCGAGAAGCTCGGGATCCGTATCGAGTACGAGCGAATCGGCAAGTACAAGTCTGCCCCCGAGATGTTCTCGGGCGAGGAGATGTCGGCGCCGGCGCGCGAGGTCGCGACCGACCTGCTGGACCGCATCTACCGCCAGCTCGTGGACGGCATCGCTGCAGGTCGCGGACTCGAAGCTGCGCGGGTCCGGGAGCTGATCGAGGCCGCTCCGGCCAGCAGCCGCGAGCTGATCGAGGCCGGGCTCATCGACGGGGAAGCGACCCCCGAGACCGTGATCGAGGCGGCGGGGCTCGAGGACGCGGAGCGCGTAGACTACGCGCAGTACCTGCGCGTCGATCCGCGCGATCTACGGCTGCGCAACGGTCCCGCCGTGGGCCTGATCTTCGCGAGCGGGACCATCACCCAGTCGGCGGGCCGCTTTGCTGCGGCCGCCTTCACCCAGGATCGCGTCGTCCAGGCGCTCCAGGACGCCGCGAGCGACGACGACGTGCGCGCGATCGTGCTGCGCATCGACTCCGGCGGAGGCTCGGCCCAGGCCTCGGACGCGATCTGGCAGGCGGTGCGCGCAGCGCGCGAGCGCAAGCCCGTGGTCGTCTCGATGGGGAATGCAGCCGCGTCGGGAGGCTACTACGTCGCGAGCGGAGCCGACGCCATCGTGGCCGAGCCCGCGACCCTGACGGGCTCGATCGGTGTCTTCTTCATTCGACCGGCGGTGCGCGAGCTCTACCACAAGCTCGGCATCTCGGCCGAGGTTCTGACGCGGGGGAGCTTCGCGGCGATCGGCTCCATGAGCCTGCCGATGACGGAGGGGGTACGCGCCCGTGCGCGGGTGCTGGTGCGCTCCATGTACGACGCCTTCCTGAACCGGGTGTCGACCGGCCGGGGCCTCGACCGGGAGCGCGTGGATGCGCTCGGGCAGGGCCGGGTGTGGCTCGGCGAGTCGGCCCGCGCCGACGGGTTGATCGACGAGATCGGGGGCCTCCACGCGGCCGTGGCCCGCGCCCAGCGTGAGGCGGGCATCGCACCCGAGATCGACCCCGCACGCGTGATCTTCCCGGGACCGCGCAGCCTGCAGGCACAGCTTCGCTCCCTGCTCCGGGGATCCATGCGAGCGCTGGTGCTGCAAGCGCTCGGCCTCGACCCGCTTCCAGCCGACCTGGAACGGAGCTGGGAGATGCTCTCGGGACCCCTCGACGGCCCGGTGGTCTACCTGCCCGAGGCCTGGCTCGTACTGCACTAGGCTCCCGTCCCGCGAAGCCGTCGGCAGCTGATCGGGCTGCTGTACCCTACGCCTCCAACCTGTCGCGTGCGGACCCCCAGCGGGGATCGCGATGTGGGGAGAGAGGAGACGAGGTGAAGCTCGAGAGGGAGTTCACGGTCGAGCGGCCGCGAGACGAGATCGCCTGCGTGTTCGACGACGATGCAACGTTCGAGGAGATCCTGCCGGACACCCGGATCGTGGAGCGCGCGGGCTCGGTGCGCAAGACGGTCTCGACGTACCGGGCCCTGGGGACCAGCGGGGAGGCGCGCTTCGTGTTCACGACCGGGGTCGACGGCAACCTGCGCTTCGAGAAGATCTGCGACGGCAACGTCTGGAGCTCACTGCGCGGCGAGGTGGAGCTGCAGGACGACGGCCCCTTCACCCGGGTGGTGCTGCGCCTCGAGGGTCGCACCCGAGCACTGGTGCCGGAGCTGGCCATCCGCGGCCCCATGCGGGACCAGCTCGAGAGCATGACGCGCGGGCTCCGGCGCCGGATGGAGAGCGTCTGATGGCCGAGGCGCGCTCGGGCGACGGAACGCGGATCTACTGGGAGGCGATCGGCCAGGGGCCGCCGCTCATCCTGTGCAACGCCTCGTTCTCGACCCACCGCCACTGGAGCGAGGTGGCCGCCCTTCTCGCGCCTCGCCTTCGGGTGGTGACCTGGGACTACCGGGGACACGGACGCTCCGAGTCCCCCGAGCCCGAGGAGCGCTACAGCATGGCGAGGGTGCTCGACGATCTCGCGGCGGTGCACGCGGCGGTCTGTGGGCTGGAGCCGGTGGCGGTCGGAGGCCTCTCGATCGGCGGATTGGTAGCCCTGCGCTACGCGCTCGATCACCCCGAACGGGTGCGAGCGCTGGTCCTGGCCAACACGGGTCCGGGCTTCAAGGACCCGGAAGCCGCCCGGAGATGGTCCGAGATCCTCGAGCGGGCCGCCGCCAAGCTGGAGCGGGTCGGACTCGAGAAGTACCTGGAGGGACGGGGCGCCCAGGCAGAGCTGGTGGGCCTGCGGCCCGACTCCAGCGGAGCCCGGAAGGCCGTCGCGGGATTCCTGGCCCAGCAGGTACCCGGTCTGGCCCACTTTGCCAGGCAGGTGGCGGGTCCGGTCCCCAACCTGCTCGACGCCCTGCGCCAGGTCGCCCCCCCGACGCTGATCCTGGCGGGAGCGCTCGATCGCGCCTTCCAGCGCGCCTCCCAGGTGCTCGCAGCGCGCATCCCGCGCTCGAAGCGGGTCGAGGTCGCGGGAGCCGGGCACGTGATCCAGCTCGATCGCCCGGAGGAGTTCGCTCGCCAAGTCGAGGGCTTTCTGCTCGGGCTTTGACGGCCCCGTCCGGGCTGTGATCTACTCGTCACTCGTGCGCTCAGGGGCGCAGGGAGGGCGACCGCGTGGAGTTCATCCTGGGATGGATGGTCGTGATGATCGGGGGCTCGTTGCTGATCGAGAAGCTGCTGCCCATGTCCATCAAGGAGCGGCTCGGTCGAGGAATCTGCTGGCTGATGATGGCGACCACCATGACGTTCCTCGGCCTCTCGACGCTCGGCCTGGTCTGGGTCGGATGGACGAACCTGATCAAGCCCATGCTCTCTTCCTGACCCGCCGCCCCACGCGGCGACCTTCGCGCGCCTTCCCGGCCCGATCTGCACCTGGAGCCCGCCCGCGCCCGTCGGGGCCGTCCGAGCCGGGCATGCCGCCTTCAGGGCGCTCGGTGGCCCGGCCCGCCGCAACCCCCAGGCGCTCCCCCGGTTGAAGCGAGTAGGACGAATGGGGCCGCGGCGGCTTGAGTGACCGATGCAGATGCAGAGCTGATGCTCCGCTTCCGGAGCGGAGATCGGTCCGCATTCGACCAGCTCTTCCGCCGCTACACCCCCCCGTTGGTCAACTTCCTGGCCCGAATGGTTCCGGACCGGGGCCGGGCTGAAGAGCTGGCGCAGGAGACGTTCGTGCGGATCTACCAAGCTCGAGATCGCTACGAGGCCCGCGCCAGGTTCTCGACCTACCTGTTCGGGATCGCCCACCGACTGGCGCTGAACGAGCTCGCGCGCGCGTACCGCCGGCGCGAACGGCCACTCGAGCCCCAGACCGTCGGCCGCGCCGCAGATCCCGCGCCGGCCGCGGACCTCGACTATGCGGCCCGGCGCACGGGAGAGGCGGTGGAGCGGGCGATCGCCGGCCTGCCCGAGCGCCAGCGAAGCGCCCTGATGCTGCGAGTGCACGAAGAGATGAGCCACGAGGACATCGCAGAGACTCTCGGTGCCAGCGTCTCCGGGGTGAAGAGCCTGCTCCACCGCGCGCGGGCGAACCTGGCAGCCGAGCTCAAGGAGACCCGGGAGTGAGTCCCCGAGAACGCGATCCCCACACGCAGGCAGGCGGCGAGCGGGCCGGGGGCCCCCTGGCGCCCTCCGAGGAGCGGCGCATCGACTCGCTCGTCCGCGGGCTTCCGAGGATCGCTCCCTCTCCCGGGTTCGAGGCCGCCTTCTGGGCACGCCTGGCTCGAGAGCGCGCTCCTGCCCCTCGCTCCCGCACTGCGCTGTGGTGGAATCGCTGGCGCACTCCGGTCGGGGCGCTCGGCGCCGCCTGCGCGCTCGGGCTCTTCGCGCTGTGGATCGACCCCCGCGACAGCGCGCTGCCGGACCGGGACTGGAGCCTGGTGGCGGATGGAGAGCGCTTCGAGATCCTGCTCGAAGGCGACCTGGACCTGCTCGCCTCCCTCGACGTGGTCGAAGCGTGGGATGGCTCCGAGGGCGGTTGAGCGCGTGGGCCTTTGCAGGGGTCACGGCCGGACTCGCGGGCGCCGCAGGACCCTTCGCGGTGCGCGCCGAGACCGGGGGGGCTGCCCCGCTCCCTCCCGAGGATCGAGCGCTGCTCGAGGATCTGGACCTGCTCCTCGACTGGGAGATGATGACCCAGTGGGACCCGGCCGAAGACCTGCCGATCCCCGTCGAGAGCGCGGAGGCCGCGACCCCATCTCCGGCGGGCGAGCGACCTGGGAGGGCCCCGGTGCCCTCCGGTGCCCGGAAGTCGAAGAGCGGGGGAAGAGAGTGAGCCGGCTGGCTCGGATCATCGTGCTCTTGGGGGTCGGCGTTGCCGCGCTGTGGGTCCGGCCTGCGGTCGCGCGAGCGGACGAGGACACCCAGAAGGCTCCGGTCGAGAGCCGTCGCGAGCGCTGGCTCCGCCTCCCGGAGGCCGAGCGCGCGCGACTCCGGGAGCGCTATCGGCGCTTTCGTGCGCTCCCCCCCGACCAGCGCCGCGAGCTGCGTCGACGCCTGGATCACTGGCGGCACATGAACCCTTCGGAGCGGCGCCGCATGCGCGAGCGTTACCAGCGTTTCCGCAGACTCTCTCCCGATCAGCGTGCCCGGGTGCGAGACAACTTCCGGCGCTGGCGACGGCTGCCGCCCGAGCGGCGGCGGGAGCTGCGTCAGCGCTTCGAGCGCTTCCGAAAGCTCAGCCCCGACCAGCGACAGCGTCTCCAGCGGCGGCTCCGTCGCCAGCGCCCGGGAGCCAGGCGCCAGGGCGGCGACATCCAGCATCGCCGAGCGCCCAGCCGGCCGAATCCCGGACGTCGCGCTCCATCCCCGCGTCGCACCCCGCCCCACCGCCGCTGAGCCGTTCCCAGCTACACTCTGCGCGACCGGTGGGGGGCTCGGAGGGAGTGCCATGAACACCCTGGCAGGGCGTGTCGCCATCGTCACCGGAGCCGGCCGCGGAATCGGGCGCGCGTGCGCCGTCGACCTGGCAGCGGCCGGCGCGCGAGTCGTCGTGAACGACCTGGGTGGAGCCGTCGACGGGACGGGGGCCGGCCGCGTCGCCGACGGCGTGGTCGAGGAGATTCGCGCGGCCGGCGGCGAGGCGGTCGCCAGCTACGACTCGGTGGCCACGGTCGACGGGGGTCGGGCCATCTTCGGAACCGCGATCGAGGCCTTCGGGAGCCTCGACATCCTGGTGAACAACGCCGGGATCCTGCGCGATCGGACGCTGTTCAAGCTCGAGGAGGAGGACTGGGATGCGGTGATCGCGGTGCACCTGAAGGGGCACTACTGCTGCACCCGGCCCTTCGCGCGCTACCTGCGGGAGACGGGTCGGCGCGGAGGCAGGATCCTCAACGTCTCCTCGGTATCGGGTCTGGTCGGAAACTTCGGACAGTCCAACTACGGCGCCGCCAAGGCGGGCATCGCGGGCTTCACGCGCGTGATGGCACTGGAGCTCGAGAAGTACGGCGCCACCGTCAACGCCATCTCGCCCGGCGCCGTCACCCGCATGACCGAGGACCTGATGCGGGGCCGCGGGGTCGACCCGGCGAGCGTGCGCAGGGGCCCGGAGGAGGTCTCCCCCGTCGTCGTGTGGCTATGCACCGAGGCGGCGAACGAGGTGACGGGCCAGATCTTCCACGTCGCGGGCGGTCGAGTCGGAATCATGGGGCAGCCCAGGGTGCTGCGCTCCTTCGAGAGGGCCGAGCGCTGGACGCTCGAGGCTCTCGACGACATCATGCCCAGGCTCGTCGAGGCCCGCCGGGTCCACGAGGAGCGGGTCCGCCGCGAAGCCGAGCCCGAGGCCGTGTAGCGCGGCAGTGGCTTGCGCCGCGCTCGCCGCTCCGTACCCTCGGGTGCCAGGGAGTCCCGTGACCGAGCGCGCGATCGAGCTGATGGATACCACCCTGCGGGATGGGGAGCAGACACCGGACCTCTCCTACACACCCTCGGAGAAGTTCCAGGTCGCGCGCCTGCTGCTGCGCGAGGTGCGCGTCGACCGGGTCGAGATCGCCTCCGCACGGGTCTCGAGCGGCGAAGCCGAAGCCGTCCGCCGGATCGCTTCGTGGGCCCGGCGCACCGGCCAGCTCGGTAGCGTGGAGATCCTGGGATTCGCCGACGGCAAGGCGTCGGTGGACTGGATCGCGGACTGCGGCGCGCAGGTGATCAACCTGCTCACCAAGGGCTCCCGCGCCCACTGCGAGAAGCAGCTGCGCATGACGCCCGAACGGCACTTCAAGCAGGTCGCCGATACCATCCGCTACGCGCGCTCGCGTGGAATGGGAGTGAACGTCTACCTCGAGGACTGGTCGCACGGCGTGCGTGACAGCTTCGACTACGTCTTCGCCCACGTACAGAACCTGGCGGCGCTTCGGGTCGACCGCGTGCTCCTGCCCGACACCCTCGGAGTCCTGACCCCCGAAGACGTGGGCCGCTACCTGGAGCTGATGGTGCGGACCTGGCCCGGACTGCACTTCGACTTCCATGCCCAGAACGACTACGGACTCGCGACCGCGAACAGCCTCGCGGCGGCGCGCGCGGGTGCTCGCGGGATCCATACGACGGTCAACGGCCTGGGCGAGCGGGCCGGCAACGCCCACCTGGCCGAGGTGGTCGCAGGACTCCGGGATCTGACTCCCTATCGGAGTCGCGTCGACGAGGGCCGCCTGGCCTCGATCTCCGAGATGGTCGCGGCCTTCTCCGGGAAGGCGGTGGCCGGGAACCTGCCGATCGTGGGGCGCGACGTCTTCACCCACACGGCGGGAATCCACAGCGACGGCGAGAGCAAGGGTCGCCTCTACTCCACGCGCCTCGCTCCCCGGCGTTTCGGGCGCCGGCCACGCTACGCGCTGGGCAAGCTCGCCGGCAAGGCTTCGCTCGACCAGAACCTGAAGGCGCTGGGCATCGAGCTCTCGCCCGAGAACCGCGCCATGGTGCTCCAGCGGGTCATCGAGCTCGGAGACAAGAAGCACGCGGTGACCGCGACCGATCTGCCCTTCATCATCGCCGATGCCCTCAAGGCGCCGCGGGACCAGCGGGTCCAGATCGAGCGCTACGCAGTCACCAGCGGGACCAACGATCTGCCCAGCGCCGAGGTGGATCTGGCCTACCACCGCCAGCGGGCGCAGGCGCGATCGACCGGAGACGGCAGCTACGACGCGTTCATGAAGGCCGTCACCAAGGCCGCTCGCCGGCTCGACCTGAGCCTGCCGCGCCTGATCGACTACCGGGTTCGCATCTCTCCGGGAGGCAAGACCGGGGCCCTGGTCGAGACCGTCATCACCTGGCGCTTCGGCACGCGCGGCGATCCGTTCTCGACCCAGGGAGTCGACTCGGACCAGATCGCAGCGGCGGTGGTGGCCACCGAGACGATGCTCAACGTCGTCGCGCGCCGGCCCCGACGCCGCCGCCCCCCCCGGACGTGAGGCTGCCAAGCGGGATTGCAATCGGCCTGGCCGTAGCCGGGCTCGCGGCCTGCTCGACTCCGGGATCCGATCCACGCTACCGCCCGACCGAGAACGTGCTCGAAGCCGTCGCCCTCCTGCGCCTCCACGTCGACGACGACACCTACCGCTTCCCGCCCGCGCGAGACTTCACCGGCAAGAACGTCTACGTGGCTTCGCTCCGGCGACTCGAGGATCTCGAGCGCGCGAACGTGGGCGCACTGCGCGGGGGCACCCTGACCGACGTGATCTGGTTCGGTGAGGCACGCGCGCTCGAGAGGATCGGGGAGTACGAGCTCGCGAGCCTGCACTACCGTCGGGTCGCCGAGCTCGACTCGCCCCTCCGGGAGCCGGCGCTGCAGGGACGGCACGTCACCGAGCAGCTTCGCGACGCGCGCGCCATCCAGCCCGGCCCCGAGCTCGGGATCGACGAGGCCCTGGCGCGCTTCGACGAGCGCGAGCGACTCCTCGCAGCCCTGGCTCGCGAGGTCGACGGGACGCACTACGAGTACGTGATCCAGGAGGAGCGGGAGCGGGCCGATCGCGAGCGTGCGCTCTGGATGCGCGCGCGTCGCCGAATGCGATCCGGCCTCGACGCGCTGGCCCTGCAGCAGTATCAGCGCCTGGTGCGGCGCAACCGGGAGAGCAAGAATCGCAATCGCAACCTGCTCGACCTGGGAGACCTGTATGCGGAGATGGCGCGGGACTACGCGTGGCGCTTCCCGCCGGTCTCGCTCGAGTTCGATGCTGCGACCTTTCGCGAGTACGCGACGGGCGCCTCGCGGCTCTACGAGGCCGTCTCCCAGCAGGATGGGGCGATCGAGAAGATCGAGGCCGCGCGCAAGCTCGAGGCGTTCCTGTCCTTCCAGTTCCAGGTGACCGATGAGCACCTTCCGCACCGCTGATCGAGCCCGACGAGTCGCCTTCGCACTGCTGGCGACGGGCGTGCTCGGCGCTTGCGCCTCGCCCGTCCCGGCGACGCTCCCCCTCCGGAGCGAGGAGCGTCCCTCCCCTCCACCCCTGCCCGACGCCGTCGAGAAGACGGCAGGGCGGCTGGCCGCGCTGGTCCTGGCGGACCGGCGCGACTCCGCGGCCGAGAAGCTCGATGACCTGATCGAGGCGGAGCGCTCCCGTCGACACGAGCACGGAGTCGCGCCGGGAGTCTCGGACCAGGCTCGCGCCCTCTTCGAGGCGGGGGCGGGCCGCGCAGCATTCCTCGGCTGGGGTAGAGACGCGCTCGACTCGAACGTCCTCGACCGGCGGCTCCAGCGCCTCGTCTCCCGCGAGATCGACTCGGAGCCCCTCGCCGTAGCCAGGCAGCGGTTGCAGGAGGACCGTCGTCGCAAGCTCGGCAGCCTGGTCAACCGGATCACGCGGCCGCTCTTCAAGCTCGCGATCGCAGCGACCGTGAACCCCTTCGAAACCGGAAGCGCGGCGCTCTCGTCCCTCCTGGTGATGCGACGCTTTCCGGAGGCGACGGTCCAGGAACGCCAGGCGCTGCACGCCTTCCAGGAGTTCGTCGACCGCCATCCCGATGCCCCCGAGGCCGAGGACGCCGTCGCACAGATCAGCCGCTACCGGCTCCAGTGGCGGCGGCACGAGCACAGCGAGGCCCTGGCCGTCGCCGAGCGCGCCCTGCGCCTGGGACGCGAGGATGCGGCGCTCGCGCACCTCGACCGCGCGGACCGCCTGCTGCCCGGAGACCCCCGCACGAATCGCCTGCGCGAGCGCGCCCAGGCGCGGGCAGAGGCGCGGCGGGAGCGCGTCCGTCGGGCGCTCTCGGTGCAACCTGCCGATGCGAGCGCGCTCGGGCCCGAGGCGACCCGCGAGCTCGCCGATCTGGCCCGCGCGACGCTGGCCGCGCCCCTTCCCGTGCTGGCAGAGAGCGCGCGCAAGTGGCGGCAGCGCGATCCCGCGGGAGCGCTCGCCGACGAGGCCACCTTCGTCGAGGCGCTGGCCACCGCCAACCGCGGTGACGAGACCGCCTTCTTCGAGGCGCTCTCGCGCCTGGATCGCGCGGATCCTTCCCAGTCCAACATGGCGCGCCATGCCGCCTGGATCCTGCGCGACCCCGAGCAGAATCCCTACCGCGTCCTCACCCGGGCTCGCCGCAACGACCGGGGCCGCCGGCTGCGCTGGATTCTGCTGGGGAGCCGCTCGCGCGGGGCCCGTCGCTACAACCTCCCGAGGCCGCTCGAGTGGATCGTCGATCTCCCGGGTTTCGCCTCGCAGCTCGCCACCTTTCCCCTGCGAATCGCGCAGTATCCGGTCCAGCGCGCGCGCTTCGGGGGCGGAGTGTTGAGCGCGGGAGAGCGCTACCTGGCGCACTTTCCCCATGGCCGATACGCGGAGCCGGTGCACCGGGAGCTCGAGGGACTCTGGGCCCAGCGCAAGCAGTGGAGTCGGGCGTTGGAGCATCAGGAGGCCCGCAAGGATCGCTCGGCCCGGAAGGTCGCCCACTACCGCTCGCTGATCGCGCTCCGCACGCTCGAGGCCGCCCGGGGCGAGCGCCGGGTAGACGTTCGCGCGGAGCTCTACCGGTCCGTCGTCGTCCACTACGGCGACACCCCCTCGGCCGAGACGGCTCGCTCCGAGCTGCGAGACCTGATCGCGAGCTGGACGCCCCAGAAGATCCGACTGTCGCGAGCGTTCCTCGAAGAGGTTCCCGAGCTCTGGGCCCCGGGCGCCCTCTCGCTACAAGCAGCGCTCTTCGACGGCGAGAAGGCGAACGGCGAGATGGCGGACGACGGCATCACACTGACGGGTGGAAGCCGGATTCGCGTGGCACTCGTCGACGCGAAGCCCAAGTCCCTCGACGTGCCCCCGGAAGACTTTGCGCGCTTCGTCGCGCGCCTCGAGGAGCACACCTACGAGCGGATCCTCGGCGACGACCGGGTGCACGCCGTCCATGACCCCCAGCGCGATCTCTTCTTCGAGCGCGCCCGCCTCGGGCTCCTGGATCGCAGCGACCTGCGGGCCACCGCGACCTCGTCCGCGGAGTTCCTGGGCACGACCGAGCAGTTCGGACTCATCCGCCGGCGCCCCTCACCCCTTCCCGTCGAGCTGGTGCTCCAAGGGGACCTGTCGGACTTCGGCTTCGCCGCATTCCCGCGCTTGAAGCTGCCGAGGAGCTCGAGCGACGCCTACCTCTACCGGTAGGCTCGCGCGAGCAGCTGGACGGGGTGCAGGACCTCGATCCTCAGCCCAGCCCGGCGGATCCCGCTCGCGAGCTGCATCAGACAGCCCGGGTTCGCCGTGACGAGCGCATCGGGGCGCGTCTCGGCCAGCGCCCGGAGCTTGCGATCCAGGAGCGCCTGCGACATCGACGGATGGGTCAGGTTGTAGATCCCTGCGGCTCCGCAGCAATCGCGGGTGCCGGGAAGATCGAAGAGCTCCAGCCCCGGGATCTGTCGGAGCAGCGCGCGAGGCGCCGCGGTCACACCCTGGCCGTGGAGCAGGTGGCAGGCATCGTCGTAGGCGACCCGGAGCGGCAGCCGCGACGGTCGCGCCCGCAGCCCTCGCGCGTCGAGAAACTCGCTGATGTCGCAGACGGCGTGAGCCAGGGAGTCGCCCGCATCGCGGAGCGCCGCACCGCAGCCCGCAGAGTTGACGACGATCGCGTCGATCATGTCCAGGCGGAACGCGCGCCGGTTGCGCTCGTGAAGGCGCCTGGCCATGACGGTGTCGCCGTCGTGCAGGTGGAGTGCCCCGCAGCACCCCTGCCCCGCCGGGATCTCGACCTCGAATCCGTTGCGTCGCAGCACACTCGCGGTGGCACGATGTACGGGACCAAAGAGCTCCGGCATGACACAGCCGGTAAAGAGGGCGACGCGACCCCGCCGCTCCCCGTCCGCGGGCCGCAGGATCGGCGACCGGAAGCGGGGCGGGATCGGGGGAAGCAGGGCGTCGATGCGATGCAGGCGCGGCCAGGCGCGCAGCAGGCCCCAGCGACGGAGGCGATCCTGCACTCCGCTCTTCTGGTAGCCTCGCAGGAGCGCGAAGCCGACCCGACGCCCGCGAGGCGAGGCCACGCCGTAGCGCAACGCCAGCCGGCCCAGAATGCGTCGTCGCGCCGGCCGCGCTCGCCGCAGGTCGATCTCCCCACGAAGGGACTCGACGAGGTGGCCGAAGCGCACGCCCGCCGGACAGGCCGACTCGCAGGCGCGACAGTCCAGGCACAGGTAGGCCTCCTCGACGACCGTCGCGTCGAGCTCGAGCCGACCTTCGGCCACTCCGCGCATCATCGAGATGCGGCCGCGGGGAGAGCTCGACTCGCGGCCCGTCTCCTGGTACGTGGGACAGTGCGGCAGGCAGAGCCCGCAGTGAACGCAATCCAGCGTCGCGGCGTGGTCGAGGGCGGCAAGCTCGCGGGCACGTCGATGCATGGGCGCGTCAGAGTCGCCCGACGAAGCGGCCCGGCGCCAGGGTCCGCTCGGGGTCGAAGCGCCGCTTCAGGAGGCGCATGAGAGGCAGCGCCTGGGGCTCGGGCCCGAAGACGTCGAGCTTCCGGCGAAGCTCGAGGGGTGCGTCCTCGATCCGCAAGGCCCAGTCGCGCGAGGCCGCGAGCTGCCAGAGATCCTCGACCGTCGCCGGGTCGCAGACCTCGGCGAGCGCGATCCCTGCCGCCGGGAAGGCCAGGCGCACGCTCTCCCGGCCCGCACGCGTCTCGATCGCGGCGCCGATCTCACCCGTGTCGCTCGGGCGCCCCGCCAGTCGCAGGCGCGTGGCCCCGCTCGCAGGCGCGCGCCAGAGCGGCTCCGCGAGCGCGGCCCAGGCCGACTCGGGCCTCCGCTCCCCGCCGAGCTTCGCCGCGCGCGCGGCGACGTCCGCCCGGCTCCCCTCGAGCAGGACCCGGACCGTGGCCTCGCCTCGACGCACCGGGAGGACGGCGAGCCCCTCGGGAAGGGCGCGCGCGAGGCGCAGGTCGTGTCCGCACGCGATCGCGGCCTGGAGATCCGGGAGAGCCAGGTCGAGGACCTCCCGTGCCTCGGGCGCGGGACGCAGCCGCAGCGCGAGCTCGGTCACGACTCCCAGCGTCCCGAACGAGCCGGCATAGAGCCGCACGAGATCGAAGCCGGTGACGTTCTTCACCACGCGCCCGCCCGCGCGGGCCAGGGAGCCGTCGCAGAGGGCAGCCTCGACCCCCAGGGCCTCGTAGGCCGGGCGGCGATCCAGGGCGGCCTCCGGGACCAGCGGATCGGCCGAGAAGGTTCCGCCGAGAGTCGCCGCCGGCGGCCCGACGGTGCCGAGCCCCAGCCGCTTGCCGGCGCCTCGGGCCGCCGCATCCAGCGCTGCCACGGGGACGCCGGCCTGGGCGACGACCACGCCCTCGTCGGCATCGAGATCGAGGATGCGATCGAGCCTGCGAAGGTCGACGCGCCAGACCGAGGAGGCCGCGAGTGGGTTCAGGCCGGCCTGCTTGGTTCCCGCGCCCCAGGCGACGACGGCGCGCCCCGCCCGCCGAGCCCCCTCGAGGCAGCGCGCGACCGCGTCGGGAGAGCCGGGCCGCAAGGTCCACTCGACCGGCACTGCATCGATGGAGGCGCCCGACTCCCGGGTGGTGTGCTCTGCGTCGAGAATCTGCTCGGGACCCGGAGCCGACATGTCCCCGACTAGAACTCCACGCGCCCGTAGCCGCGGTGGCGAGGGTTGCTCTCGGTGCAGGCGCGCGGCTCTGGGATGGCCTTGCCCGGGTTGCAGCGGTCCTCCGGGTCGAAGGCGTCGTGCACCCGGTGCATGGCCGCGAGATCCGCCTCGCTGAAGAGCAGGTCCATGTAGCCGCGCTTCTCGAGTCCGATCCCGTGCTCCCCCGAGAGCACGCCGCCGGCCGCCACACAGATCTCCAGGATCTCCCGGCCGACGCGCCGAACCCGCTCGAGCTCTTCGGCGTCGCGGTGGTCGAAGCTGATGTTCGGGTGCAGGTTGCCGTCTCCGGCATGCAGGATGTTCGAGATCTGGATCCCGTGAGCCTCGGCCGCGCGGCGAATCGCCTCGACGACGTCGGGCAGTCGGGTGCGCGGGACGACGGCGTCATGCACGTACAGGTCCGGAGCGAGCCGGCCCATCGCGCCGAACGCGCCCTTTCGGCCGCGCCAGAGGGCGAGCCGCTCCTCCTGGGTCGCGGCCGGCCGCACCTCGCCCGCGCCCGCCGCGCGGCACAGGGCCAGCACCTGCTCGCGCTCGTGCGCCACGCTCTGCGCCGATCCGTCGAGCTCGCAGATCAGCACTGCGCCGGCATCCCGCGGATAGCCGGCGGCATAGACCGACGCCTCGACGAGGGCCACCGTCCGATCGTCCATCATCTCGAGGGCGGCAGGCACGATCCCCGCTGCGATCACGTCCGAGACCGCGCGGCAGGCACGCACCAGGTCGGGAAAGCTCGCGAGCAGCACCTCGACACACTCGGGAACCTGGAGCAGCCGCAGCGTCGCCGCGGTTGTGATTCCGAGGGTGCCCTCCGAGCCCAGGAACACGCCTCGCAGGTCGTACCCTGACGGCTGCCCATCGGGGCGACCGAGCTCGACGACCTCCCCGTCGGGAAGCACCACCTCGAGGGAGAGCACGTGGGGCGCGGTCGTGCCGTGCTTGAGGGTGTGCGGCCCTCCGCTGTTCTCGGCGATGTTCCCTCCGATGGTGCACGCGGACTGGCTCGACGGGTCCGGCGCGTAGTAGAGCCCGAGGGAAGCCACCGCATCGCTGAGATGCTGGTTGATGACTCCCGGCTGCACCCGCGCCGTACGATTGGTCGCGTCGATCTCGAGGACCCGGTTCATGCGAGCGCACTCGATCAGCACGCAGCCATCGACGGGCGTCGCGCCCCCGGAGAGTCCGGTGCCGGAGCCGCGCGCCAGGAAGGGAACGTCTACCTCGTTGCAGAGGCGCACGATCCGGGCCACCGCCGCGGTCGTGAGGGGCAGGGCGACCGCGGCCGGCCGGCCTCGCATCAGCGTCATGGCATCGGACTCGTAGCTCTGGAGCTCGGCCGTCCGATCGAGAACGCACGCGACCTCGGGGATGGAGCGCAATCGCGAAGCCAGGCTCACGAAGCCCAGGTTAGCCCAGACCGAGGCGCTCCAGTTCCTGCTCCGCGAGCCCGAGGAAGTGGCCGATCTCGTGCTTCACGGTGCGATGGATCTCCTCGATCAGCTCCTTGCGGGTGTGGGCGAACTTCTCGAGGTTGCGCTTGAACAGCAGGATCCGATCCGTGGGCAGCGATCGGGGCGGCCCACCCTCCGAGCCCAGCTCCAGGTCCGTCCGCGGGGCACCCGAGAAGAGCCCGGGAATCTGGGGCGAGACGTTCTCGCTCTGGACCAGCTCCCGCGATGGAAGGTCCTCGATCCGAAGTGGACACCTCGCCACGTAGGCGCGGACCTTGGCCGGCAGCTCCTCCAGCGCGGCCACGGCCACCGCCTCGAAGTCCTCGGGGTCCATGTGGACCGGCAGGGGATACTGATCGGGGGCCAGGCGGGCCGCCCTTCGCAGCAGGCTCTCCGAGGCCTCGTCCTCGCCCAGGTGCTCGAGCACCAGGCCCTCGTAGTAGAGCGCGTGCGAATTCTCCGGATCGAGTGCCAGGGAGCGCTCCAGGCTCTGCCGGGCGTCCTCGTAGCGGCCGAGCTCGAAGAGGATCTGGCCCTCGAAGGCACGGTAGACGGCGACCTCGCCCTCGACCTTGATGGCCCGTCGAAGCAGGAAGAGGGCACCGTCCATGTCATCGAGGTAGAAGAGCGCCTTGGCCTTCAGGTAGTAGACCTCGGCCTCGATGCTCGGCTCCAGGCGGCGCATGAGCAGCTCGTCGCAGGCGGAGATCGCCTCTTCGTGCTCCCCGAACTCCTCGATCAGGAGCTCCGCGCAGTTCAGGTGCGCCGAGTAGAGGTCCGGGTCGAGCTCGAGGGCGCGGCGGAACTCCCGCAGCGCGTCCTCGTGGCGGCCCTCGTCCCACAGGATCTCGCCCCGACCGCTGTGCGCCTCACCCCCGTTGGGATTCACCTTCAGGGCTTCGTCGAACCAGGTGAGCGCCTCGTCCCCGTGACCCTCTGACGAGGCCTGCAGCGCGTGGTCCAGGCAGTCCCAGTATCGCTCTCGATCCGGCATGGCTCCCTTCTGGAATCGGGAGCGATTCTAGCAAAACGCCACCCCGGCCAAGCCCGCCGCACACCGACGAGACATCCCCGTAAGCACTTGAAATATATAGATATTCTACTGTTCTTGGGGCCGCGAGCCAGGGCCGCGGGCGTCGATGGCGCGGTTGGCCAGCCGATCCGCGACTCGATTGCTCTCGCGAGGCACGTGCACGAACTCCACGTGGTCGAAGCCTGCGACCAGGTTGCGCGCGCGCGCGTGAAGAGGCTCGAGTCCGGGGCTGCGGACCCGGTACTCGCCCCGCATCTGGCGCACGAGAAGCTCGGAGTCGGCCCTCACCTCGACGCAGCGAGCGTCGAGCGATCGCGCACGTTCGAGCCCAAGCAGCAGGGCTCGGTACTCCGCGACATTGTTCGTTGCACGTCCCAGGTAGAGATACGCCTCGTCGAGTCTCTCGCCCTCGAGATCGAATACCACGGCGCCGGCGCCCGCCGGGCCGGGGTTGCCTCGCGCCGCACCGTCGGTGTAGACGACGACGCCGCGGCTCAAGCCTCCTCCTCGACGAGGATCCTCTGACAGGCCCCGCAGGTGCGGAACTCACCCGCGTGCACGCGGTTGACGACCTCGAAGGGAACATCTCGGTTGCAGGCTCCACAGGAGCGACCGCGCAGGCGCGCCGTCCCGGTGCTGCGGACCGTGCGGACCCGGGCGTAGTGCTCTCGAAGCGGGTCGGGCGCCACGTCGAGGAGGGCCTGCAGCTCCTCTCCGCGGATCGTCACCTCGCTTCGCACGACCTCGAGACGTTCCCGGCGTTCCGAGATCTGCGACTCGAGAACCTTCAGCGCGCTGCCATGACGCTCGATTCCGGCGTCGACCTCACGTGTCAGCGCATCGACCGTATCCATGGCCTTCAGGATCTCTTCCTCGAGCTCGCCGATTCGCAGCGTCACGGCATCGATCTCGTGGAGCAGCGCGCTGTACTCGGCATTCGTCTTGACCATCGCGGTCTGCGCCTGGAACTTCTCGCGCTGGACCTCCCGATCGGCCAGCTCCGCCTCGTAGCGTCGACGCTGCTGCTCCGCATCTTCGAGCCGGCCGCGCTCCGCCTCGATCTGCGCCTGCTCCTCGCGCATCTTCTCCTCGAGCGCCTCGATTGCCGGCGGAAGCTGATCGCACTCGCGACGAAGGCTCGCGAGCAGCTCCTCGCACCTTGCCAAGGTCTCGAGCGACTCCCGGAGATCCACGGCCGCTAGCTTAGCCGACTGGCGCTCCCGCGCGCAGAGACATGAGCGGCGGGCTCCCAGCGGCGCGGCGAGCTAGCGGCGGATCCGGTCGAGGCGCCGGCGATCGCGCTTGGTCGGCCGTCCGCGACCCCGTTCCCCCTGGGGACGGCCCACGCCGCGCGGGCTGGAAGGCTCGAGACGCGGAGGCGTGTGATCCAGGTAGAGGGCGCGGGCCAGGGCTGCGCAACGTCGCCGCTCCGCGAGGGCGGTCACCTCGAGGATCAGGAGCAGTTCCCCCCTTCGAGCTTCCACCCGGTCGCCGACCCGGACCGGGCTCGACGCCTTCGCACGCCGGCCGCCGTGCAGCACGTGACCCGCTGCGCAGGCTCGTCCCGCCGCCGAACGGGAGCGGTACACGCGGGCCGCCGTGAGCCAGCGATCGATCCGGACAGAGTCCACGACCCGGAATCCTACGCGACGCGCGTCCCCTCGAGCTTGCGCCGGAGATCTGCCGCACCGCGGTAGCTCGCGTCGAACGTCTCGATCCGGTCGAGCAGCCGCAGCGCGCCCTCCGCGTCTCCCAGCTCCTTCCAGATCCCCGCGAGGGTGAACGTGAGGTCGAGGTTTCCCGGGTGGCGCTCCAGGAAGCGCTCGAGCCGGCGCGACGCAGGCTCGAGGCGACCGGCGGCGAACCCTGCCTGCACCGTCCCGAAGAGCGCCGCGGGTAGCTCGGGATCGAGATCGAGCGCCCTCTCGAACGCCTCGAGCGCCTCGACGTGGCTCTCCTGGGCCTGCAGCGCCAGGCCGAGACCGCTCCAGGCTGCGGCATCGGGCGCCCGGTCGAGGGCCGCCTGGAACTCGCGCTGCGCGTCGCCAGCACGCCCGGCGTGCAGCAGCAGCGACCCGAGACCCAGGTGGCCGTCGGCGCTCTCTGGAGCCAGGTCGAGCGCTTCCAGGAAGCACGCGCGAGCCTCGTCGAGCTGACCCTGATCGACCTGCAGACGGCCCCGGTCGCACGCGACCGAGGCGAGCGCCTCCCGGGCCATCCGATCGGCGCATTCCAGCGCACGTGCGGCCCGCTCGCTGCGACCCTGTCCCCGCTCGATGCGGGCGAGGAGCTGACGACCGGCGATGCTGTCGGTCCGGAGCAGGTGGGCCTGGAGCTTGCGAATCGCGCCCTCTGGATCCCCGAAGGCGACTGCGGCCTCGACCTCGGCGAAGAAGGTCGCGTCTCCGTCCGGCTCTCGCTGGCTCGCAACCTCGCGGTGCAGCGCCAGCAGCGCATCCAGGCAGCGCGGAAGCGCAGGGCCGGGCATCAGGAGCTCCGGGGCCGCCAGCGGAGAGCAGGTCTCGCCGAGCCGGTCCAGACGCGCCAGGCCGCATGCCCGGACGGTCGTCTCGAGCCGCGCGGAGAGCTCCCGCTCGCGCGCCGGGCCGGCGACCAGCACCAGGTCGGCCTGCTCCATGTCCGGGGCGCTACCCGAGGTCGTGCTGGCCTCGATCCGGTCCTCGATCAGGGCCACCGCCCGGGCACCCGCAGTCGCCACGGGCGCCTGGGTCGCGGGGTCCGCGATCCCGACCCGTACCTGGCAGGGCTCGGGCGCCCGCCGGGGATGGACTGGGCCCTGCCCGACCGAGCTCTCCGGGCACATGACGAGACGGGTGCTCGCGCCCGCCTCCTCGAGGGCACAGGCGAGGATCTCGAGCGTGGCCAGGTCTTCGGGGCGCCGCGCGCAGAGCTCGAAGCGGATCGGATCTCCCACGCTGCCCCCTCTAGCGCATGCAGCTGCGCCTGGAAGCGTTAGCGGCAGCGAGCGGTTTTGGCTTGAGGGCTCAGCTCTCGAGGGTCCACGGAGCGCTCGCCTCGGTGCGGAAGATCTGGTCATCGGAGAGCGGCGCCACGAGCTCCCGACAGCGATCGAGCGCGCGCTCGAAGCCCTCGAAGAGCCGATCCCCGGAGCGCAGCAGACCCTCGGCTCCCAGGATGCCCGCCAGCTCGCTCGACTCGAGCACCTCGGCCAGCGGGTCCGTCAACCCACAGATGACCAGCCTGGCTCCGCGCGCCTGGAGCTCGAGCGCGACCTCGCGCAGCACCTCGAGAACCGTCGAGTCCAGGTAGAGCGCGCGCTTGAGCCGCAGGACGACCACCCGGGGCCCCCTCGCCGCGATCTCGCGCAGCCGGTCGGCCAGTGGGGGTGCCACTGCGAAGTTCAGGTCGCCTTCCAGGTGAAGCAGGACCGCCGGAGAGCGGCCGGTGCCCGGATCGAGCGGGATCTCGCGAAATCGCTGGTTCGGCGCGCGGACCAGCTCCACCATCTGCAGCCGACCACTGCGGATCACGAGCAGCGCCAGGGACAGGAAGATGCCCGCGTAGAGCGCCTCGAGGAGGCCGATCCACATCATCGCAACCAGCGTGGCCCCGAGGACCAGCGCGTCGCCGCGGGTCGAAGCGGCGCGGCGCAGCGCGCGCAGGTTGATCAGGTCGAGGCCCGACATCACCACGAGCCCGGCGAGAGCCGCGATCGGGACCCTCTCCAGGAGCGGCGCCCCCCAGGGCAGCAGGAGCACGATCGTGAGACCGCTCACCAGCGGAGCCAGCCGGGAGCGACCGCCCGCGGCCCGCGCGAGCGCAGAGCGCGTGAAGGAGCCGCTCGTCGGCAGGGCTCCGGCACAGGCCGCCATCAGGTTGCCGGCCCCTTGCGCCACCAGCTCCCGCTCGGGATCGAAGCGCGGCTCGCTCGAACCCCGGAGCGTGCGCGCTGCCGCCACGGACTGCAGCGTCGAGATCAGCGCGATCGCGAAGGCGGGCGCGGCGATGGTCTGCAGGGGCACGAGCCCGGGCAGGCGGAGCGGAGGCAGGCCGGCCGGGAGGGAGCCCAGGGTAGCCAGGCCGCCGCCTTGGGCGTCGCCCCAGAGGGAAGCTCCGGCAAGAGCGAGCAGGGCCCCGGGAATGCGCCGGTCGACCCTCCGGAGGGCCAGCACGACGAGCGGGACGGCCAGGGCCACGGCCAGCGCGCTCGGCTCGGCAGTCGCGAGCGCGCTCCAGGCATCGGCCACCAGGCCGAATGCCTGGGGCGCCAGTGGATGCGGAGCGCGGACGGGAGTCGGGGAGCCCGCCAGCGCCGGGATCTGGCGGATCGCGATCAGCAGCCCGGCCCCGGTCGCGAAGCCGGCGATCACCGAGTCCGACAGGAAGCGAGCGGCCCGGCCCAGACCCGCGAGTCCGAATGCGACCAGCATCGCGCCGGCGAGGCCCCCCGTCGCCAGCACGGCTGCAACCGGGACCGCGTGACCCGACGCCACGGCCGGAGCGACGATCGATACCCCGATCACCAGCGCGACGGGGTTGGTCGGTCCCGTCACCAGGTGGGGGCTCGACCCGAAGAGCGCCGCCACGATCGCGGGCAGGGCCGCGGCGTAGAGGCCCATCTCGGGAGGGACCCCCGCAACGAGCGCATAGGCGAGCCCCTGAGGAACCGCGAGCGCAGCCACGGTGACGCCGGCCGCGACGTCCCGGCCCATGTGGGCCCGCTGGATCCCCCCGGGCCCACGGAGATGGGGGGCAAAGTGTGCGAGGAACCTGGAGGACGCTCCGGGATCGCGACTCAAGCGGCGGCGCTGGGCTGGGTCTCTCCCGAGAGCAGGGCGTGGGACTCGCAGAGCCAGTCGAGAGTCGAGCGCTCGTCCTGGGCAATCGTCCGGAGCAGAGACTGGGTCTCGGGGTCGCCCTCCAGGCGGTCCGCCATCTCGAAGATCGGCTGGAGCGCCCGCCCTGGATCGCCGAGCTGGGTCACGAGCTCCCCGAGCTTCTCGAGGTCGCTCTTGTCACGCGAGGCGACGGACTCCATCACGGCGCGCTGCACCTGCTCCGGCACCTCGTGCTCGGGCGATCCTCCGAGCTCCTTCATGCGCTGCTCCAGCAGGCGGGCGTGGGATCCCTCGCGCATCTGGACGGTCCGCAGGCCGCCCCGCAGGCAGTCGGTGGTGCAGGTGTCGATCCAGGCCCCAAGGCTCGCCTCGCCGAGCGCCTCGGCCGCGCGGAACTGGTCCAGGAAGGCCAGCAGCTCGGCCGGGGCCGGAGCCGACGCGGGGTCCCGAGAGGCCAGCGCATCCACTCGCGCACAGAGCTCGGCCAGGTCCTCTCGGATCCCTACGAGCGCCTTCTCGATCCGCTTGAGCGCTTTCTCCGACACCCCATCCCTCCCCTTCCGACGTTCGCGTTCGGTCGCCATGCGGCCATCCTAGCGCCTCCGCGACCGGCGACGCAGCCAAAACGTCAGCGCGAGTTGGGGAACTCGAGCTCGAAACGCTCCGCGAACCCGCGCGAGAAGACCAGCCGCTGGGGCCGCAGGAGCAAGGTCGCGAGGCCCGGCTGCTTGAGGAAGGTCTCTGCCTGCGGGAGCTTCTCGACGTAGAGCCCCAGCAGCTGCGCCTGCTCCTCGCCGGTCGCGCGATGCAGCTTTCCCTGTACGGTGACGCGCGTGAACTCGGTGAAGCGGTCGAGGCCGATCTCGCGATTGTCGATCTGCACGCAGGCTCCCGAGCCTTCGCGCGCCAGCTGGAGCTTCCCGCTCCCGCCGGTGCAGAAGACGATCTCCAGGCCGGGAGTCTCGGCGAAGAACATGACCGAGGTGTAGGGGGGATCGTCTCCCTCCCCGGAGAAGGCGAAGACGCCAAAACTCTGCTCGCTCAGCACCTCTCTCACGCGATCCAGCTGCTCCTGTCGCTTCATGGCGATGGGTGTACCACAGCTCGCCCGCGCGGCGCGCGTCTGACGCTCACCGCCGCGAGGGGGGTCGCGAGGGCACTCCGAGAGGGCCGCGGGTTGCCACCGGGAGCGGGGGAGGCTAATGACCCCCGTGCAACGCCGGGAGGTGGCTTGGCGAAAGCCCTGGTGATCACCGAGAAGCCGAGCGTGGCGCGCGACATCGTGGCGGCGCTCGGCGGGTTCCAGGAGCAGGACGGGTTCTGGGAGTCGGACGACTGGGTCGTGACCTTCTCCGTGGGTCACATCGTGCAGCTCCTGTCGCCCGAGGACATCGACGACCGCTACAAGCGCTGGACGCTCGATACCCTGCCGATCCTCCCCGAGGAGTTCCGGCTCAAGCCGAAGTCGGGCGCGTCGGAGCGGATTCGCACCATCAAGCGACTGCTCGCCCGCGCGGACCTCGACCGCGTCGTCAACGCCTGTGACGCCGGGCGCGAGGGCGAGCTGATCTTCCGCGAGATCCTCCAGTTCCTGGGGAGCCAGAAGCCCGTGAGCCGGCTCTGGCTCCAGTCGATGACCCCCCAGGCGATCCGGGACGGCTTTGCGCACCTCGAGCCCGGCGAGCGCTACGAGGGCCTGGCCTCCGCGGCGGCGTGCCGCTCCCAGTCCGACTGGCTGATCGGGATGAACGCCACCCGGGCGCTGACGCGCCGCCTCCAGGCCCGCAAGGAGCGGGCCGCCTGGTCCGCAGGTCGGGTCCAGACCCCCACCCTCGCGATCCTCGTCGATCACGAGCTGAAGGTGCTGGCACACGTCCCTCGCGACTTCTGGCGGATCGAGGCGCAGTTCGATGCCGTCTCGCACTCCTACGCCGGGGTGTACTTCGACCCCGAGTTCGACTCGAAGAGCAGCCCCGAGGACGCGCGCGACGACCGGATCTTCGACAAATCGCGGGTGACCGAGATCCTGGCCGCGGTTCGGGGGCAGACGGGCCAGGCTCGCGAGACCCGCAAGCCGAGCCGAGAGACCGCCCCACCCCTGTTCGACCTCACCAGCCTGCAGCGCGAGGCGAACCGCCGCTTCGGCTGGTCCGCGCGGCGAACGCTCTCGGCAGCGCAGCGCTGCTACGAGGCCCACAAGCTGCTGACCTACCCGCGGACCGACTCGAAGGCGCTCCCGAACGACTATCGCCGGGTCGTCGACGAGATCCTCACGCAGTTCGCGGCCCAGGGGCCCTTCCGCCGCGAGGCCGCCGATCTGCTCTCGAGTGAGTCCGGCCTTCAGAACACGCGGCGGACCTTTGACGACTCGAAGGTCTCGGATCACTTCGCGATCATCCCGACCGGCAAGCTTCCCGAAGGCTCCCTCTCGAGCGACGACGGGCGGCTCTTCGAGCTGGTCGCCCGGCGCTTCCTGGCGACCTTCTACCCGCCGGCGGTCTGGAACCGCGTCGAGCGAGTCACCGAGGTAGCCGGCTACTCCTTCCGCTCGCGCTCCAGGACCCTCGAGACGCCGGGCTGGCGGGCGGTCGTCGGCCAGACGGAGCAGGAGGACCAGGCACTGCCCCCGCTGGTCCCGGGTCGCGACAGTGCCGAAGGGGTCGAGGTGAGGACGGCCGGCGCCGAGTCGCAGGCCGACGAGACCCGGCCTCCGCCGCGCATCAGCGAGGCGCGGCTGCTCTCCCTGATGGAGAGCGCCGGACGCTACGTCGAGGACGAGGAGATCGCCGATGCGATGCGCGAGAAGGGCATCGGGACCGTGGCGACGCGAGCCGACGTCATCGAGAACCTGATCCAGAAGGGCTACCTGATGCGGCTCGGCAAGGGGCTGCGCCCGACCGTCAAGGGAATTCGGCTCATCGACGTGCTGCGCCGGATCCAGATCGACCGGCTGGCGTCGTCCGAGCTGACCGGAGAGCTCGAGTTCCAGCTCCTCGAGGTCGAGCAGGGCGCGCGCTCCGACGCCCAGTTCATGAAGGACATCCAGGAGTACACGACCCAGATCGTCGACCGGGCCGTGAGCTTCGATTACGAGGATCTCTATCCAGACAAGGATCCGCTCGGAACCTGTCCCTGCGGCAAGCGCAAGCCCGTCTACGAGCGGGCCTGGTTCTACCGCTGCATCGAGGAGCCGGGGGTCGAGCGCGACGACGACTGTCCGTTCCGGATCTGGAAGGACAAGTCGGGTCGCTACATCGACCGCTCGACGGTCAAGACCCTGCTCGAGAAGAAGGAGACCCGGGTCCTCGATGGCTTCTCGACGCGGGACGGCCGCATCTACAAGGGAATCCTGCGGCTCGAGGACCTGGAGCTCACCCTCGAGTCCGCGGGCAGCTCCGACGGAGAACGCGCGAGCAGCGTCCCGGAGTACGAGGTCGACGAGCGCCCGCTGGGTCCCTGCCCGATGGGCTGCGGGAGCGAGGTGATCGAGACGCCCACCCACTTCCGCTGCCGGGCCGGGATGGAGCTCGAGGCCAAGATCGAGGCGCTCCCTGCGGACCAGCGGCGTGCGCGCAAGCGCGACAAGGAGGCACCCAAGCCCTGCCCGATGACCCTCCCGCGGACCGTCTGCAAGCGCGAGATCACCCGCGACGAGGCCGAGCACTATCTCGCCGAGAAGCGGACCGAGCCGCTCAGCGACTTCATCTCACGCTACGGCCGGCCCTTCGCAGCGACGCTCTTTCTCAAGCCCAACGGCCGGCACGGGTTCGAGTTCGCGAAGCGCACCGGCGAGGGCAAGGGTCGCGGCGGGCGGAAGCGCCCCGGGACCTCGCGCAAGAGGGCGCCTACGCGGAAGGCCACCCGCAAGAAGACCCCCCGCAAGAAGGCCGCGGCCAAGAAGTCGACGCGCAAGAAGACCGCGGCCAAGAAGTCCGCCCGCAAGAAGTCCACCCGCAAGAAGGCGGCCGCGGCTTCCCGGCCGCCGGCCGACGACTCCTGAAGCCCCTTCCCTGGCTCCGAGCGCCCCCCGCTCTACGCCTCGTCGCCGCCCGGTAGACTCGCGCCATGACGCATGCCGTGGTCGTGCACGAGACCGGGGGGCCCGAGACGCTGTGCTGGGAGCCGCACGATCCCGGATCGCCCGGCCCGGGTCAGGTGCGCGTGACCCTGCGGGCTGCGGGCGTCAACTTCATCGACGTCTACTTCAGGACCGGGCTCTACCCCAGGCCCCTGCCCTTCGTGGCGGGTCTCGAGGGGGCCGGGGTCGTCGAGGCCGTCGGACCCGACGTCGAAGATCTGGCGACCGGCGATCGCGTCGCGTGGTCCTCGGTGCCGGGATCCTACGCCGAGACCCTGGTCGCTCCCGCCGACTCGCTGGTCGGGGTTCCCGACACCGTCTCCGACGAGGCCGCCGCGGCCGTGATGCTCCAGGGGATGACCGCCCACTACCTGGTCCACTCCGTCCGCGAGACGCGGCCGGGCGACGTCGCCCTGGTCCACGCGGCCGCGGGGGGGGTCGGACTGCTGCTGATCCAGCTGCTCGCGCGAGCGGGTGCGACGGTGATCGGAACCTGCTCGAGCGCCGAGAAGGAGGCGCTGGCACGCGCCGCCGGGGCCACGCACGTGATCCGCTACGACCGGGGGGAGTTCGCGCCCGAGGTGCGCAAGCGGACCGAGGGGATCGGCTGCAACGTCGTGTACGACTCGGTGGGTCGGGCCACCTTCGAGGGGAGCCTCGCGTCGCTGCGCCCGCGAGGGCTGCTCGTGCTCTTCGGGCAGTCGAGCGGTCCAGTCGCGCCCTTCGAGCTGCAGCGCCTGGTCGCCCTGGGCTCGCTCTTCGTCACGCGGCCCTCGCTCGCGCACTACACCGCGACGCGCGACGCCCTCGAGATGCGCGCGCAGGCGGTGCTGGGGGCCGTCGCAGACCGCACGCTCGACGTGCGGATCGGCGCCCGCTACCCGCTGCGCCAGGCCGCCGACGCGCAGCGCGCCCTCGAGGCACGCGCGACGACCGGCAAGGTGTTGCTGCTCGCCGAAGCCTGAGCTGGGCGCCTCAGCGCTGGAGCGCCGCGAAACGCGCGAAGGCGAGCTCGGCCGTGCCGAACCACGCCGACGACTCGGTGCGGAACTTCTTCCAGGCCCCGTAGATCTTGCGATAGCGGGGCTCGGCCGCCGCGTACCCCTCGAGCAGCTCGTCCGACGCCCCGCGGCACGCCTCGAGCACCGCGTCCGAGAAGGGCCGGAAGTCGGTCCCGCCGGCGATCAGGCGCGTCATCGCGGGTGGGTTCTTGGCATCGTAGAGCGCCTGCATGATCGACGCGGACGCCTGGCAGGACACGCGCAGGACCTGCTGCAGCTCCTTCGAGAGGCTCATCCACGCGTCGCGGCTCACCACGTACGAGAGGTTGGGCCCCGGCTCCCACCACCCCGGGTAGTAGTAGAGCTTTGCGACCTTGTGAAAGCCCAGCTTCTCGTCGTCGTAGGGACCGATCCACTCGGTCGCATCGATCGCGCCACGCTCGAGCGCCGGGTAGATGTCCCCCCCCGCAATCACCTGGACCGTCGCCCCGAGGCGGCTCATGACCTCGCCCCCCAGGCCCGGGATCCGCATCTTCAGGCCGCGGATGTCGTCCGGCGTATCGATCGCGCGATTGAACCAGCCCCCCATCTGGGTCCCGGTGTTGCCGCCCGGGATCGCGACCACCCCGAAGTCCGCGAACACCGGCGCCATCAGCTCGCGTCCGCCCCCCTCCTCGAGCCAGGCCGTCTGCTGCCGCGAGGTCAGCCCGAAGGGAACCGAGGTATCGAAGGCGAGGGCCGGATCCTTGCCCGTGTAGTAGTAGCTGGCGGTCTGACCGATCTGGACCGTCCCCTGGTGCACGGCGTCGAGCACCTGGAGACCGGGGACCAGCTCCCCCGAGGGGTAGGTCCGGATCTGGAAGCGGCCGCCGGTCATCGCGTCGACGTTGCGCGCCATGATCTCGGACGCGCCATAGATGGTGTCGAGACCGCGGGGGAAGCTCGAGGCCAGCCGCCAGCGAACGCGCTCGACCGTGTGCACGGCCGGCGCGCCGCCGGCCGCTGTCTCGGATCCCCGGCCGCAGGCCGCCAGCGTCGCGACGCCCCCGAGCGTGCCCGCCGCCTTGCCGATGAACTCCCTGCGCCTCATTCGTTCCTCCGCCGGAATCCCGGCCCGTGAGCCCGGCCGGGACGATAGCCGATGGCGCGCTGCCTCGGAGCCGGTCGCGGAGGCGAGCGGTGGTATGCTCCGAGCCAGGTCGCAGCCGCGCACCCGCTGCGACGCACGCGGGAGACTCGAGATGGCAGGCTGGCACGGCGCCGACCCGCGGCCGCCCGTCTGGGTCGGCCACATCGCGCTCGGCGTCGCGGATCCCGACGCGTCGAAGGAGTTCTTCCTGGCGCTGGGCATGCGCGACGCCGCTCCGGACTCCAAGGTTCCGATCCTGGAGCTTCGGGGAGGGACTCATCTGATCCTGCTCGCGACCGACTCGCCCCCCGAGAGGGGGACGCGCGCACCCTTCGACCTGATGGTCGACGACATCGACCGGGCGCACCGCTCCTTCGACAAGCTCGGGTTCGAGCCGTCCGCGATCGAGAAGAGCGCCGTCCACCGCTCGTTCACACTCTCGGAGCCGGGCGGCTACGAGATCGTCGTCAACTCCACGCATGCCACGGACCTTCCGGTCTGAGGCTCACGGACGAGCCTGCGCGCATGCCCCAGTTGATCGAAGCGCCGATCCGGGTCCCGGCCGCGGGAAGCCAGCCGAAGCAGATCGAGGAGTTCGTCGGTCGCGTGAGCTCGGACTCCCCCACCGTGAGCGTGGCGCGCATGGTCTCTCCGAGCGGCTGGAGCGAGCCCGGCCAGCGACCCGAGTTCGACGAGATCACCCTGGTGCTGCGCGGAACGGTGCGCGTCGACCACGAGTCGGGGACCACCGAGGTGACGGCGGGCCAGGCGCTCCACGCGCGCGCGGGAGAGTGGGTTCGCTACTCGACGCCCGGACCCGAGGGCGCGGAGTACGTCTCGGTGTGTCTGCCCGCCTTCTCGCCGGATACCGTCCACCGCGACCCCTGAGGGGGACGGGGCGCTAGCGGCTCTCCATCTTCACGACCTCGGGGCTCTCGAAGCGGCCTCCGGCGGCGCGCCAGGCGCGAATCGCGCGGCCCGCATCGCGCGCAGGGTTGTAGACGTCCTCTTCGGACGCCCAGAGCCCGCCCCCCGCGTAGACGATCCGCGACCAGGTCGGAAACCCGAAGGGACGGCCGTCGGAGTCGTAGGGGGGCGGAAGCTGGTTGCGGCACTGGAAGACGACGGCGCCATTCGGAACATCGATCACGGACCAGTCCTGGGGAAAGGTCATCCGGGGAAAGGGCGCCATGACCCCGGTGATCCACTCGCGGATCGCCTCGCGACCGTGCATCTCGCCGTAGGCGTGCTCGATGTAGCGCGCATCCTCGTGGAAGACGGCGGCCCAGAGGCTCCAGTCGCCCGTCTCCGAGGCTCGATCGCGCGCCGCGTTGTAGGCCTCGAAGGCCCGGGTCAGCTCGTCGTGGGTGTAGTGTCCCTGCCCTGCCATCGGGTCTCCCCCATCTCTCGCGCGCGCCTGGGGTTCCCGACCTCGGAGACTCCGGCGCGACCCGCGCGCGATTCTAGCGCGCTGCGATCCTCGGCTGGGCTCGACGGGTGGTAGGATCGGCCCATGCCTGCCGAGCACTTCTTCGCCGAGTCCCCCGAGTCCGTTGGAGTCGACCCCGAGCGCCTCGAGGCCCTGCTCGACCGCGCGAGACGCGAAGTGCGCGAGGGCCTCCTGCCCTCCGCGCAGATTGCGCTCGCCCGCAGGGGCAAGCTCGTCGCGCTCGAGACCTTCGGGCACGCCCGCTTCGAGGCTGGCGCTGAAGCGGAGGCTACGAACGACACCCTCTACTGCATCTTCTCGTGCACCAAGGCGATCACCTCGGCCGCCGCGTGGCTGGTGATCCAGGAGGGCAAGCTCTCACTGGACGAGCGGGTGGTCGAGATCATCCCCGAGTTCGCCACGAACGGAAAGCAAGGCATCACCGTCGAGCAGCTCTTCACCCATACTGCGGGCTTCCCGCACGCTCCCTTCCCTCCGAGCGAGTGGTCGAGCCGCGAGCGACGGCTCGAGCGCTTTGCCCGCTGGCGCCTCAACTGGGAGCCCGGCTCGCGCTTCGAGTACCACCCGACGTCGAGCATGTGGGTGATCGCGGAGCTGATCGAGCGCCGCTCGGGCGTGCCCTACCCGAAGTTCGTGCGCGAGCGGATCGCCGAGCCCCTGGGACTCGACGACCTGTGGGTGGGGCTGCCCCGCGAGCTGCACCCGAGGATGGCCGACGTCGTGCACGTGGGCGAGGAGATGACCGACGCCGAGTTCGAGGCGCTCGGCCTCGCGCGGCCGCCAGAGACCGAGGTCACACCCGAGGCGATCGAGGCCTTCAACCGGCCCGAGACGCGCCTCGGGGGAGTCCCCGGCGGGGGCGGCATCATGACCGCGGGCGATCTCGCGCTCTTCTACCAGGCGCTCCTCACTGGCCGCAGCCATGACGGGCGCGAGATCTGGCGCCCCGAGACGCTCGAGCAGGCGCGGCGGGTGCGAACCGGAGACCTGGTCGATCCCCTCTTCGGGCGGCCCGTCAACCGCGGACTGGGGATCGTGATCGCCGGCGACAAGGACGCGACGTACCGGGGCTTTGGCCACACCCAGTCCCCCCTCGCCTTCGGACACGGCGGCGCGGGAGGTCAGATCGGCTGGGCCGACCCCCAGACCGGCCTGTCCCTGGCCTACTGCACCCAGGGCCACGACCGTCACATGATGCGCCAGGCCCGGCGCGGCGTCGGCATCTCGTCGCGCGCCGGCGCCTGCGTCGTTACCTGAGCCGCGATCGGGTGCCCCGTCCGCGGTGTCCTTCAGAGAGCGACAGGCTGCAGAGACCCGCGCCGGCGATCCGTCGACCTCTGCGCTCGACCCGTACCGTCACCTCGGGATCCCGCAGCCTCCGACGCAAGGAGCGTTCCTTTCCGGTCAGCTCCGCGGCACCTCGTCCCGGAACGGAGAGGCTCACGCTCCCTGGAGTTACATCGGCGGGAAGAAGAGAGCGACGACGGCGCTCCTCGTGATGCGCATCAAGTCGGCGACCACGGCCCTCGCGCCTGCCACCGACCTTCGAATGCTCGTCCCTCATGGAGC
>JBHHYV010000020.1:0-38312 GCA_046757685.1 Myxococcota bacterium
GCAGGCCTTGCTCCAGGGGCGAGCCCAGGCAGGACCACAGGGCGGGGGTCGCCACGCCCTCGAGCGGCTCTCCGAGAAGGTCGGTCGCCTGGCAGGGGTAGAGCGGATCGGCAGGCGTCGTCGTCGGGTAGCCGGCCGCGCGCGCAATCGTTCGACCCTCCTCCCGCCACCCCATGCCGCGAAGGTAGTCGGCTCCCGTCGCACCGCCAGCGCTCCGCGCTCGCGCGTTTTCGGGCCTGCGGCGCGCTCGGCTAGCGGCCGGCGACCGACGCGGGAGACTCGACCCTCTGGATCCGGTAGTGCGCCTGCTCGTCGAAGGTCTCGATCGGCGTCCAGCCCTGCAGCTCGGAGAGCCGGCTCATTCCGATCGTCGCGACGCCCGTGGGGTCCAGGACGAAGGGATCGGGATCGCCGGGCCTCTCGAACCAGAGCGTCACCATGTGGTGCTGGCCGCTCGCTCGCTCCACGAGGATCGCGCGCTCGATCTCGCGGCGCTGGAATCCGAAACGGCGCAGCAGCTGGAAGGTCAGCAGGTCGAGGCCCTCGCAGTCGTCGGCGCCGGAGCTCAGCACCTCACCGAGCGTCGCCCAGTGATCGGACGCCCCGTCCGAACGGTACGCGCGACGACTCTGCTCCTGGATCCAGCGCGCCGCGCGTGCCGCCACCTGGCGCTTCAGCGAGATCTCGAAGTCGGAGTACTCCTCGGCCAGGGTGCTCTTGGGCGCGGGCCGGTCGGCCCTGGAGTCGAGGTCCAGGCGATGGCGCTGCTGCCACTCCTGGATCTTCGCGTTCCACGGGTCGTCGCCCGGTGCCGTGCGGAAGAACTCCAGCGACACCGCACGCGGCGGAGCCGCGGCGGCACAAGACACGCAGATCAGGGTCAAGATCGCGACACCCGGACTCAGGCGCCAGGGAACCAGCATCGCCTCTCGCTTTCCGGCCCCCGCACGCAGCGCGAGGAGGCCGCCCCCTCCGAAGCTCTGGAATCGGCGCAGCGTCACCCGGGCTTGAATCGGCCGGCGGAGTTTCGCTGCAGACAGCGGGGCTCAGCGGGGCCCGCTGAATGCCAGCTGCGTACGCGCGCGCTGGCAGGCACCGAGAGGGGCGCCACCCAGCGACTCCATGGACCACTCCAGAAGCGAGGGGGTGAGCGCGCCAGAAGAGGTGGCGCGCACCGCCCCCATGCACTGCAGAAGCTGGAAATGCGGAATCAGGGGGGTGCCATGGGGTGTGGACGAATCGGTTCCTGGATCGGGCGAGCGGTCTTCGCGCTCTCCCTCAGCGGTGCGCTGGGCGTCGCCAGTCCCGCGCTCGCACTCTCTCTCGCGGATCTGATCGTGCAGCCGATGAGCCCGGGCGAAGGTCCGATCGCTCTCGAGCTCGCCGATCCTTCGATGGCGACGCCGCTCCTTCTCGGGAGCGACTACCGCTTCTCGCTCCAGCGGCTCGCTCCCTTCCCCACCCAGAACAACCCCGATCCCAACGACCCCAGCACCTGGAACGTCCTTCACTACGAGGCGAGCCTGACCTACTTCGGGAGCTCTTCCCAGGAGAGCGGTGACTTCCTGCTCGTACTGACGACGCTGCGCGATGGCGCGGCACTGCTGAACGGCGGCTGGCTGCGATCCTCGCTCGCCGACGACGGCTACTTCGTGGTGCACGACGCGCTGGGCGGCGGCACTATCGCGGACTCGGAGGGCGAGCGCTTCATCGGGCTTCGCTTTCCCGCCCTGAACGGAGTGACCCAGACGTTCCGCTACGACGTGGTCCTACGCGAGCGGCTCGACGTCCAGCTGAATCACTTCGTGCGCGGATACCACACGCCGATCCAGCCCATCCCCGAGCCCGGTGCGCTCGCCCTCGCGGGCCTCGGGCTCGCCCTGGTCGCGCGCCTTCGGCGCGGACGGCCCTTCTCGGACTAGTGTCCCGTCCCAGGAGTTCGCTCGCGTTCTCGGCGGCCGATGCATCGCCTCGACCGCGAGAGATGCGTCGGAACTCCTGGGACGGAACGCTAGAAGAACCAGTCCGCGCGCAGGATCAGCAAGGGGGGGAGCTTTCCGTAGTCGCTCTGCTCGTCCCGGCCGAGAGAAAGCTGGGCCGAGGCCGAGACCTCCAGGTTCGCGCGCGCGGACCAGGTGAGCACGGGCGCGAAGATGGCGCTGGGTCCGCTCCAGTCGTAGAGCGTCAGCAGGTCGGCCCTCCATAGCGGCGTCAGGTCGTAGCCGAGCCCGACGCCGGTCTGGTGGCGACCCACGTGGGCGAAGCGATCGAAGGTGTCGGCCTGCAGCCTCCCGAGCAGCTTCACGCCGGCCTTCACGCCGAGGCCTCCGAGCGCGGATCCCGAGAGCGCCGTCCGCGAGATCCGGTTCTCGTCGTAGAAGTGCTCCACGAGCACGTAGAGACCCGCTCCCCAGCCCACGGTATAGTCGCCCCCGAAGACCACCTGCCAGATCTGACGGCCCCGGTCGAGATCGGTCAGCGTCGCCTCGGAGCGCAGGGTCGCGCCCTTCCAGTTCACCGCGAGATCGGCTCCGAGCACCCGGTCCCGCCGGAAGCGTCCTACCATCAGCGAGGCGTCGACGCGGCGACGCGTGAGCTCGATCCGGGTGGCGAAGCGGTGGTCGTCGGGAGAGTCCTGGGGCGACCAGATCCCCTCGATCCAGAGACCCCGGCGAATCCGCAGGCGCAGGCGGGCCGCGTCCTGTCCGATCCGCTGGTCGGACTCGATGGCGAGGGGGCCGATCGGGTTGAAGAGGTCGGTGGGGTTCCAGAGGCGCGCCTTTCCCAGGGGAATCCGCTGTCGCCCGAGTGTCAGCTCGGCGCCGTGCCCTTCGAGCTGGATCCAGCCGCGGTAGATCAGGTGACGCCAGAGCAGGTCCTCTCGATCCGAGAGATCGCGGTCCAGGTCCGCCCAGGTGCGGTTGCCGGTGGCGCGTCCCACCTCGACCCCGAGTCCGTCGAGCCCCGAGCCGGTGAGGAACTCCTGATCGTAGGTCACCCCCGCGCGGAGCCAGTCGCGCCAGTACGCGAGCGCCTCGAGCCGACCGCGCGTCAGCCACAGGCCCGCATCCCCGCGCCGCGTCGATCCGTCGACGAAGAGCCGCTCGGTCCCGAGGTCACGGGTAAAGGTGAACAGGCTGCGCAGCTGCCCGGTGAGCTCGAGCCGGGCGTCTCCACGCCGGAGCTCCAGCGCCGCGACCGGGGCGGAAGCGAGCGTCCCCGCGAGCACCGCGGTCGCGGCGAGTGCGGAGGTTCGGGCCCGACTCATCCCTCGCCCGTCTCGTCATCCCGTTCGATCTGCCCGTCGCGGAGGTGCACCACTCGTCGGGCGCGCCGCACGACGCGCGGATCGTGCGTGCTGAAGAGGAACGTGACGCCCCGCTCGGCGTTCATGCCCGCCATCAGGTCGAGCAGGGCGTCGGCAGTATGGGAGTCCAGGTTGGCGGTCGGCTCGTCGGCGAGCACGATCCGCGGATCCGAAGCCACGGCGCGCGCCACGGCCACCCGCTGCTGCTCCCCACCGCTCATCTCGGGAGGGCGCTTGTCGAGCAGCGCCTCGAGACCCAGCTCACAGAGCACGGCCCTCGCGCGCTCGCGCCGCTCCCGAGCCCCCACCCCCTGCAGCAGCAGCACGAACTCCACGTTCTCGCAGGCACTGAGCACCGGAATCAGGTTGTAGGCCTGGAAGACGAACCCGAGCTTCTCGAGCCGGAGCCGGGAGCGCGCCGCCTCGGGCAGCGTGGCGGGATCGACTCCCTCGATGCGGACCTCCCCCTGACTCGGCGCGTCGAGCGTGCCGAGCAGGTTGAGCAGCGTGGTCTTCCCGCACCCCGAGGGTCCAGCGAGCACCGTGAACTCGCCCGACGCCACCCGGAGAGACAGGTGATCCAGCGCGCGTGTGACCACGTCGCGCACCGTGTAGTCCCTGACGACGTCGATCGCTTCGAGCAGCGCTCCCATGGTCGGCTCCAGTCTGCTATCGGCCCCGCAGGGCCTCCGCGGGTTGAAGGCGAGCGACCCGCCAGGCGGGCCACGAGCCCGCAAGGAGAGCCGTGGCGAGGGCGAGCTCGATGGGTGTCACGAGATCCGCCCAGCCAAGCCTCGGGTACATGATCGCGCCGGCTCCATACGCTCGCAGTGCACTGCTGAAGGCTGCGAGATCGATCCCGGAGGACCCGAGCCACAGCACGAGGAGCCCACCGACTCCCGTACCGAGCGCGACGCCCAGCAGGGTGAGGAGTGTCGATTCCGCCAGTACCAGCGCGACCAGCCTTCGGCCGGGAAGCCCGAGAGAGCGCAGGACGCCGAACTCGCGGATCCGCTCGAAGACCGACATCAACAGCGCGTTCGCGATACCGAACGACATCGCGACGAAGACCGCCGCATAGAAGATCCAGCCCATCTGGTCCATCGAGTTCAGCATCACGGCGAGCCGTGGCGCTCTCTCCTGCCAGCGCAGGACCTCGACACCCTGCCCCGCGAGAGCCCGCCGCAGGCGCGCCTGCACGGCGGAAGCACGCCCGGGCCGGTCGAGCGTGAGGGCGACCTCGGTCGCCGCCCCTGCGACCGCGAGCAGACGCTGCGCTTCCGCGATTCGGATGAACACGAAGCTGCGATCGAACTCCGACGACGCGGTGACGAAGAGCCCGACGATGCGGAACGCGCCGAGGCCGGCCTCACCGGGCACATGCAGCACCAGCTTGTCGCCGACCCCGAGCCGCAAGCGCTCCGCCATGCCCCGCCCGAGGACGATGGACGGCAGCGCCCGGCCCGCTACGGGCTCGGGCGAGAGGTACTCTCCCTCGACGATCGAGGTGGCGACGTTCGAGACCCGCGGCTCACGCAGCGGGTCGACGCCCACGATCACGCCGCGCACACTCCGGCGCGCACTCTGGACCAGGCCATCGCCGATCAGCCGCGGAGCGGCATGCACTCCCTCTGCGTCGACCAGCAGGGCGAGCACGCCCGCACCGCCGTCCGGCAGATTGAGGCTCGGGTCCGGATCGTCGCGGTAGCCCCGCGCCTCCACGACGACGTGCCCCAGCCGGCTCCGGATCGCGTTGTCGGCCATCTGGTAGGCCAGGCCGCGGGTCCACGCCACGAGCAGCAGGCAGGCCCCGAGACCCAGAGTGATCGCGGTAAGCACCACCGTGCTCCGTCTCCAGCCCCGCCACAGGTTCCGCCACGCCAGGCGCCACAACAGCACCGTTCAGATCTCCCGCAGCGCGTCCACGGGGCGGCCTCGAGCCGCATGGAGCGCAGGGGGCAGCGCCGCGAGCAGGGCGACCCCGAAGATGATGGCGGGAGTGGCGATCAGGTGGCTGCGGTGCAGCGAGAAGGCGATCACCGGCTCGATCTGGAAGAGCGAGGACATCGCCTGGAACGCCTCGTCGTTCATCGGGATCGGATGGCTCTCGAGCCAGAGAACTGCCGGAATCGCCACGGCGAGCCCGATCACGATCCCGATCCCCGCGAGCAGGGACGACTCCACGAAGACCAGCACGAAGACGTGACGGGGAGGCATCCCGATCGCGCGCAGCACGCCGAACTCGCGCACGCGTTCGAAGACCGCCATCAGCACGGTGTTCAGGATCCCGAATCCCACCACGACGATCAGGATTCCAACAGAGATCCAACCTCCCAGGTTATCGAGCTCGAGAAATTGCACCATGTCGGGAATCAGCTCCGGCCAGGCGGTGACCTCATAGTGGGCTCCCGAGAAGAGCGACCGCACCTCGCCGGCCAGGCGCGCTGCGTCGTCGCCGCGATCGGCAAAGAGCGCCACGTGAGAGAGTCCGCCCTTGAACTCGAGGAAGCTCTGGAGCTGGTCGAGCCGCAGGACCACTACATGGCCATCGATCTGCGAGTCGCCCACCTCGAGAGTCCCGACGACGCGAAAGCGATCGGCGGCCTGGGAGCCGTAGTAGTCGGTCGAGAAGAGAATGACCCGGTCGCCGATCCCGACGTCGAGATGCCGGGCCAGGTCTCGGCCCAGCACCACCTCGGCGCGTGGTGCGGCGACTCGCGACGCCGCGCGGCTCTCCAGGAAGCGGCCCGTGGCCACCGAGGCGGCCAGCCGGGTCAGGCTGCGTTCGCGCTGGGGATCGATCCCCACCAGCCAGGCCGCCCGCCCCATCTGCCCCTCTCGGTCGGGAATCGCCAGGGCCCAGGTCTCGAGACGAGGTGCCCAGCCTCGCGAGTCGGCGAGCGCATCGAGCCGCGCGCCCGCGCCGGGATCGAGGCGCATGCCGTAGTCGAGCGTGCGGTTCTCACGATAGCCTCGCGCGGCCACCTCGACGTGGCCGGGGTAGAGGCGGACGACCGCATCGATCCAACGCTCGTGACTTCCGGCCGCCATGGCGAGCGTCCACAGCGTCAGCGCGACCGCGAAGACGGTCGCGGCCAGCGTGAGCGCCGTCCTACGCGGACTGCGCCAGAGGTTGCGCCAGGCGAGACGCACGAGGGTCGGCATCGTCTCAGCGCCCCCGTCCCACGTTCTTGAGGTTCTCGAGCGTGAAGATCTCGTCGTCGAAGGGCTCGTCGAAGCGCGCCTCGCGGACCTGGATCGTGGTGCGATGATCCGGCCGATCGGTGCTCGTCATCTCCCAGCGGAAGGGAAAGGGGCGGCCCTGGACCGTCTTCACCTGCGAGAACGCGATCTGCCGGACCTTCTCGAAGCTCCCACCGGGCCCTTCGTCGTAGAAGGTCTCGAGCAGCGGGGCCAGGTCACCCACCCGTACCCAGACCTCGATGCGCGACCAGACGACGGGGGCCTCGGGCCTGGGCAGCAGCTCGATTCCGCGAGCCTTCGACCCATCGATCTCGCGCAGGCCCAGGAGCTTCGCCGTGTAGTCCTCGACCAGCGAAGACTCGCGCGCCAGATCGTCGTTGGTGAAGTCGCTCCCCATCCACGGCTGGAGCATCATCGAGGGAGGAATGCGCGTCGTGCGCTCGACGCGGGGAAGATAGGTCCAGAAGGTCGTCCCCTCCCTCAGGAAGCCGGTCCCCCGATCCTTGCGGGGATCGAGAATACGGATCAGCGCGCGGTCGCGCAGCCGGTCATCCCACGAGCGGAAGACGATCGTGCGGGTCCAGCGGGGCCGCTCGATCGTCATCGCAGCCTCGAGCAGCGCCGTCTCTCCGCGAAAGACGCGGTCGACCTCGCGCACGAGGGAGGTGGCATCGAGAGCGTCGCCCTTGCCGCGCAGCTCCGGCGCCGCGAGCGCGTGCGCCCCCAGGAGCAGCATTCCCCCGACCATCGCCGACCCTACCCAGCGCCTCATCGCTTCAGCCCCCTCAGGATCAGATCGATCCCCTCGCGAGCGACGCACGCGAGGTCCAGGTCCGGAAACAGGACCTTCTGGACGAGCAGCCCGTCGCCGAGCGCAAAGAGCGCGCGGCTGACGACCTCGGGATCCACCTCACGAAACCGGCGATCCCGGATGCCCCGCTCCACCTGCTCGATCAGCAGCCGGCCCAGCTCGGAGTAGAGGTGGCGAAAGCGCGACTGCAGGTCGGGATCGCGCCCCGCGTGCGCCAGGTACTCGAGGGTGAGCTCGACGAGCGAGGGGAGATCCGGCACCTCGACCAGGGTCGCCTGGGCGATCCGGAGCAGCGCCTCGCTCGCATCGAGGTCCTCGTCCAGATCGCCGTGCACGGCCAGGCTGAGCTCGCAGTAGCGATCGAAGAGCGCCAGAAAGAGCTCCCGCTTGCCCGGAAAGTGCCAGTAGATCGCTCCTTTCGAGAGCCCGCAGCGCTCCGCGATGTGGTCGATGGTGGTCTCGTGGTAGCCCCGTTCGATGAAGCAGCTCTGGGCGGCGGTGAGGATCTGGGCTCGGCGCTCCGCCGGGCGCACTCGCTGGGTCGTTCGCCCCATCGTGGCCTTGGCGACCTCCGTTACAGACCGACCAGTCGGTTTATACATGACCGGAGCCGCGCGCGCAATCCGGGGGGTACCCGCGCCCGGCCGATCGCTTGATCCGACCCCGAAAGGCCCTACTTTCCGGCACTTCCGTAGGCCCCAGGCCCCCCACGGAGAGCCATGCGCAGCCCCGAGCCCGCCTATCCCGACGTGCCCACGCGAGCGGACTTTCCCGCCCTCGAGCGACGCGTGCTCGAGTACTGGCGGCGCGAGCGGATCTTCGAGGCCAGCGTGGCGAACCGCCCCGGGGGCGCCAACGAGTACGTCTTCTACGACGGCCCCCCCTTCGCCAACGGCCTGCCCCACTACGGCCACCTGCTGACCGGCTACGTGAAGGACGTGGTGCCGCGCTACCAGACCCTGCGCGGGCGGCGCGTGGAGCGACGCTTCGGCTGGGACTGTCACGGGCTCCCCGCGGAGATGGAGGCGGAGAAGGAGCTGGGCATCTCGGGTCGCGAGGCGATCGAGGAGTTCGGAATCGCGCGCTTCAACGAGCACTGCATGCGCTCCGTGCTGCAGTACACCGAGGCCTGGATGGAGTACGTCACGCGACAGGCGCGCTGGGTCGACTTCCGCAACGACTACAAGACGATGGACCTCTCCTACATGGAGTCGCTGCTCTGGGCGCAGAAGCAGCTGTGGGAGAAGGACCTGCTCTACGAGGGCTTCCGGGTCATGCCCTACTCGTGGGCTGCGCAGACGGTGCTCTCCAACTTCGAAACCCGCCAGGACGACTGCTACCGGGACCGACAGGACCCGGCGATCACCGTGCGCTTCGAGGTCGAGCCCGGGCCAGGCGACGACGGACCGCTCGAGCTCTGGGTCTGGACGACGACGCCCTGGACGCTGCCCTCCAACCTCGCCATCGCCGTCGGCCCCGAGATCGAGTACGCCATCTTCCGCCTCGGCGACCGCCGCATCGTCCTGGGCGCTGCGTGTGCCGAGAAGTACGCGAACGAGCTCGAAGGGGCGGCGCGTCTGCGAACGCTGCCGGGGAGCGCGCTTCGCGACCGCCGCTACCGCCCGCTCTTCCCCTTCTTCGCCGAGCGCGCCGAGGCCGGGGCCTTCCGGGTGCTCGCCGCCGACTTCGTCGATACCGAGGAGGGCACGGGAATCGTGCACATCGCCCCGGGCTTCGGCGAGGATGACATGGACGTATGCAGCGAGGCCGGGATCGAGCTGGTCTGCCCCGTGGACGACGCGGGCCGCTTCACCGCGGAGGTCCCGCCCTGGCAGGGGCAACGGGTCTTCGATGCCAACGCCCCGATCGTACGCGACCTGCGGGAGCGGGGCGCCCTGGTGCGACACGAAACGCTCGTGCACAGCTACCCGCACTGCTGGCGCACCGACGAGCCCCTGATCTACCGGGCGGTCTCGTCCTGGTTCGTCCGGGTCAGCGCCATCCGCGAGCGCATGGTCGAGCTGAACCGCGAGATCGACTGGATCCCGGAGCACGTGCGCGACGGTCAGTTCGGCAAGTGGATCGCGGGGGCGCGCGACTGGTCGATCAGCCGCAACCGCTTCTGGGGAACACCGATCGCCGTCTGGAAGAGCGACGATCCGCGCATCCCGAGGGTCGACGTCTACGGCAGCCTTGCGGAGCTGGAGCGCGACTTCGGCCGGGCGCCGCAGAGTCTGCACCGACCGGACATCGACGCGCTCACGCGCCCGAACCCCGACGATCCCACGGGTCGCAGCGTCATGCGCCGGGTGCCCGAGGTTCTCGACTGCTGGTTCGAGTCGGGGTCGATGCCCTTCGCGCAGCTGCACTACCCGTTCGAGAACCGCGAGCACTTCGAGGCCCACTTTCCCGCCGACTTCATCACCGAGTACGTCGGGCAGACGCGCGGCTGGTTCTACACGATGATGGTGCTGGCGACCGCGCTCTTCGACCGCCCGCCCTTCGAGCACTGCATCTGCCACGGGATCGTCCTCGACGAGCGAGGCAAGAAGCTCTCGAAGCGGCTGCGCAACTACCCGAGCCCCGAAGAGGTCTTCGAGACGCACGGCGCGGACGCCCTGCGCTGGTTCCTGATCGCGTCGCCCATCCTGAGGGGGCTCAACCTGCAGATCGACCGCGAGGGCCAGGGGATCCGCGAGATCGTCCGCAGGGTCCTGAATCCGATCTGGAACGCCTACTCCTTCTTCTGCCTCTACGCCAACTCCGAGGGGGTGCGGGCGCGCGAGTGCACCGACGCGGAGCACGTGCTCGACCGCTACGCGCTCGCCAAGACGCGCGAGCTCTGCGAGCGGGTGTGCGAGCGCATGGATGCGTACGACCTCTCGGGTGCCTGCGGGGCCGTATCGGGCTTCGTCGACGCGCTGAACAACTGGTACATCCGGCGCAGCCGCGACCGCTTCTGGCGCCACGGCGCAACGACGGAGCGCGCGGCCTACGACACCCTCTACACGGCGCTCCGTCACCTGTGCATCGTCGCCTCGCCCCTGCTCCCGCTGCTCTCGGAGGAGATCTACCGGGGACTCACGGGCGCGAAGAGCGTGCACCTCCAGGATTGGCCGGATGCGACGGCCCTTCCCGAGGAGCGCGCGCTGGTGGCCCAGATGGACCGGGCGCGCGAGGTGTGCTCGACGGCGCTGGCGCTGCGGCGCTCCGCAGGCGTACGCGTGCGCCAGCCGCTGCGCAAGCTCACCCTCGCGGGCCGGGGAGTCGACTCGCTCGCGCCCTACCTGGAGCTGATTCAGGAAGAGGTCAACGTGAAGGAGGTCGCCCTCTCGGAGGACATCGAGCGCTTCGCCCACTTCCGGCTCCAGCTCGACGCGCGCGCCCTGGGTCCGCGCCTGGGCGCAGCCATGCAGCCGGTCGTGCGCGCCGCGCGCTCGGGGGAGTGGCGAGCCCTCGAGGACGGGCGCGTGGAGCTCGCGGGGGTCCGCCTGGAGGCGGGCGAGTTCAGCCTGGGCCTCGAGGCCGATCCCGGAGTGCAGTGCCAGGCGCTTCCGTCGAACGACGCGATCGTCGTGCTCGATACCGAGCTCGATCCCCAGCTGGAACGTGAGGGGCTCGCCCGCGACGTGGTCCGGCTGGTGCAGCAGGCCCGCCGGGATGCGGGGCTGCATGTCTCGGATCGGATCACCCTCCAGCTCGAGCTGCCGCCCGCCGCGCGTGAAGCGACGCTCGAGTTTCGCGACTACGTCTCGGAGCAGACGCTGGCCCTCGAGCTGGAGCTCGACGGACCTCCCGGGGCCGACGCCTCGGTCCACCGGGCAAAGCTCGGTCGTGACCCCGTCCGGATCGCGCTGACCCGCGTCGCGGGCTGAGCGGGCCGCCGGCCGCGGCGCCCCCTCCCCTCCTGGCCGCCGGAAGGCGCTCCGCGTCCCGCCGGCTCCCCGGCCCCTAGTCTTCGACGACGTGGGTCTCGAAGATCGTGCGGTACCGGGCCCAGGCCTCGCGGTCGAAGCTCCCATCGTCGCGCAGGCAGCGGACTGCGGCGTCCGCCATGTAGAGCGCGTGGTGGGTGTTGTCGTGAGCGAAGAGGCCCTGGCGTCCGAAGCTCAGCACACCGGGCTGGGCTCCGATCCAGGCGTCGAGGGTGGCGAACGCGCTCTCCCATCCCCGCTCGTAGACCGGGTAGGCCGCCGGAAGGCGCCGCACGACCACCTCGAGCAGCCGCCCGGGAGACGGAAGCTCTGCGCGCGCCAGGGCATCGAGCAGGCTCCGACCCAGCTCCGCCGGATCCCGTGTCCAGATCTCGTCCTCGGGCGAGCAGGGCACCTCGCAGCAGAGCACCGTGCGCCCCCGGGGTCCGTCGAGGGCCGCGTAGTTCTTCGGCTCCGAGAGGCGCGTGAGGGGCATGTCGGCGCCGGGAAAGTAGTGGGCGTCGTACTCGCTGAAGCGATCCTGCTCGAGCACCAGGTAGACCAGCAGCATCGCGCGCAGCTTGAGGCTCTGCGCCGCGCGCAGCACCTCGGCAGGCGCGACCGGCTCGCACATGCGCGCCATCTGCGCGACGGGAATCGTGGACCACAGGTGATCCGCCACCAGCCTCATCTGCTCCGGAGCGCCACCCGATCGGGGAGCGGCCCAGACCTCGAGCTCCGGGGGCGTGCGCGTCCAGCGCACGACGGACCAGCCCAGGCGAACGTCGGCCCCCGCCTCGATCGCCGCCTCACAGAGCCGTTCCGAGATCTGTCCGTAGCCGCGTCGGGGGTAGTAGAAGATCCCGCGCGGAGCGCCCCCACCGCTGCCCCCAGGCAGCAGTCGCCGCACCAGCTTGCCCAGGGACCCCGAGCCCACCCGGCGCTGCGCCTGGACCGGGGAGAGCTGCTCCGGCTCGAGTCCCCAGATCCGGCGCGCGTAGGGGAAGTAGAAGTCGCGGCAGATCGTGCGTCCCAGGCCGCGCTCGAGGATGCTGGCAAAGGTCTCGCCGGCCTCGGAGGCGCGCGACGACGGAGACGGCAGGAGCCGCCGCAAGGCATCCCAGGCGACCCCGAGGGCGAAGCCGGGCGGAAGCCGCAGGGCCAGGTCGAGCGGCCGCAGGGGAAAGTGGATCCAGCGACCCCGCAGCCGGATCCGCCCATGGCGCGGCCGCTCCAGGAGATCATCGCCCAGCAGGCCACGCAGCCGGGCCAGCACGGCGGGGTCCGAGGCCGGGTGCAGGCGGTGACTCCCGTAGTCGACCCGAATCCCCGCCAGCTCGAAGCTCCCGGCGTTGCCCCCGACCGCGTCGCCGCGCTCCAGGAGCGTCACCTCGAACCCGCGCTCGGCGAGGCCCAGCGCGGCACCGAGACCCGCGGGCCCGCCCCCGAGCACGATCACGCGGCGCCCGCTCACGGCGCCGCGCCCGCGGCGCGCTGGCGCGCGTCTCGACGCCCGAGCCAGAGCGCGGCCGAGCCGGCCAGGGCACCGAGCGAGACCAGCAGGGTCTCCCAGACCAGCGATTGACCGACTGCAAGCTCGGCGGGCACCCCGGCCGGCAGGAGCAGGGTCGCGAGCGCCGCCTCTCGCACGCCGATGCCGCCCAGGCTGATCGGCACCAGTGCGACCAGCTTGGCCAGGGGCCACACCAGCAGCCACACCGTGGGGGCCACCTCGATTCCCATCTCCCGGCCGAGGACCAGGTTCAGGGCCACGAACCCCCCCTGGACGGCCAGGCTCAGGACGAAGACGCCGACCGCCACAGCGGGACGCCCGATCAGCGTCCGGACCGCCGTCTGGAGCTTTGCCAGCAGTGGGCGCAGTCGCTCGGGGGCGTGACCCGGCCGCACCCGGAGCAGCAGCCAGGGGCCCGCGCCCGCCGCGACCAGGATCGAGCCTCCCGCCAGGGCCAGGACGCTGCCTCCGGCTCCATCGATCCGCTCGGGAGCCAGCGCGGCGCCGGTGCAGGCGAGGACGATCAGCGCGGCGGTATCGATGACGCGATCGGCGACACCCGCCAATGCGACCGCCTCGGGCCGACCGGCGCGAGCGATCACGATCCCGGCGCGCACCACGTCGCCGCCGACCAGAGAAGGCAGGCACAGGTTCGCGAACAGCCCCGCCGCGTGGGCGCGGAAGGCATCTCGGATGCGGGCCTCGGCTCCCGTCGAGCGAAGCAGAAGCCGCCACTTCTGGGCGGCGATGGCATGACCGCCTGCGAACGCGCCGAGCGCCCCCAGCCAGAGCAGTGGCGGGACCGAGAGGATCGCGTCGCGCAGTGCCGCGATCGGGAGCCACAGACCCAGCGCGGCCAGCACGCCTGCGGTGACCGCCAGGCGAAGCGCAAAGACCCCCCAGCGTCTGCGGGCCCCGGCGATCCCGGGCTCGCCGGCAGCGTCGCTCAACCGCGACCCCCGGCCGTCGGTCGCGAGCGAAGGCTCATCGCAGGCTCCCGCGAAGCGCCAGCTTCGAGATCTGGTCCGAGAGCAGGCCCAGGGCCCACAGCATCGCCCCTCCCAGGAAGCCGAGCAGGGCGGTCTCGGAGAGGTTCCCGATGAAGAGATCGTAGATGAACTTTGCGAGGCCCCCGGCAAAGAGGATCCCGCCGAGGGGCAGGAAGACCTTGAGCGGATTGAAGTACACGACCGTCCGGAGGACCAGCAGCAGGAACTCCGCGGCATGGAAGGCACGGATCTTCGAATCCCCGACCCGCGCGTAGTAGTCGATCGGGTGGTAGTGAACCAGGTGACCGCCACAGAGCGCCGCGAGCGTGATCGTGGTGGTGAAGGAGAAGCCCTGCGGAAGCAGGTGGGCGTACTGCTCGATCAGCGAGCGGCGCATCACGCGCAGGCCCGAGTTGAGGTCCGGAATCCGCCGCCCGGCCAGGTAGCTCGCCAGATGCTTCAGCACCCACTTGGCCGGCCGCCGGATGGCGGGAATCGAGACGTTCTCACCCTCGCGCGAGCCGACGACCATGTCGTAGTCGCCGGCGAACTCGAGCAACCCCGGGATCGCCGCCGCGGGGTAGGTGCCATCGGCGTCGGTGATCACGATCGTATCGTGCACCGCGCGGACGATGCCGGCCTTGAGGGCGGCTCCGTAGCCCCGGTTCTCGGGCTCGACGACGACCTGCGCCCCGGCCCGCTCCGCGAGCTCAGCCGTGCAATCGCTCGAGCCATCATCGACGACGATCAGCTCGCTGCCCTCTCCCAGCTGCGAGACCACTGCGCGCAGGGCGTCGACCGCGGCCTCGATCCCGGCCTCCTCGTTGTAGGCGGGGACCACGATGCTGACCGGCCCCTTCCACGGCCGCGCCTCACGCGACATCCCCGCCCTCCGCTGAAGGGCCGCGGCCACCCTCGCCCCGATGCGAGCCGATCCCCCGAGAGCGACCCCACACGCCCCGAGGCCAGCGGGGCTCGGAGCCGCGAAGTCGACGCAGCCAGCGCCGGGCGCGCAGCCGCGCCCCTGCGCGCCCCTCCGCCAGGCGCGCACGCAGCCGGGGCGATCGCAGGTAGTACGCGTCGATGCGGGGAATCGCGAAGCAGTCGGCGAGAGCCGAGACCGGCGCGAGCTGGGTGGTGCAGGCGGCCCGAAAGCGGCGCGCGGCTGCCGCGCGCACGCGGCGATCGAAGCGACCGTAGGGGTAGGCCAGGAGCTCGACCTTGCGACCCGTGCGCGACTCGAGGATCTCGCGCGATGCGCCGAGCTCGCGGTCGAGCGCCGCATCGTCCAGCCGCGTCAGGTCCACATGAGCGAGCCCGTGCGCTCCGATCTCGACCCCGCGCTGCGCCAGCTCGCCCAGCGCCTCCAGGTCGAGCAGGCGCGCGCCCGGAATCCCCCTCGCAAGCTCCCTCCGGTCGCTCGCAGCGGTCACGAAGAGCGTCGCCTGGATCCCGCGCCGCTCCAGCACCGGCAGGGCCGCGTCGGCGAAGTCGCGGTAGCCATCATCGAAGGTGACCCCGAAGCGGGCCGGGGGCAGCGGCGCATTCGCCTCGAGGGCGCTCACCAGCACCGCGAGCGGCAGGCTCCGGTAGCCGCCCCCCTCGAGTGCCTCGAGCTGGCCCTCGAGCTCGGACGTCGACAGGCACAGCGGAGGCGGACCGGGAGAGATCGAGTGGTAGGCGAGCACCAGTGGCGGGAGATCCCTCAAGAGACCCCACGCGCTCGCATGTCGTCGATCACGATGTCGACGATCGACTCGATCGGAGTGCGCGGGCGGAAGCCGATCGTCTGCTCCAGGCGGGACAGGTCGGGAATCCGCCGACCCAGGTCCTCGAAGCCGGGCCCGTACGCACGCTCGTAGGGCACGTGGACGACCGTCGAGCGGCCGCCCGTCCGCTCGCGCACGAGCTCGGCCAGGGCGTTGATCGAGACCTCCTGATCGTTGCCGATGTTGAAGACCCGGCCAAAGGCGGCGTCGGTGGCGACCAGGCGGCACAGGGCCTCGACCACGTCGGTCACCAGGCCGAAGCAGCGCTGCTGCTCGCCGCTGCCGTAGACGGTGATGTCGTCCCCCGCCAGGCCCTGACGCACGAACGTGGGAACCACCATCCCGTAGCGGCCCACCTGTCGCGGCCCCACGGTGTTGAAGAAGCGCGCGATCAGGACCGGAAGGTCCCGCTCGTGGAAGTAGGCGAACGCCAGGTACTCGTCGAGGGCCTTCGAGCAGGCGTAGCCCCAGCGGCTCTTCGAGGTGGCTCCGAGCAGCAGGTCGTCGCCCTCCGAGTAGGGCAGCTTGACGCCCTTGCCGTAGACCTCGGAGGTCGACGCCACGACGACCCGCTTGCCCTTCTTCGCGGCCGCCTGCAGCACCACCTCGGTTCCGCGAACGTTCGTCTCGAGCGTCCGGGTGGGATGATCGACGATCAGCTTCACGCCCACTGCGGCCGCGAGGTGGAAGACGACCGACACCCGGTCGACGAGCTCGCCGACCAGCTCCGGCTCGCAGACGTCGCCGATGCGGTAGTGAAAGCGCTCGTGCCCGACCCAGGGATCGATGTTGCGCATGGCTCCGGTCGAGAGGTCGTCGAGGATCCAGACCTCCCATTCATCGGCCAGCAGCCGCTCTGCAAGGTGGGAGCCGATGAATCCGGCCCCTCCCGTGATCAACGCCTTCATCGACCCTCCAGCTGCGGATGCCCCCGGTCTCGATCGAGCCGGTCGGCCCCGTCCAGCGTATCGAGCTTCCGCAGCACGCGCGTGAGTCCACGAGCCTCGGCCACCCGGCGGATGAGCGCAAAGAGCTGGCGCAGCACCACGCTCTCGGTCCACCTCTCGAGCAACGCCCTGCGCCCGGACTCCCCGAGCCGCTCGCGCAGCGCGGGATCGGCGGCGAGCTGCCGCAGCCCGCGCCCCAGCTCGGCGTCGCTGGCGAAGAGCAGGCCTCCGCCACTGCCCTCGACGATCTCCGTGAAGGGCCCGAGCGCACGGGCCAGGACGGGTGTCCCCTCGCGGAAGGCCTCGAGCAGGATGATGCCGAAGGTCTCGTAGCACACCGAGGGGACCACGACGGCCAGCGCCCGGCGATAGAGGGCCCGAAGCTCCGAGGGTGTCCTGGGCCCCAGGAACCGCACGCGATCCAGGCCGCTCGCCTGCTCGCGAAGCGCCCCTTCGAACTCGCCGGTCCCGACCACCCACAGGTCGGCGGGCGCGTCCTCCCCGAAGTGCGGGATCACGTCCTGGAGCCCCTTGATCCGTTCCAGGCGGCCCACGAAGAGAAAGTAGGGACGATCGCTCGCGTCTCCCGCGCGCGCCTCCTCCCGCTCGTGCGGCGAGTCCGGATCGGGCAGGAAGTAGGGCACCACCTCGAGATCGCGCGGGAAGCCCAGCTCCCGGTGCTTGGCCGCGCTGAAGGCGCTGGGCGAGACGAACGCATCGACGTGATGAAGCTCGCGCTCGAGCAGGCCCGTGTAGCGCCAGATCTGGGGCGGGCGGCGGTAGTGCAGCACGCAGCGAAGGCACTGGCGACCGGTGCACAGCTCGCGACCGTGGCGCCAGAGCACGTGGCTCGGACACACGAGCCAGTGCTCGTGCGCCATGTAGAGCTTGAGCGCCCGCCCGTAGCGCAGGATGCCCGGCCCCCCCACGAGCGAGACGTTGTGAAAGTAGATCACGTCGGGCCGGGTAGACTCGAGAATCGAGCGGATCCGGCGTCCGTGCACCAGGGGCCGACCCGTCTGCTGGGTCGCCAGCGTCGAGAGCCGCCCGAAGCGCGACTCCAGCGGGTGGAGCGTCACTCCCTCCGGCTCCTCGAGCGGCGGCGGCCGCTCACCCAGACGCAGCACGTCGAAGGCATCGACGTCGCAGAGCACGTCGACCCGGTGGCCCCGGCGCGCCAGCGCGTGGGTCAGACGCCGGATGAAGACGGCATCGCCGCCGAAGTGGTAGGGAGGATAGAAGGTCGTCACCATCGCGAAGCGAAGACCGGTCACCGTCCCGCCTCCGCGACCTTCCAGAGCGCTTCGAGCGTCGCGCCCGCCGTGGCCTCCCACGAGAGCGCCCGCGCCCTCTCGAGCGCGACGGCTCCGAGCCGGTCCCGCAGGCCGGGCTCGGTCGCCAGGCGCACGATTGCGGCCGAGAGCGCCTCCCTCGACCCGGGATCCACGAAGAGCCCGCCCCCTTCGAGGAGGGCCGGCAGGGGGCTGCGCAGCGTCGCCACGCAGGGTGCGCCGCAGGCAGCGGCCTCGACGGCCGGCAGCCCGAAGCCCTCCTCGAGCGAGGGCAGCAGGCAGGCGAGCGCCCCCGAGTAGAGCTCCACGAGCTCGGGGTCCGGGACGAACCCGACCCAGTGGACCCGCTCGCCGAGTCCGCGCTCGGCGATGCGCTCGCTCAAGCGGTCGACCTCGCCGTGGAAGGGATCGCCCTGCGCGTCACCCACCCAGAGCCAGTGCAGGTCTGGAGTGCGCGCGAGCGCGCTCGCGAACGCATCGAGGGCGAGTGCCAGGTTCTTGTGCGGGTTGAAGCCACCCACGTAGATCAGGTAGCGGGCGTCGGGATCGAGGTCCCTGCGCCTCAGCCACGCGCGCCGGGCGCCCGCGTCTCGCGCCGGCTGAAAGGCCGACCCGGGGGCCTCGACCGTCACGAAGATCCGGCCTCGGGGAATCTTGAAGTAATCCGCGAGAGAATCCCTCGACCACTCCGAGACGGTGACGATTCCCTGGGCGCGCCTGCGAGCCCAGCGGACCTTGGCTCGCCACAGCCAGCGCGTGCGCAGGCTAGGAAAGACGACGTGGCCGTAACGCTCCGCGATCGTATCGTGAAAGCCCACCGCCACCGGCGTCCGGCCAGGCACCGGAAAGAAGCTGTAGACGGACGGGAAGTACATCACGTCGAGGCGCTCGCGGGCGACGGCCCGGCCCATCGCCAGCAGGTCTCCAAGACCGCGAGAGCTGCGCGCCGAGGCCGCCTCGGCCTGGCTGCGCGAGGTCGCGGGCCGCACCGCCGGCAGATCGATCCCGTCCAGGTCCACCTCGGTGGAGCGATCCAGGAAGAGCAGCAGCTCATGGCCCGCCGCGCGCGCCCTCTCGCCCAGGGGCGGCAGCAGCTCGCGCAGAAAGCGGCCGTAGCCGCGCCGCGACGCCAGGCAGGTGGCATCGATCCCGATCCGCAGGCCACGCCCCCCGCTCATCGGCCCGGTCGGGGATCCGCAGGGGCGGGCGCGGAGTGACAGACGTAGATCGTCCCGCCGCCGAGGGTTCCGGGGAACTCCCGCGAGACCGCGTAACGGCGCTGGATCTCCCGGTACAGGGCGGGGTAGATCGCGCCCAGGTGCGCGGGAGAGAAGTAGACGAGCCACGAGGCGTCCGACCCACCCCGGACCCGCTCGAGGTCCGCCGCGCTCTCCACCGGGGTCCAGGCCGGCGCGTAGAGCTCCCGGTAGGGAAAGATCGCAAGGCCCGCCGTGAGGACCCGCTCCCCGGGCGCGCGCTGGTCCTCCAGCCAGTCGCGCGCGCCTTCGAAGTCCTGCTTCGGCAGCCGGTAGTTCGCGCCGACCGACGCCAGCGACGCGGCCACCCCGAGCACCGCGATCGCCCCACGCGCGGCTCGCTGGGGCCAGCCCAGGGATCGCGCCAGCCAGGTCCCGGCCACGAACGTGCCGCGCGCGACCGTCAGCGCCGCAAAGCCCAGGCTGACCACGCCATAGCGCGGCCAGATGTGGAATCCGAGCGCGAGCAGAGCGGCGAGGGTCGAGAGCGGCGGCAGGACCACGAGCGCCAGCGTGACGCGGTCCCGGCGGGCGAAGTCCAGGAGCCCGAGGGTACCGACCGCCGCAGCCGCGAGCGCCGCTCCCCACGAGGCCATGCCGCCGCGCAGGCCGCGGACGATCTCGAGGAGCGTCCACAGCGGGCTCTTCCACTCCGCCACCCCGGGCTCGACGCTCTCGACTCCCGCCTTGGCCGCAAACTCCGCCACGATCTGCGGCAGGAGCAGCGCGTAGAGGTCGAAGACCAGCAGAGCTCCGAGCGCGAACCCGGCCAGTGGCCACAGGCTCGCGGCCCCCGCGAAGCGTGTGTCGCCGATCTGGCGCTCGCGCAGCCCGAGCGCCACCCAGATCAAGGCATGCGTGGCGAACACGAAGACCGCCGAGAGGTGGGTGTACATCGCGAGGGCGAGGACGATCGCATAGCCGAGCCACAGACCCGGGGAGCGGCGCTGCAGCGCCGCCAGGAAGATCCAGGTGCCGAGCATCGCGAAGAACATCAGGCCGGTGTAGCCGCGAGCGTCCTGCGAGAACCACACGTGGTGGTACGAGGTCGCGACGAGCAGCGCCGCCAGCAGCGCCTCGGCCCGACTCGCGATGCGACCCCCGACTCCCCAGACTGCAGCCACGCCGGCCACTCCGAACGCGACGGCGGGGAGCCGGAGGCTCCAGACATGCTCTCCGAAGAGCCCAATGGATCCATGGGCAAGCAGGCTGTAGAGAAGGTGATTGTTGAGGGACGTGTAGGTCCGGAGCAGGTCGCTCGCGGGCAGCCGGACGAACTCGACGAGCGTGGTGATCTCGTCGTACCAGAGGCCCCGGTCGAGCCCCGGAAGGCGCAGCCCCACCGCCAGCAGCAGCGCTCCGGCGAGCAGCCACAGGTCGCGAGGTCGCGGCCGGACCGGGCTGGATCGCGCCGCGCTCCCCCCCGCCGGGTGGCCCGGGGCATTCCCGCTGGAGACGGAGCGGAGCCAGCCGTAGCTCCAGCCCGCGAGCGCCAGCCCCAGCGCTCCCAGGCCGCCCCACAAGAGGAGCCGCCCGGTCTCGAGTGCACTCGCGCGCGCCGCGTCGGAGAGCGCAGCCACGCCCAGGCTCCCCGCTGCGGCCCCCAGGAGGGCGAGGATCCGCAGGGTCGGGCCCCGCCGGCGTGAACTCTCGGCTGGGGGGATCGCGGAGTGGAGCATGTCGCTGCACCTTATCGACCGCCCGGCCGAGACACCAAGGGGGGCCGGTCGATCTCGCCCTCGATGCGGCGGCGCAGGACGCCCGCCGCGCGGGTGCGGGAGCTTGGGGAGTGGCGCACGAGACGATGGCGACGCCCACACGCAGCTCGAGACGACGGGGACGGATGGGCCTGCGCCTGGCCCTCCTGGGCGGGACGCTCGCGGCGATCGCGATTCTCGGCCTGGCGGGCCTGGAGATCGGTCTACGGGTGACCGACGCTCTCGCGGTTGCACGTGCGCGGACGCAGGCGGGAGTGGCCGGCGATGCGGAGGGGTTCTGGGCGGTCTACGACCCCGACATGGTCTACCGCCTCCGGCCGGGGCGCGGCCGCGTGAACCTCCAGGGATTCCTGGGCGACCCCGTCTCTCGCGGCGCGCAGCCACACCCGTTTCGGCTGCTGGTGCTGGGCGACTCCGTCGGATACTACGGCGACGGGCCGCGCGATACCTATGTCGACCACCTCTCCGAGGCGCTGCGCTCGGACCCGCGACTCGCCCCCGTCGAGATCGTCAACAGCTCGACCCCCGGATACACCGACTGGCAGGAGCTGCAGTGGCTCCGCAAGTTCGGGCTGGCGCTCGAGCCCGACCTGGTCGCCGTGGCCTTCGTGCTGAACGACCTGCACCACACGCTCCATGGGTTCCGGATCGAGAACGGCAGGATCGTCGGCGATACGCATCGGCTCTCCGCCGAGACCGAGGCCCGCGTCTCGAATCCGCTGATCCGGCTCGGGCGCCGCAGCCGCGCGGTCCTGTGGCTGAAGGACCGGCTGACGATCCTCGGGAGCCTGGCAGAGATGCTGGCGGGAGACGCGTACACCTTCGAGTACCGACCCGACTTCTCGAATGCCTGGCAGTCGGCCGCCTGGCTCCCGGTCGAGCGGCAGCTCTCCGAGATGATGCAGCTCGGACGCGAGCACGGGTTCCGGCTGGTGGTCTGGGTGTTCCCCTATGCCCAGCAGCTGCGCGAGGACTACCTGGCCCGCGATCGGGACTACGTGCTCTATCCCCAGCGAAGGCTGAAGGCGATCTGCGAAGGGCTCGGGATTCCCTTCCTGGACCTCTACTCCAGCCTGGCGCATCCCGAGTCCTTTCTCGACGACGACGTGCACCTCTCCCCGGTCGGGCGCGTCGCGGCCGCCGCACCCATCGCACGGTTCCTCTCCCGCGCGCGCCTGATCCGAGCTCGCTCCGAGGCTTCCGGTGGCTGAGCACCCCCCCGCCAGCGGAGCCCGGAAGGGGGGACTCTTCGTCACCGGAGCCTCGGGCTTCGTCGGTCGCCGGCTGATCGCGAAGCTCGAGCCCGCGCGCTTCGGGCGGGTGGTGGCGCTCGTTCACCGACCCGGGAGCGCGAGGCTGCCCGCCCGCCCCGGCCTGGAGGTGATCGCCAGCGACCTGCTCGACGTCCAGAGCTACCAGTCCCGCCTCGCACGCTGCGACCGGGTCGTGCACCTGGCGGCGGTCACGGGAAAGGCCCGGCCGACCGAGTACCAGCGGACCAACGCCGAGGGGACGCGCGCACTCGTCACAGCCGCGCAGGCAGCCTCGGTGCGCCGCTTCGTCCACGTCAGCACCATCGCCGCTCGTTTCTCGAACCTCTCGAGCTATCCCTACGCGGCCTCGAAGGCCGAGGCGGAGCGGAGTGTCCGCGCCAGCGGGCTCACCGCGACGATCGTCCGCCCGACGTTGCTGGTCGGGCCCGGAGCTCCCGTCCTCGAGGGCCTGGCGAAGCTGGCCTGCGCCCCGCTGACCCCGATCTTCGGCGACGGGGAGGTGCGCATACAGCCGCTCGATGTCGACGACCTGGTCGATGTGTTGCTCGGCCTGGCGGCGGGAGAGACGAGCGCGGGCGAGGTGGTCGAGCTCGGAGGCCCGGAGACGCTGACGCTGAAGGCGCTCCTCGAACGCATTCGCAAGGCTCGTGGGGGCGGCCGGATGCGCCCGCTCCACCTTCCGCTCGCTCCGACCCGCAGCCTGCTCCGGGGCCTCGAGCCGATCCTGCGACCCCTGCTCCCGATCACCGCGGGCCAGCTCGAGACCTTTGCCCAGGGCGGCGTCGCCGCGCCGAGCGCACTCGCCGAGAGCTTGCGCGCGAACCTGAGGCCTCTGGACGACTCGCTCACGTCCGGCCATCGGGCGGCGCTCGACGAGGTGGCTCGCGAGTGCCGGACCCTCTGCCATCACCTGGCGGGGATCGAGCCCGATGCGAGCGTCGTGCTCGCCTACCGCCGCCTGCTCCGGGAGCAGGGGCTCACTCCCGGCGACCGCTTCGACGCCCGGCTGCTCGCGATCGCGCGCCGCGGTCGCGTTCGGGCGGCGCTTGCAGACGGCTATGCGGCCCGCTTCCTCCCGCAGGCGGCACTCCGGAGGCGTCTCGTCGCGCTCGTGGCTCTGCTCGAGACGTCTGCCGCCCACTTCGAGGCTCTGGATGCGCCGCCCGGACCCCGGGGAATCGCCGTGCTGGGCCGGCTCTCGGCGCGAGCGGTCCTCGAGATCGCGACGGCCCTGCTGGCCGCCGCCGTCTTCGCTCCCCTGCACTGGGTCGAGACGCGCCGGGACCGCGCTTGAGCGAGCCGATCGTCGTCGTCGGGTCGGGGCCGAGCGGCCTGCACTTCGCCCAGACCCTGCTCGAGAAGGGGCACGCGGTTCGCCTGCTCGACGTCGGCCACCCTCGACCCGACGCTGCGCTATCGGACCTGGATCTCGATGGACTGAAGCGCAGCCTGCCCGATCCGACGCGCTACTTCCTGGGCGACCGCTGGCAGTCCCTGGTCCTGCCCGGTGAAGACAGCGAGTACTACGGGTTCCCGCCGAGCAAGGACTACGTGTTTCGAGGCGTCGACGGATTCGAGTGGCGCGCGTCCGGCTTCGAGCCCCTGCTCTCCTTCGCCGCCGGGGGGCTCGCCGAGGCCTGGACGGGCGGCTGCTATCCGTTTCACGACGGGGACCTGCTGGACTTCCCGTTCGACTACGCCGCCCTCGCTCCCCACTACGCCCGGGTCGCAGCCCGGATCGGGATCTCGGGCGTGGCCGACGACCTGGCGGGCCCGTTCCCGGTCCATGCGGGGCTCCAGCCGCCGCTGGATCTCGACCTGCACTCGGCCACCCTGCTCGAGCGCTACGAGCACCACCGCCAGGTCGCGAGCGCCCGCCTCCAGTGCCGGATGGGGCGCGCGCGGCTCGCCACCTTGAGCCGGCCCCACGCCGGACGCGCGGCCTGTAGCTACACCGGCCGCTGCCTGTGGGGCTGTCCCAGCGACGCGCTCTACACTCCTGCAGTCACGCTCCGCGAGTGCCTGGGGCATCCGCGCTTCGAGTACCTGCCGGGCCGGCTCGTCAGCCACTTCCGCTTCAGCCAGGGTGGCCGGATCCACCAGGTGATCGCGCGCCGGGCGGCCGACGGCGCGTGGGAGAGCTTCGACGTCGCGCGGCTCGTGCTGGCCGCCGGAACGCTCGCCACCTCGCGGATCGTGCTCGAGTCGATCCGCCGGGACTCGGCGGAGTCCGTCGAGCTCGGCGGGCTGATGGACAACCGCCAGGTGCTGATGCCCTTCGTCAATCTCCGGCTCATAGGCCGGCCCTTCGAATCCGCCAGCTACCAGTACCACCAGCTCGCGATCGGCTTCGATCCCGGCGGCCCGGCCGAGTACGTGCACGGCCTGGTCACGACGCTGAAGAGCGCGCTCGTTCACCCGATCGTGGCGGCGCTCCCGACCTCGATCGGATCCGGGCTGCGCCTCTTTCGCGACCTGCACGCCGCCCTCGGCCTGGTCAACATCAACTTCTCGGACCGACGGCGCGAGGAGAACCGCCTGGGACTGGAGCTCCAGCCCGGGAGCCGCGCGCGCCTGGCCATCGACTACTCACCGGCGGCCGGCGAGGCGGCCCGGGTCCGGCGCGCGACTCGCCGCTTTCGCCGGCTGCTGTGGCAGCTGGACTGCGTCGCGCCTCCCTGGATGACCCGCATGCGCCCGATGGGCGCGAGCGTGCACTACGCGGGCACCCTGCCGATGACCTCCGACCCGCGACCGCTCACGACCGATCCCCAGTGCCGCAGCCGCGACTTCCCGAACCTGTGGATCGCCGACGGCGCAACCTTCCCGAGCCTGCCCGCAAAGAACCTCACGTTCACCCTCATGGCCAACGCGACCCGGATCGCGGAGGAGAGCTTCTAGCCGGATCGCCGGGGATGCGCGCGACGATAGCGGCGGCTCCAGAAGAGCATTCGTAGCCGCGCCACGCCCTTCACGTCCTCCCAGGCGGTCGAGAAGATGCGAACCCGGCTGTCGTCGTCGTCGACCCAGCGCACGGGCTCGTCGCGAATCCGCCAGCCCTGTCGCTCGGCCAGCACGAGCAGCTCCGTATCGAAGAACCACGACTCGTCGCGGACCTGCGGGACCACCTGCTCGACCACCGCGCGAGAGACCGCCTTGAAGCCGCACTGGGCGTCCGAGAAGCGGGTGCGCAGGACCCACCGCACCATCCAGTTGTAGAGTCGCGAGATCAGCTCCCGCTTGCGCCCGCGCGTGACCTGGGACTGCGGAAGCAATCTCGATCCGGTTCCCAGGTCGTAGCCCTCCTCGACCATCGCTCGACAGATCCGTTCGAGAGCGGCCAGCTCGGTAGAGATGTCGACGTCGGTATAGGCGCAGATGTCGGCGCGGCTCCGGGACCAGGCGAGGCGCAGAGCTCGCCCGCGCCCGCGCTCCGCCAGCTGCACGCACTCCACGTCGGGGTGGCGCTGCGCGAGAGCGAGTGCGATGGCTCCGGTGCCATCCGTCGAGCCGTTGTCCGCGATCACCACCCGGGCCGGGTAGGGGAACTCCTCGCGCAGGAACTTGCGGATGACCTCCACGCTCTTCTCGAGAACGTGCGCCTCGTTCAAGACGGGAATGACGAGATCGACACTCGGAAGGCTGTGTGGCATCGGGTGGATCGGCGCGAGCCTAGCATGGCCTGTCGGGCGCCTTCACGATCATCGGCATCCTTGTGCCAGGACTGAGGCCGCGGCGCCGCTGCGGGCGCGCCGGGCGGCGCCCTCGCCCACGGTCCACAGGACCGCGCAGAGGCCGAAGGCGAGGGCCAGGATGAGCCAGGGCCAGACCGCCCAGTGCACGAAGGAGTGTGGATCGGGGGTGATCTGCCGCAGCACCGTGAGCCAGGGCAGCTCGGGACCCTGGGTCAGGATCCGTCGCCAGCTCTCGACGACCGGCGCGGGGCTCGAGGCCGTCAGCGTGGGCTGGGTGTAGCGAGCCATCGAGAGCACCCAGGTGTGAGCGACCGCCGGGATCGCCAGCGCGGCGAAGACGCGCGACGAGACGCGCTGCAGAACCTCGGCCACCTGCAGGAACAGGAAAGGGACGAGCGGGAGCAGGTAGCGAAAGCCGGTGTTCCACTGCATGAGCGAGTACTGGTTGGCGGCGCAGAAGGTCAGGAAGGCGAGCCCGAAGGCAACGACGAAGCGCCGCTCGGGTCGCGGCAGCAGGCGGGCGCCGCCGCGCTGGAGGCGCGCCGGGATCAGGCCCAGCAGGAGCAGGGGCGCGAAGGGGTAGAGGCCCCACGCGGGGTCCATCAGGTTGCGCCAGAAGACGCCGAAGCTCGGCCAGCTCATGCCCCGCCAGCCGCGGTCGGTGTAGTTCACCGCCGGCATGTGGAACTGTCCCGGCAGGAAGGGGTTTCCGTACATGTCCCACTGGCTCCACAGCAGGAAGAGCACGGGGGGGACGCTTCCGGCCACGAAGGGAAGGGACTCGAGGAAGGCGCGCCGGAAGCCGGCCGTCGGCCAGCGCCGCAGCAGCAGGGTGGCATAGAGCGCGAGCAGGGGCACGACTCCGGCGTAGTCGAGGGCGACGCCCGTTCCCGCCAGCAAGCCGGCCCACGCCACCCTCCGCGCCGCCCGAGGTGGAGCGGCCTGCCGCGCCGGGTCGCTCTGGGGCCACAGGAGCCAGAAGGACCCGAAGATCACCATCATCAGGAACATGTTGTGATTGAGGTGTGCGGTGCGATAGAAGACCGGCGTCCCGAAGCCGAAGAGCAGCGCCAGCAGCGTCGCGCGTCCCTCCGCGACCCCCCGCCTCCGCAGGATCAGGAACATCCACGCCACGAAGGCAGCGGAGAGCGGCGCCATCAGGAAGACCGAGGTCGCCACGCTGGCGGCGCCGAAGCGAAGCGCCAGCCCGCGACGGCGGACCTCGCGGAAGAAGGCTGCCCGGTTCGGACGGTCGGTCCGGTAGCTCGCCTCCGGAGCCCCGCCTTCGGCAAGGCGCCGGAGGCTGTAGGCCTGGAGGGCATCGAGGACCGGCTTGAAGTAGAGCAGTGGAATCACCGCTGGAAGCGAGCCCGCGACCTGGTTTCCCACGTAGGCGTGACCGTCGGTGTGGACGAAGATGTCGGCGTGGAAGCCCACGTAGTCGTCGAGGATGAAGTCCCCGCGCTCGATCAGACTGAACGCGGGGTAGTGCTCGCGCACGATGTTGGTCGCGAAGTGCACCGAGAACAGGATCCAGCTGATCCAGAACAGGCGGGCAGGAATCGACGCAAGCGCGGCTCGCATGGCCTACCCGATAGCTGTTTCGGCTCCGGCGTGCGACTCTTCGCGGCCGACGCGCCCGTCGAGTCCACGAAGCGGGATCGGGCGCACGGGGGATCGCTTGCACACGGGGTCCGGGATCGAAAGCAGAGGGGAGGCGCGGCTCTGCGCCGTCGGGCTCGCGACACTCGCCGGGCTGCTCGAGTGGTGCGCCGCCTCCGGCCCCCTGCCTGCGACGGTCGAGGCACACGCGCGCACGTTGCTCGCCGTCGTGGGAATCTACGCAACCTTCGGCCTCGCCTGCGCGGTCCTGTCGGACGGGCTGGGTCGACCCCGGGGACCGGGGCGCGGTCTGGCGGCCGGTCTCGCGGGCGGTTCGATCGCGGTCGGGGTGTCCCACTACGGCCCGGGCTGGATCCTGCTGCCCTTTGCTGCGCTCGCCTGGGTCGCGGTGCGAGCCGCCGTGCGGGTGTCCGAACGCCTTCCGGGCCTGGCCCGAGCCCGCACCTGGGGGGCGCTGTGCGGGCTCGGGCTCGCCGGCGCGCTCGGGCTCGTTGCAGCGGCGGGCCACGGGGGCACCCGGCTCGCGATCGCGGGTGCGGCGGTCGTCGTGGGGCTCCTCGCGGCACGGGGAGCGAGCCGTCGCCGGGCGGGTGTCCCTGCCCTCGCGGTGGCGCTGGCAACGCTGGCCGTGGCCGGCTCCTGGATTCCCGCCGAGGTCCCGGATGCGGTCGCCGGGGCGCATGCGCCCGCGATCCTCCTGGTCACGATCGATACCTGTCGCGTGGACCGGATCGGCGCGTACGGGTACGCGCGCGCACACACCCCGAACCTGGACGCGCTGGCGCGGACCGGCGTGAGGTTCCAGCGAGCGGTCACGCAGTCCCCGTGGACGACCCCCTCGCACGTCTCGATTCTCACCGGTCTGCTCCCGACGCACCACGGCGTACGCGTGAACAGCATGCGCCTGGCGCGGCAGGTTCCGACCCTCGTGGACCCCCTGCGCTCGAGCGGCTACGTGACGGGCGCGTTCGTGAGCGGATGGCCCCTCGAGGGGGAACGCTCCGGGCTGCGCGCGCGATTTCACCGCTACGACGATGACGTGCGGGACTTCACGGCCTTTCCGTGGCACGCCTACCGGCTGACGCTGCTGCGGCCTCTCCGCCGTGGGCTCGAGTGGGGGGGCCTGCGGATGAAGCGACCGGACCGCGACGCCACCCGGGTGACCGACTCGGCAATCCAGTGGCTCGAGCGCAACGGGGGCCGGCCCTTCTTCGCATGGGTGCACTACTACGACCCGCACCTGCCCTACGAGCCCCCGCCGGAGCTCCTCGATCGCGAGGCCCGCGACTACCGGGGCCCGGCCACCGGCGCCTGGTACACCCTCGACGCAGCGGCGCGCGCCGAGGTCTTGAACGACCCTCGCGCCATGGCCCAGATGGCCGCCCTCTACGACGCCGAGATCGCCCACGTCGACCGCGAGCTCGGCCGGCTGCTGACCGAGGCGCGCCGGGCCGCACCGGAAGGGCGCTTGCTGGTGGTCGTGACCGCAGACCACGGAGAGAGCTTTGGCGAGCACGGCGTCGTGTTTGCGCGCGACGTGTACGAGCCGACCTCGAGGGTCCCGCTGATCTGGGCACCGCTGCCCGCCGGCCCGGAGCGGGTGGATCCGGTCGAGCCCACGGTCCGGCTGGTCGATCTCGCCCCCTCGATCCTGGACTGGCTCGGAATCGCGCCCGAGCCCCAGCTCGACGGCCGGAGCTTCCTGCCCCTGCTGCGCGGCGAGGCGCAGGACGCGCGCCCCGCCCTGACGATGATGTTCAAGGAGGCGCGGGAGGACTTTCCCGTGAGTCTCGCCGCGCGCGCCAGCGGCTGGAAGCTGATCCACCGCGAGCCGGGCTGGCGCGGCCGCGAGCGCTGGGGGCCCCGCGTCCTGGAGCTCTACGACCTGCGCCACGACCCGGGCGAGCAGGACGACCGGGCGAGCCGGGAGCCCGAGCGCGTCGAGGCGCTCGACGCCCTGCTCTCACCCCAGCTTCCGCGCTCCCGCGCCCCTCGCCTCGACCTGGGCCCCGAGGAGCTCGAGCGGCTGCGCAGCCTCGGCTACATGCAGTAGGCGCGCGCTCGCTCAGGGAGAGTCGCCCTCGGGCGGCCGCTCGCGATGCAGCACCCAGACGCTCTCGCGTCCCGGGGGCAGCCAGCGCCGATAGCTGCGCCGGGCGTCCACCCGGTAGCCCTCGCGCCGGGGAGAGGCCGAGAGCACGTACTCGTCGTCGTAGACCCAGAGCCGCACCGTCGTGCGAAAGGGATGCTCGAAGTCCATGAACCAGCCGTTGAACTCCTGGCCCGCATCGATCTGACGGTCGCTGATGCCGCGGGCGAAGAGCTCGTCACAGAGCGCCCACTTGGTTCGCGCACGCTCGAGGTAGTCATGGGTCCCCGCAATGCCAAAGGCGGCGAGCCCCGCGAGAACCGTCGAGGCGGCCGCCCAACGCCAGCGAGCCGGCGGGGAGTCCCCCACGTAGGCGCTCGACACGAACGCCACGAGCGCAGGCAGCACCGCCATCAGGTAGCGGTCGAAGTAGGGGCTGCGCGCGATCTGCGGCGCCAGGTAGACCAGGGGAAGCGCCAGCAACAGGAGTCGCCCCGCGCTCCACTCCCCGACCCGCCAGCGATGCGCAAGATCGCGGAGAGCCAGGGCCGCAGCGAGCCCGGCGCCCGCCCCTCCCGCTGCCGTGAGGATCCACCACAAGCCCGGTCCGAGCGAAGGCAGGGCGTCGGCACCGCGCATCCCGACGGGCCCCAAGCCCAGGTTGCGAATCACGTTGATGCCCGGGGGCAGCGCCAGGTGCATCCTCCAGACCCCGAGCACCGCGACGAGCGCCCCGGCCCACGCCGCTCCGTGGAGGAGCCCCGCGGAGCCCCTGCGCGCCTTCAGGAGCGTGACCGGGAGCAGGAACGCCCCCAGGTAGATCGCCGTGACCACACCGTTCTTCGCGATCTGGAAGAGCAGGGTCGGGTTGGTGAGGAAGACCTGGCGGTAGTCGGTGAAGGTGTAGAGCTTGCTCCCCTCCCGAGACAGAAGAAGAGACTCGACCCCGGCATAGACACCGACTACAGCTCCGATGCTGACGAGCCCCAGGACCCAGGCACGCCGCGAGCGGGGAGCCGCGGCCCAGATCGAGAGTGCAAACGCGAGAGGAATCGCCAGCCCGGTCTGGCGTGTCAGGATCGCGGCGAGCGCCAGTAGCGTCGCGCTCCCCAGTGCGGGCCACGAGTCCAGGCGGCCGGCCCGCACCCCCGCCACCAGGCTCCAGGTGACCAGCGTGGCGAAGGGAACGTCGGTCATGAACGTGTAGGACAGGTTGAGCCAGACCGGATTCAGGCCGACGGTTGCGGCGGCCAGCGTCGCGAGCGCGGGCCGCGCGCCCGCCTGGCGGCACAGGACGTAGCTGCCCAGCACCCCGAGCCCACCCATGAAGCAGCCCGAGGCGCGGAGCGCGCTGTGGGAGAAGCCGGCGACGCTGGCGAACGCGCCGCCGATCAGGGCCTGCGTGACCAGCGGCACCCAGGTCCAGGGCACCCGCTCGAAGCGGCCGGTCGTGACCAGCGCGCGAACGGTGCGCGCGTAGGCCCAGTCGTCGTTCAGGGGAAAGTCGCCGTGGGTCCCGATCAGCAGGAGGGGGATCGTCCACAGGCCCGCAAGGCACGCGAGCGCGATCCAGTCCGCCCGGCAGATTCCGGCGAGCCGATCCCGGAGCCTCATGGGCGGGAAGCGTCGCCTCCCGCCCCGCGGTCGCGGTACACGATCAGCGCGTCTCGCGGGCGGGTGCGGCCCTGGAGTCGGTCGATGACGAAGCGCATCGCGCCGGCACAGGCGGCCGGCTTGCAGGCCACGTTGAGGGCCGCGTAGGCCAGCGCCGTCGCTCGCGACGCATGGCGCCGACGCGCGAAGCGGTAGAGGACGAGCCCGAGGCGCAGGTACACGAGAGCCACGGCGACCGAGACGAGAGGCGCCAGGGGGAGACCTGCCACGAAGACGACGGGTAGCAGTGCCCCGTAGAGGAGAGCGCTGGCCATCCGGCGCAGCAGCAGCCGTCCCGCTCCTCCCCGGTGCCGCCAGCCGACCTCGGCATAGCCATAGCCCGCGCGAAGCGCGCGGCGCCAGTACTCACCGAAGTGGTGCATCCGCACGTCGTGCAGGGTCATCGGGTCGGAGACGCGCAGCAGCTTCCAGCCCCCGGCCCGCAGCCGGAACGAGAGGTCGACGTCCTCGGCGTTGATCGTCGTCCCCGACCAGCCGCCTGCCGCCTGCAGCGCGGAGGCCCGCACCAGGCAGTCCCCACCGAAGTGACTCGCCCAGCCGGGCGCGTGCTCCCAGTCCACGTCCATCAGCCGACTGTAGAGGGACTCCTCGGTGCGCTCCTCGCGGCGGCGTCCGAAGACCGCGGCTGCCTCGTGCTGGGCTTCCAGATGCTGGACGGCACGTCCGACCCAATCGGGATCGAGGATGCAGTCGCCGTCGATGAACTGGACGAACTCGAGGTCCGGCTGCACCTCGAGGAGAGCCTCGAGCCCGACCTGCCGACCGCGCGACGGCGTGAAGGGCGGCGCGTCCAGGTGGATCACCGTCGCTCCCAGGGCCGCCGCGCGCTCGCGGCTGCCATCGCTCGAGTCCGAGTCGACGTAGACCACTCGAGAGACGCTGTGCGCCGCGGCCTCGAGTGCACGGGCGAGCCGATCGCCCTCGTTCCTTCCGATCACGACGGCCCCGACCCGATCGCGAGCAGCTGACTTCACGCGCCCTCTCATCGGCGCGGGGGCAGCAGAAGCTCAGACCGCGCGCGAGGGCACGAAGCCGCTACGGGAGTGTATTCTGGCCGGGGACTCGCATGCCGGCCACTCAGGCTCGCAGACGAGGCGCCGATCCTCTCGTGACGGAAGCGCTCTCCGGCCCTGCGCCGGCTCGACCCCATGAGGAAGCCCATCTCTACCGTTCAGCCATCCCAGGTCTCGCGCGCCGAGCATGCCCTGATCGCGGTCTGCGGCGCGCTCGCCCTCGCGACGAGCGTGCCCGCATTGACGCTGCTCTGGATGATGTGGTCACGAAACGGCTACTACGGGCATGCCTACGCGATTCCGGCCGTATCCCTCTGGCTCGCCTTCGAGCGGCGCCGGGAGCTTGGAGCGGCCCTTCGCGCCCCGGAGCCACCCAGGCTGGGTGCCGCCGTCCTCTTCGCCGCGGCGAGCTTCGAGGTCTTGATGGTGGTGGGCGACGTGGGCTTCGTGGCGGGAGTGGGCTTTCCGCTGCTGCTGGCGGCCACGGCCTATGCTGTGGGGGGTCCAAAGCTGCTCCGTCCCCTCCAGCTGCCCCTGGGCTTCCTGCTGCTCGCCGTGCCGCCACCCCGCTTCCTGACCTACGAGCTCCTGTTCCGGCTCAAGCTCTTCGTGACCCACAGCGCCGTTCAGCTGCTCCAGCTCTCGGGTCAAACCGTCGCCTCCAGCGGCAACGAGATCCTCGTCCCCGGGGGCACCCTCTTCGTCGCAGACGCCTGCTCGGGGCTCACGTCGATCATCACGATGCTGCCGCTCGCGGTGATCATCGCCTTCTTTCTCTCCCACGGCACCTGGCGAAGGCTCTCGATCGTCGGCGCCGTCGTCCCGGTCGCGGTGCTCGGAAACCTGGTCCGAGTCGCGGTGACCGTATCGATGGTCTCCTCGCACGGCATCGACTGGGCTCAGGGGGTGCTCCACGAGAGCTTCGGGCTCCTCACGTACGCCGCAGGGACCGCGCTCCTGATCGTCCTCGCCCGGGTGCTGCGGTGACGCGCTCCTCGCGCATCCTCGCCTGTGTGCTCGCACTGGCGCTTCCGGCGGCCGCGCTCGCAACCTGGTCACTGAGGTCGGCTCGGCCGACCGCGCGGCGAGCCGAGATCCAGCTTCCCGGGCAGCTCGGTCCCTGGCATGCCACGCGTGAAGACCGGCTCGAGCCGGACGTCTTCCGCTCCCTTCGGCCCGACTTCCACATCCTGCGGCTCTTCGAGGCGAGAGACCGTCACCCGGTCTGGCTCTACTTGGCGGTGTACCTGGGGAGGGCGGGCTACGGCAAGGGAGCTCACGATCCCGAGATCTGCTACCCGGGCCAGGGCTGGGAGATCGTATCCACCCTCGCACAGGGCATCGATCTCACCCCGACGGATCGGATGATCGCGCGAGCCATGCACGTCCACCGCGGGCACGAGCGCGAGAGCGTCCTCTACTGGTTCCAGCCCAGCGGTCGCTGGGCCATGAACGGCGCGCTCGAGCAGCTGATGCGCCTCGTCGACGCCACCCGGGGGCGTGCCCGCTACGCATTCGTGCGGCTCTCGACCCGCTCGGTCGAGGGCGACGGAGCCGACGCAGACCTCCGCGACCTGGCCGCTCGCCTGGCCCCCGAGGTCCGGGACGCGCTGGATCGACTCGAGTCCACGCGGTGAGGCCGAGCCAGGAGACAGCCGGAGGCAGCCGGGAGACCCGCGACTTCTACGAGCGGGAAGGCTGGAGGGAGCGGGAGGGTCGAACCCTCGACCAGCAGCTCTTCGGCAGCCGTGGCGAGGGGCCGATTCGCCGGCGGCTCCACGCGCTGCACCGGGAGCGGATCTCGGACCTCCTTCGGAGCGTCGCCCCGCTCGACCGGCTGCTCGAGTGCGGCTGCGGCGGAAACCCCGAGCTCTCGCTGCTCGAACACTGCGAGAGCTACGCGGGGGTCGACTTCACGGCGAGGGGTCTCGCACTCGCGCGCAGGCGCCTCGAGGCGGCAGGCGCGCGCTTCACCCTGGAGCGAGCCGACATCTGCGCGCTCCCCTTCCGGGCGGGCAGCTTCGACGCCGTGTACTCGGCGCACGCGCTCTATCACATCCCCGACCCGCGGCACCAGCGGCGAGCCTTCGACGAGATCGCGCGCGTACTTCGGCCCGGCGGCGTCGCGATCCTGCTGCTCGCCAATCCAAGACCGCTGCTCTTCCCCCTGCGACTGGCGCGCCGCCTGCTCGCCGATACGCCGGGACTCGGGACGCTCGCCGATCGGCTCCGCAAGCCGCCCCCCCTGCCCTATCGGCCGATGCCGCTGGGGTGGATGCGGCGCGTGCTCGAGGCCCACGGCTCCGTCGAGATCGTGACCGGCGGGCTCGCCTCGACCTGGCTCAAGCAGCGCGTGGGCGAGCGAGCGGCTCCCGGGCGCTGGCTCTGGAGGGGCCTCGAAGGGCTCGACCGCTACGGCCCCCGGATCTCGGCGCGGCTGGGAAACTACGTCCAGGTCGCGTTGCGCAAGCATCCGCGGCTCGATGGGTGAGCCTCCACTCCGGCGCGCTACCAGTCGAGGGACTCGCCCAGCACCTCGTCTCGCCAGCGGGAGCAGCGCAACGGGCGTCGTAGCCAGCCCCCGAGCACCTCGAGATCGAGGTCGAGGGCAGCCTCGAGCTCGGCCCTCACCGGAGGCGAGAGCATCGGCCGCTCCCGCATCTGCCAGCGCGCCTTGATCCGCTCTCGCCAGCCCGGGGGCAGCCAGCTCTTGGCCGCCTGCACCGGCCCGAGCCCCAGCAGCGCGGAGCGTACGCGGCTCTTGCGGAGCCGATCGCGAGAGAGGTTGCGCGGGGGAAGGTCCCGCCTCCAGCGGGCGTCTCGGGCGCTCGGGTCGCCGAGGAACCCGCAGATCCGCGCGAGCTCGCGATCCGAGTCCGAGACCAGGCGCTCGAAGGCCACCAGCAGGATGGCCTCGCGTCCGAAGGCCGAGAGGTAGGGCTCGAGCTGGCGCGCGTAGCTGCTGTAGGCGCGATAGCGCGGGTGCCGCCGTACGGCCACGTCGATCGGCTCGCGCACCTGGTTCTCGGTCCACTCGTGGACGTACTGCGAGACGATGCGATCGATGGGATCGCGCAACACGTAGACCAGCTTCGGAGCCTCGAGGTGCTCGCGCATGCGCGAGCAGGCGTGGGGGTGCGTGGGAAGCTTGGTGTAGTGGGTGCTGGACTCCCCGCAGATCTGGTCCGGTCGCGCCGGCGCGAAGAGCGACCGATACCACTCGATCCCGCGCTCGAAGATCGAGTCATCGCTGAAGAAGTTCGGCTCCTTGGGATCGCTCATGAAGAAGCCCTCGCGAGCGGCGAGCTGATCGTGGAGCGAGCTGGTCCCGCACTTCATCGCGCCGATGACCGCGAAGTCCGGGAGGCGTCCCGTCATCGTGCGGCCCAGATGTCGAGGAGCTCGCGCTCGACGGTGTGCCGGGCCTTGCGGCCGAAGGTCTCGCGCGTCCATGACACGAGGCGTCCCAGGGTCCACATCAGGTTGGCCGCCGCCGGTCCCAGGCGACCCCGCGTGTTGCGGAAGTAGCGGCGCCGGGATGCATAGTAGTAGGAGGGCCTACGCTCGCCGCGGGCCTTCTGGGCCTTGACCGGCGAGGTCCCGCCCCGAAGGTGCACCACGCGGGCGCGCGGCTCGTGCCAGGTGCGCCAGCCCGCGCGCGCCGCCCGCCAGCAGTAGTCGACGTCCTCGAAGTACATGAAGAACCCCTCGTCGAGCGGCCCCACGCGCGCCAGTGCCTCGTCCCGAATCAGGACGGCGGCAAAGCTCGTCCAATCCGGCGCGAAGCCGACGTCCCGAACGGGAATCGGAACGTCCCAGCGCGCGAGGAGAGAGCGCACGGGCGCGGTTCCCGCCGCCGCGATCAGCTCGGACCAGGGAGTCAGGAATCGGAAGCAGCTGATCTGCGGCTCGCCACTCGGCCACTCGAGCCGCGGGCTCACGAGTCCGGCCTCCGGGTGGTCCTGCAGCGCAGCCCAGAGTCGCTCGACGGCGCCCGGTCGCAGCAGCGTGTCACTGTTCAGGAGCAGGTAGGCGCGGGCCCGGACCGCCCGGACGCCGAGGTTGTTTCCGGCGGCAAAACCACCGTTGACCGGCGAGACGAGGAGCCGCACCCCGGCGAGATGCCGCGCGCGAAGACCCTCGTGGATGCGCGCCGCACTCTCATCCCCGCTCGCATTGTCGACGACGATGACCCGGTCTCGCTCCGGATCGACCTCGGGCACCAGCGTCTCCAGGCACTGCAGGACCAGGCCCGGGGTTCGGTAGTGCAGGACGACGACCGCGATCCGCGCGTCGTAGCCCCGTTCCGAGGGAAGGCCCACCCGGAGTCCCTAGCGCGGGCCCGCGCCGCGCAGCAGCTTTGCCAGCCGCCGATGCTGCCAGCGGTGGAGGTCCTCGCGAAAGGCCCGGTCCGGGTAGCGCGGAGCTCCCGTCAGGCATGCCGCGAGATAGCCGCACCAGATCAGGGCTCCCCCGACCACGAAGGGACGCTCGCGCATCCGGAAGAGACCGCTGGCCAGCACGTAGATCCACGACGATCCCATGAACCACTGGCCGCGACCCCAGCGAAGCCGACCGCGGTACACGCTCCGCTCGGAGGATCCCATCAGGCGCAGGTGGGTCAGCTGAAGCTCCGCGTCGTCGAAGCTCCGCGTCCGGTAGCCCGCCATGCGCGCGCGATGGAAGTCGATGCCGTCCCACATGATCGCCCGGACGAACCCGCCGATCTTCTCGAACGCCACGCGCCGATAGAGCTTGAACTGGCCGGCGACCATGTCATCGACCATGAACTCCTCGACCCGCCTCCCCGACTCGCGGCGAAAGACCTTTCCGCTCGCCGCCGCGAGCAGCGGATCCGCGTCGAAGCGCTCGAAGAGACGCTCGAGGTAGGTAGGCTCGAACTCCAGGTCCACGTCCATCTTGGCCACGAAGTCGTACTCGACGTCCACCGCGGCGAGCCCGGCATAGAACGCGTCGATCACGCCCGAGCCGACCTGTCGAAAGCCCCGGTCGGCGCGCCGGACGACGCGCAGCCACGGGATCTCGGCGCGGGCGGTGGCGAGGATCTGGGGCGTGCGGTCGCTCGAGCCGTCGTCGACGACGATCCAGCGAGCTGGAGGAAGCGTCTGGCGCCGCAGGCAGGCGATCGTTCGCTCGAGGGTCGCCTCCTCGTTGCGGCAGGGCGAGATCACGACCAGCCGGTGCGCACGGCCCTGCCCCGCCTCGGCTCTCGACTCAGGAGTCCGCGTACCCATCGGGGTGGCTCCGATGCCAGCGCCAGGCGCTCGCGACGATCTCGTCGATCGCCGTGTAGCGCGGCTCCCAGCCGAGGCGGTCGCGCAGCTTCGAGGGGTCGGCGACCAGCGCCGGGGCGTCTCCGGGCCGCCGCTCGACCCTCTCGAGCGGGATCTCGCAGGTCGTGACCTCGGCGCACGCCGAGATGACCTCGAGGACGGAGCTGCCCGTTCCCGTGCCGACGTTGTAGACCTCGCCCGCTTCGGGCTGCGTCGCCTCGATGGCCAGCAGGTGCGCCGAGGCGAGGTCGGCCACGTGAACGTAGTCCCGGATGCAGGTGCCGTCGGGAGTGGGATAGTCGTCCCCAAAGACCTTCATCCGGTCCCGGCGTCCCAGGGGGACCTGCAGGACCAGGGGAATCAGGTGGGTCTCCGGGCGGTGATCCTCGCCGTGGGCGCCGTCGGCGCTTGCGCCTGCCGCGTTGAAGTAGCGAAGCAGCGTGAATCCGAGTCCGTAGGCCGTCGAGAAGTCCCGGATCATCCACTCGACCGCCAGCTTGGTGCGGGCGTAGGGGCTGCAGGGATCCTGGGGCGCCTCCTCGCTCATGGGGCACTCCGGCGCGAGACCGTAGGTCGCGCACGTACTCGAGAAGAGCAGCCGACGGACGTTCGCCGTCCGGAGCGCGTTCAGGAGGCTCAGGGTTCCGCTCACGTTGTTCTGGTAGTAGAACGCGGGATCGCTGACGGAGCGCCCCACGTAGGTGGCGGCGGCGAAGTGCAGGACGGCGTCCGCCCGGAAGTCGCCGAGCAGACCGGCGAGCCGGCCAGAGTCTGCGATGTCTCCCTCGACGAACGCCGCGCCCGCGAGTGCGGCCCGGTGGCCCTCCGTCAGGTTGTCGTAGGCCAGCACCTCGTGGCCGTGGGCCGCAAGATGGCGCAGGCAGGCGCTTCCGACGTACCCGGCCCCCCCCGTCACCACGATCCGCACCC
>JBHHYV010000021.1:0-37936 GCA_046757685.1 Myxococcota bacterium
CGCAACCATCGCTTCGACCATCGGGACGGCTCGCGGCAGCACGCAGGGATCGTGGCGCCCCTGCGCCGAGAGTCGCGTGGCCTCGCCCGAGCGGGTGATCGTCTCCTGCTCCACGCGGACGGTCGCCGTGGGCTTGAATGCGCAGCGCAGGAGCAGCGCCTCGCCATTCGAGATGCCTCCCTGGACGCCGCCCGAGCGGTTGCTGCGGGTCCGCACCTGGCCCTTCGGATCGACGTAGAAGGGATCGTTGTGCTCGCTGCCCCGGAGCTCGGTTCCGGCGAAGCCGGACCCGATCTCGAAGCCCTTGCAGGCGGGTAGCGAGAGCAGGGCCTTCGCCAGGTCGGCCTCGAGCTTGTCGAAGACCGGCTCTCCCAGACCGACCGGGACCTCGCGCGCGACACACGACACGACCCCACCGAGCGAGTCTCCGGCGCCCCGCGCCTCCTCGATGGCGCGCTCGATCCGGGCGGCCGCCTCCGGATCGGGACAGCGCGTGGGCGTAGCCTCGACCCGCTCGCGCGTGACGCGCGCGGGGTCGACCCGGGCCTCGAGCGTCTGGACGCGGCTCACCCAGGCGACGATCTCGCCGACCCCGGCCTCGCGAAGCAGCTTGCGAGCGACGGCGCCGGCTGCGACCCGGCCCACGGTCTCGCGCGCGCTGGCGCGTCCTCCGCCCTGCCAGCTGCGGATGCCGTACTTTGCCTCGTAGGTGTAGTCGGCGTGCGAGGGGCGATAGACGTCGCGCAGGGCCTCGTAGGCCTCGGGCCGAGCATCGCGGTTGCGCACCCAGATCAGGATGGGAGTACCGAGGGTGAGACCCTCGAAGACCCCGGAGAGGATCTCGGCCCGGTCTTCCTCCTTGCGAGGGGTCGTGAGCCGGCTCTGGCCCGGGCGTCGCCGATCGAGCTCCACCTGGACGTCGTCGACCGAGAGCGCGAGCCGCGGCGGGCAGCCGTCGATGACCACGCCGACCCCGCCGCCGTGCGACTCCCCCCAGGTATGGATCCGGAAGAGCTGACCGAAGCTCGAGCTCACGCGGCCATCATAGGCAGTCCCCTGGAGCCGGGCGAGCACGCACACGCGATGCGCGACGAAGCAGGACGTAGGTGGCTCCGGCCCCCCCGTCGTGGGCGGGAGCCGTCACGTAGGCGAGCACGCAGTGCCCGATTCGACCGCGAGACAGCCAGCGTGGAAGCTGGGTCTTGAGAACGGGGAGCCTTCCCGGAGAGTTGAGGCCGCGGCCGTGCACGATGCGAAGACAGCGAAGCCCGCGAGCGAGGCAATCGGCGATCCCCTGCTCGACGCGCTGCCGCGCCTGGGCGCGATCGCAGCCGTGCAGGTCCAGGTCGGCCTGAATGCTGTACCTGCCGGAGCGCAGCTGGCGAAGGACGCGGGGATCGAGCCCCGGCACGTGCCCCTCGATGAACTCGTCCGACTCCGAGAGGTCGAAGGGAGCGTCCCCCGAGACGAGGCGATCCAGCTCGCGCAGCGCCTCGCGCTCGCGATCCGAGATCGAGGCCGGCCGGCGGGTGAGCGTCGGGGGGGCGAGACGGTCGTGGACGAGCGGGTCGACGTCCGCCACCTCGCTCAGGAAGAGCTCGTCGTCGTCCGGCGCAGCGCACATCGCCCGACCTCTGGCGGACCGGGCCAGCCAAGGCTCACACCGAGACCCCGGACCCGGACCTCCCCTCCAGTCTAGCGGACCCGGATCCCGGTCCCCGGACCCGCCGGGCCAGCGCCAGCGTCTTGCGGGACAGGCGCGACAGCGGCAGCTGCTCCAGCTCGCGTGGACCGCACCAGCGCGCCTCGACCCCCGCGCGGGAGCGCAGGCGGCCGCCGGTCCTCTCGAGGCGCACGACCTCGAGGTCGAGCCGGCGATGGCTGAAGACGTGCTCGAGCCGACCCAGCCGGCCGCCCGGACGCGTGCGGACCCCCGTCGCAGCCTCGAGCTTGGCGACCAGTGCCTCGCTGCTCCGCCCCTCCATGCTGGGAAGCTCCCACAGCCCTCCCAGGAGCCCCCTCGAGGGCCGCTTCCAGAGGAGCAGCATCCGGCCGCGGGCGACCGCCCCGCACAGGGCCCGAACCGGTATGGGCGGCCTGCGGGGGCGCGCCTCGGGAATCGCCTCGGGTGAGCCCTGCGCCCGGGCCCGGCATAGGCGACTCCAGGGGCAGCGTGCGCACCCCGGGCTTCGGGGAGTGCACAACGTCGCCCCCAGCTCCATCAACGCCTGGTTGAAGTCCCCCGCGCGTCGCTCCGGCACGAGCGCAGCCGCCCGGCTCCAGATCTCGCGGGGCTCGGGCCGCGGCAGCGCGAACAGGCGCGCGAGGACCCGCGTCACGTTGCCGTCGACCACGGGAGCCGCCTGGTCGAAGGCGATGCTCCGGATGGCGCCGGCGGTGTAGGCGCCCACTCCTGGAAGCGCGCGCAGCGAGGGCTCATCGCTCGGCAGCTCGCCTCCGAACTCCGAGACCACGAGCCCGGCGGCCCGATGCAGGTGGCGAGCCCGCGAGTAGTAGCCCAGGCCCGACCAGGCTCGCAGCACCTCCTGCTCGTCGGCTCGAGCCAGCGCGTCGACGCTGGGAAAACGTGCGAGGAAGCGCTCGTAGTAGGGGATCACCGTCTCCACGCGGGTCTGCTGCAGCATCGCCTCGGAGAGCCAGATCCGGTACGGATCGCGGGTGCGTCGCCAGGGCAGATCGCGCCGATGCCGGTCGTACCACGCGAGCAGGCTCCGCTGGATCGCCACGCGTCGGCGAGGTGGGATCGGCGTCGACACGGAAGCTCAGGAGGGCGCGCTGGCCGGAGCGGCCAGGTCGGACTCCAGGTGCTCCCGGATCCAGCGCGCGTCGAACCACTCGAGGGGATCGACGAAGTGGCCGTCGACCAGCATGGAGAAGTGCAGGTGATCGCCACCCGCGAGCCCTGTCTGCCCCGTGTGCCCGATCGGGTCGCCGCGCGCGACGGGGCTCCCCTTCTCGGCGCCGATCTGGGACAGGTGGCCGTAGAGGCTGAAGAGGCCGAGCCCGTGGTCCAGGACCACCACGTTGCCATAGATCCCGAGCGGCCCGGCAAAGACGACCACGCCATCGTTGGCGGCCGGAACCACGGCGTGCGAGGTGGACGCGAGGTCGTATCCCAGGTGGACCTCGCGATCGATCACCTTCTCCTCGTAGCGATAGGTGCGGCGCTCCCCGAAGCGCGCTCCCACCCGCGAGTTGGGAAGCTGCAGAAAGCTCTCGGTCCAGAGGCGCTCACCCCCCGAGTGTGCGCAGATCTCTCGAATCTGCTCGGCGTTGCGCTGCCGCATCTCGCGGTTGATCTGCAGATAGGCCGCCGCCAGGTCCGCGCCGGGATCGCCCCCGACCAGCTCCGCAAACTTCCTCGCGATGAAGGACCGGGAGAGGTGGATCTCGTCGCTCGGAAAGCTCCGCTCGATCACCTGCAGGTCGAGCTCGACCCGCGTGCGATTCCCCGCCTGGTCCTCTGCGACGACGGCGGGGCGCGGAATCGGGCCCGACGAGGCCGGGAGCGCGAAGAAGGCCAGGCGTCGGTCGGGGACCTGCGGGTGGACGAAGCCGGGAAAGAACGTCTGTCCGACCTGGACGCCGTCGCGGACGGTGCTCTCGTCCGTCTGGTAGGTCGCGAGCTCGGACCCGCCGCGGCGCGCGTAGGTGAGACCCGTCAGCACCGTGACCCGCGGCGGGCGCATGTCGATCCGCAGCGGGACCGAGACGGTCGATACGTTGCCCCGCCACGAGTAGTCGCGCGCCTCGGCGACCAGCTCTGCAGGACCGTCGGCGAGTCCCAGGTCCGCGGGACGTAGCGTCACCTCGATCTGTCGCTCGATCGGCAGGTCGGCTCCGAGAAAGAAGTTGCCCGGGTACAGGTCGTCGGCCAGCTCCTGGCGCTTGCCTCCCGCCACCAGCCAGACACGGACCCGCTCGACTCCGGTCCCCTCGTCTGTGACCCGGAACGAATGGACGTGCTCCTTGCCGATCGCAACGGGTGCAGTGAGGGTCTGGATGACCGGCGCGTCCCCCTCGAAGCGCGTGAACAGGAACCCCGCGACCGATCCCGCGAGGATCACCAGCAGAATCCAGAGCAGCCGCACCGGCGATCAGCCCTCGTCTTGCTCGCGCAGCTTCGCCAGGACCGAGTAGTCCTCGAGCGTCGTCGTATCGCCGACGGGAGCGCGACCCGCGGCGATGTCCCGAAGCAGGCGACGCATGATCTTCCCGGAGCGGGTCTTCGGCAGCGACCCCGCAAAGCGGATCTCGTCGGGCCGGGCGACCGGACCGATCTCCAGGGCCACGTGCTGGCGAAGGTCCTCGCGCAGCGCCTCGCTGACCGTCTCGCTCCCCTCCAGGGTGACGAACCCCACCACGCCGGTGCCCTTGATTGGATCCGGCCGACCCACGACCGCGGCCTCGGCCACCGCGGGATGCGACACGAGGGCGCTCTCGATCTCCATGGTCGACAGCCGATGTCCGGCGACGTTCATCACGTCGTCGACCCGCCCCATCAGCCAGAAGTAGCCGTCCCGGTCCTTGCGGGCGCCGTCTCCAGTGAAGTAGACCCCCTTGTAGCGGCTCCAGTACTCCTCGCGGTAACGCTTGGAGTCGCCCCAGATGGTGCGCAGCATCCCGGGCCAGGGCCGCGTGAGCACCAGGTAGCCTCCCTCGTTGGCACCGACCGGCTCGCCCGCCTCGTTCCAGACCTCGGCGAAGATCCCCGGAAAGGGCTTGCTCGCCGAGCCCGGGCGGGTCGCGACCGCACCGGGGATCGGAGTGATCAGGATTCCGCCGGTCTCGGTCTGCCACCAGGTATCGACGATCGGACAGCGCCGCTTGCCGATCCTGCGGTGATACCACATCCAGGCCTCGGGATTGATCGGCTCGCCCACGGTCCCGAGCAGCCGGAGCGAGTCCAGGCGGTGCTTCTTGACGTGCTGATCGCCCCAGCGCATGAAGCTGCGAATGGCCGTGGGCGCGGTGTAGAAGATGCTCACCTTGTACTTGTCGATGATCTCCCAGAACCGGTCGACGTCGGGATGGTTCGGGGCGCCCTCGTACATGAGCGTGGTCCCGCCATTCGCGAGGATCCCGTAGACGACGTAGCTGTGGCCCGTGACCCAGCCCACGTCGGCGGTGCACCAGAAGACGTCCTCGTCGCGCAGGTCGAAGATGTAGCGCGAGGTCACGGTGACGTGCGTCAGGTAACCGCCGGTCGTATGCAGGATCCCCTTCGGCTTGCCGGTGCTTCCCGAGGTGTAGAGGATGAAGAGCGGGTGCTCGGCGTCGAGCTTTGCGGCCGGACAGCGGTCCGAAGCCGTCCGCATGCGCTCGTGCCACCAGTGGTCGCGCCCCTCCTTCATCGGGATCGAGGTGTGCGTGCGCTCGACGACGACCACGTGCCGCACGTCGGGGCAGGACTCGAGGGCGCTGTCCACGGCCTGCTTGAGCTCGACCACCCGACCGCGACGCCAGCCTCCGTCCGCGGTCACGACAGCCACGGCGCCGGAATCCAGGATGCGATCGCGGATCGACTCGGCGGAGAAGCCGCCGAAGATCACGGTGTGCACGGCGCCGATCCTTGTGCAGGCCAGCATGGCGATCGCCAGCTCGGGGATCATGGGCAGGTAGAGCGCCACCTTGTCGCCGCGCCGGACTCCGAGCTCCTTCAGGACGTTGGCGAACTTCTGGACCTCGCGGTGCAGATCGGCGTAGGTCAGGACGCGCTCGTCTCCGGGCTCGCCCTCGAAGATGATCGCCGCCTTGTTCCTGCGCCAGGCGTTGGGACCCTCGAGGTGCCGGTCGAGGCAGTTGTAGGAGACGTTCAGCTTGCCTCCCACGAACCACTTCGCGAAGGGAGGCTTCCACTGGAGCACCTTGCGCCACGGGCTGAACCAGGTCAGGTGCTCCCTGGCCATGCGTGCCCAGTAGCGCTCGAAGTTGCGCTCGGCCTCCTTGCACATCCGGTTGTAGGTCGTCTTGTTCCAGTGTGCCGCGCGCGTGAACGCAGGGTCGGGCTTGAACGAGCGCTTCTCCTTGAGAATCGATTCGATCGCGACCTGTGCATCGATCTTCGCCACCCAGACCCCCTCTTCAGTCCCGCATCCAGGCTTCGACGTCGTCGATCGCCTTCGGAATGTCATGTGTCAGGATTTCGAACCCGTCTTCAGTCACCACGATGTCGTCCTCGATCCGCACACCGATGCCCCGAAACTCCTCGGGGGTGCTCTCTTCGCGGGCACTCAGGTAGAGCCCGGGCTCCGAGGTGAAGACCATCCCGGGCTCGAGGGGCCGGGGCTTGCCATCGATCCGGTAGGCGCCCACGTCGTGCACGTCGAGGCCCAGGAAGTGACCGGTTCCATGCATGTAGAAGCGCCGGTAGCGCTCGCTCTCGATCACCTCGTCGAGGTCTCCCTCGAGCGCACCCATCGCGATCAGATCCTCCGAGAGGGAGCGCACGGCGACGCGGTGCAGCTCGGCCAGCGTGACGCCCGGAGCGATCGACCCGATCGACGCGAGCTGCGCCCGCAGGACCGCCTGGTAGACCTCGCGCGCGGCGCCCCGGAAGCGGCCACTCACCGGGTAGGTGCGGGTGACATCGGAGGCGTAGCCATGAAGCTCGACCCCCGCGTCGATCAGGACCAGCTCGCCATCTCGCAGCGGGCCCGAGTTCTCGATGTAGTGCAGGATCGTCGCATGCTCGCCGCTGCCGACGATGCTGGAGTAGGCGGGCCCCGCGCCGCCGCGCCCCCGGAAGACCCGGAAGAGCTCCGCCTCGAGCTCGTACTCATGGCGGCCCGGAGCACACAGCCGGGCCGCCGCGTGATGCGCCTCGCGCGAGATCTCCGCCGCCGCCCGCATGATGCGCAGCTCCTCGGCATCCTTGCGAAGCCGCATCTCGTGCAGCACGTGGCCGGGATCGATGAACTCGTAGGGCGCCAGGACCCCCTGGCGAATCCGTGCGCCGAGCGCCCTCAGGGCCGAGTGGACGATCCGATCGAGCTCCGCATCCGAGCCAAAGCGGTGGAAGAGCCGCGAGCGGCCGGCGAGCAGGTCGGGAAGGCGTCGCTCGAGCTCCTCGATGGGGTGCGCCTCGTCCGCGCCGTAGCGTTCGACGGCGCCCTCCACGCCGGGACGGAGCCCCGTCCACGTCTCCGCGGCGGGATCCCGAGGCTGCACGAAGAGGATGAAGCGCTCCTGCGAGAGCACACACAGCGCGTCGGGATGCTCGAAGCCGGTCAGGTAGACAAGGTCGGAGCTCTGGCGGAAGGGGTGCTCGGTGTCGTTGGAGCGGATCCTGAGATGGGCTCCCGGAATCAGCGCGATCCCCTCTCCGATCTCCTCACAGAACCGCCGGCGGCGCTGCGTGAAGGACTCTCTAGGTATTCCGGAGGGGACCCCCACGCGCGCAGGGTATCAAGGGCACCGACGCGGGGCGAGCCGGGCAGCGGCTTCGGGCCCAGCGCCCGAGGGTGGGCTAGCGGGTTCCCTCGCCTCGACCGCTCTTTCTGCGGCGGCTGCGCCGGCGGCTGGCGCGCGAGCCCCCCGCGCTGCGCGCGGGGGGCGAGGCCTGGGGATCGGCGGCGCTCCGCTCCTCCCGCTCGGCTGCGAGCCGCTCGATCACCCGCTCTCCGAAGCTCTCGATCCACCAGCCCTTGAGCCCATCGAGCCCTCGCAGCTCCTTCAGGCTCCGAGGGTCCATCGCGGCGATCTGCTCCAGCGCCGAGTTCGGGCAGAACACGCCGGGGTCGAGCTCCTCTTCGGCAGCCACCTGCTGGCGCCAGCGCTTCAAGACCTCGAGCGTGCGCTCCGCGCGGCGGTCGAGCCGCCGGCGTCCGTTGCCCGAGAGCTTGCGCTCGGGAAAGGGCAGCTCGGGACCCTCGAGGCCCCGGCGGACCGCCGCCAGCAGCGCGTCTCCCATCCTGCGCATCACCAGATCGCTGACCCCCTTGCGACTCGAGAGCGATCGCTTGGAGCGCGGGGGTCGCTGGGCCAGGTCGATCATGGTGCCGTTGCCGAGCACCTTGAAGGGAGGCCGGTCGATCTCTCGCGCGCGATGATCCCGCATCAGGTAGAGCTCACGCAGCACCGCGAGACCTCGTGCGCCGAGCTTGCGCGCTCCCTTGATCTTGAGGTAGCCCTCGGCATCGAACTCGCGGTCCGGCCAGACCCGATCCTCGAGCGTGCGAAACTCCTCCAGCGCCCACTCGAGCCGCTTCTTCGCACGCAGCCCGGCCTCGAGCTTGTCGGCGAGCTCGATCAGGTAGCGAACGTCGGTGCGCGCGTACTCGACCTGCTTGGGACGAAGCGGCCGGCGCGACCAGTCCGTTCGTTGCTGGTCCTTGGCGAGCACGACCCCGAAGTGCTCCTCCACCATCGCACTCAGGCCCACCGCCCGGTAGCCGAGCAGCTGGGCCGAGACCATGGTGTCGAAGAGGCCCCGGATGCGCACTCCCCCGTAGCGGTGGAGCACGTAGAGGTCGTACTCCGCCGCATGCAGGACGATCCGGATCGCCGGGTCCGCCAGCAGGCGAGCGAGCGGCGCCAGCGCCTTCGGCGGGAGCTCGAGCGGATCGAGGAGCCACGCGTCCGAGCGCGTTCCGATCTGGATCAGGCAGACCTTGTCGTAGTAGTGGAAGAAGCTGTCCGCTTCGGTATCGAGCGCAATCGCACGCTCGCGTCGCAGTCGACGCGCAAGCGCCTCGACCTGTTCGGCAGTGTGGATGAGCGGCCCGTCCGACGACATCGATTCTCGCGCGAGGGGGATCCCGATTCCGGGGGGAGCGAGGTTCGGGCCGGCCGGCAGAGGGGTCGGAGTTCGACGGTCCTCCCTCGGCTGCGGAGTGTAACGGCAGGGCCCGGGCGAGGCCAACGTCCCTCGATCTGTGTTGAATCCCCCTCGATCTGGGCGCCCCTGGCAGCGCAACCCGCCCCGGTTAGAATCCGCCGAATGCGCTGGTCCGGGGCCTTCATTCCCACGCTTCGCGAGGATCCCGCAGATGCCGAGGCGGCGAGCCATCGGCTCATGCTTCGGGCCGGCTACATCCGGCAGCTCGCGGCGGGCATCTATACCATGCTTCCGCTCGGCCGCCGCGTGATGCGCCGCGTCGAGAGCATCATTCGCGAGGAGATGGATGCGATTGGCGGCCAGGAGTTCCTGCTTCCGGCTCTTCACCCAGCGGAAATATGGAAGGAGAGCGGACGCTGGGATGCCATCGGAGCCGAGATGTTTCGCCTCCGGGACCGCCGCGAGGCCGAGATGTGCCTCGGAATGACCTGCGAGGAGCTCTTCACCGACCTGGCGAGGGGCGAGGTTCGCAGCTACCGCGAGCTGCCGCTCATCTGGTACCAGATCCAGCCCAAGTACCGCGATGAGCCCCGGCCCAAGGCCGGCGTGCTGCGCGGCCGCCAGTTCACGATGAAGGACGCCTACTCCTTCGACGTGGACGCGGAGGGGCTCGAGCGCGCCTTCGCGCTCCATGCACAGGCCTACCAGCGGATCCTCTCGCGCTGCGGAATCGAGGCCGTCCAGGTCGAGGCGTCGTCGGGCACGATGGGGGGCAGCGAGTCCGTCGAGTTCATGGCGTTCTCTCCGGCGGGAGAGGACTGGGTGGTCACCTGCGAGGGATGCGGCTACGCCGCCAACCTCGAGAAGGCGGTCTCGATCGCTTCGGAGGTCAAGGATCCCGAGGACTCGGAGCTCCCCGAGCGCTTTGCGACCCCGGGCGTCAAGACGATCGCCGAGCTGGCGGCGTTCGAAGGCGGCGCACCTGCCGAGCGACAGCTCAAGACCCTCGTCTACATGGCGGCGGGCAAGCCGGTCCTCTTCCTGCTGCGCGGAGACCACGAGCTGAACGACGTCAAGGCGATCGAGGCGACCGGAACCACCGACCTGCGTCCCGCCGCACCCGACGAGATCCGGTCGCTGCTGGGCGCAGGCGCCGGAAGTCTGGGAGCCGTGGGATTCCGCGGTGCCCCGGTCTTCTGCGACGAGTCGCTACGAGGCCGCCGGGGCCTGTGCACCGGCGCCAACGAGGACGGGTTCCACCTGCGCCACGTGGACCTGGAGCGCGACGTGCCGGAGCTTCGCTTCGCGGACCTCCGCGAGGTCGTCGCGGGCGAGGCCTGCGCACGCTGCCGCCGGCCGGGACTCGAGGTCCAGAAGGCCATCGAGATCGGTCACATCTTCAAGCTGGGCACCCACTACTCGCAGAAGATGGGCGCGCGGGTGCTGACTGCCGAGGGTGAGGAGGTCCCGATCGTCATGGGCTCCTACGGGATCGGCGTCGACCGCCTGATGGCGGCCGCCATCGAGGCCCACCACGACCGCAACGGGATCCAGTGGCCCCCCGCGATCGCGCCCTTCGACGTGGTGGTGGCGGTGCTGCGGCCCCAGGACGAGGCTTGGCTCGGATCGGGGAGGAGCTCTACCGGGATCTCGAGGCCGCCGGAGTCGAGACTCTGCTCGATGACCGCGACGAGCGGCCGGGCGTCAAGTTCAAGGACTGCGACCTGATCGGGATCCCGTGGCGGGTCGTTCTGGGCCCCCGCGGACTGGCCAGGGGCAACGCCGAGCTCCGAGAGCGGGCGAGCGGCGCCACCGAGGAGATCCCGCTCGACTCACTCGTGGCGACGCTGCGCGAACGGGTCGCGTCCTGACCCGCCCACTCACGCTGCTCTCCGAGGAGGAGGAGCTCTTCCGCCAGACCGTGCGGGAGTTCGCCGACCGCGAGGTCGCGCCACGGGCGGCACAGATGGACGAGCAGGCGGGCTACGATCCCGCGCTGATCCCGAAGCTCTTCGAGCTCGGCCTGATGGCGATCGAGACCCCCGAGCACTGGGGCGGCGCGGGCGGGAGCTTCTTCCTGGCGATCCTCGCAGTCGAGGAGATCTCGCGGGCGGATGCCTCGGTGGGCGTGCTCGTCGACGTCCAGAACACGCTGGTCGCCAATGCAATCCTGCGCTGGGGCCACGACGAGCTGCGCGAGAGCGTGCTCACGCGCATGGCGTCGGGCACCGTCGCCTCCTATGCGCTCTCCGAGCCCACCTCCGGGAGCGACGCCTTTGCGCTGCAGTGCCGTGCGCGGCGCGACGGTGACGACTGGCGGCTCAGTGGAACCAAGCTCTGGATCACCAACGCCAGCGAGGCCGGCCTCTACCTGGTCTTTGCCAACGCCGACCCGGACGCAGGCCACCGGGGCATCACCTGCTTTGTGGTCGAGCGCGACGCCCCCGGCTTTCGCATCGGTCGCAAGGAGTCGAAGCTCGGAATCCGCGCCTCGAGCACCTGCGAGCTGATCCTCGACGAGGTACCGGTGCCGGCCTCGAACGTGCTGGGCGAGGTGGGACGCGGCTACAAGGTCTCGATCGAGACGCTGAACGAGGGCCGGATCGGGATTGGCGCGCAGATGGTGGGCATCGCCGACCGGGCGCTGCGCGAGTCACTGCGCTACACCGCGGAGCGTAGGCAGTTCGGGCGGCCGATCGGAGAGTTCCAGGCGGTGCAGTTCGACCTGGCCCGGATGGCCACCGAGCTCGAGGCGGCGCGGCTGCTGGTGTACAACGCCGCCCGCCTCAAGGAACGCGGTCGCAGCTTCCTGCGCGAGGCGGCGATGGCCAAGCTCTTCGCCTCCGAGGTCGCGGAGCGCGTCACCTCGCGCGCGATCGAGCTCTTCGGCGGAGTCGGCTACACGCGGGACTGCCCGGTCGAGAAGCTCTACCGCGATGCCAAGATCGGCAAGATCTACGAGGGCACGAGCAACATGCAGCTGCAGACGATCGCGCGCCAGCTGCGACGCGACGGATGAGCCGTCCCCCGGTCCTTGTCTTCGACGCGCACCTGCTGATCTTCCGGGCGTTCCACTCACTCCCCGACCTGCGCGCTCCCGACGGCACTCCGACCGGAGCCGTGCGCGGCTACCTGCAGACGCTCGCCCGCATCCTGGAGAAGGAGCGGCCGCCCTTCGTCGCCGCGGCCTGGGATCCCGCGATGACGAGCTTTCGCAACGACCTCTACCCGGACTACAAGCTCGGCCGGACCGAGGTGCCGGCCGACCTCGAGCCCCAGCTCGAGCTCTGCGCCGAGGCCACGGCGGCGCTCGGAGTCCCGCGGCTCTCCCTCGAGGGCTACGAGGCCGACGACATCATCGCGACGCTGGTGCAGCGGCTCGCCAGCGTTGCGGACCTGCGGATCGTCTCGCGCGACAAGGATCTGTGCGCCCTGGTCTCGGAGCGCGTGGAGCTCGTGGACCCGGGGACCGGCGAGCGGACGGGACCCGCCGAGGTGGAGGCGCGGCTCGGCGTGCCCCCCACTGCGGTGGGGGACTACCTGAGCCTGGTCGGCGACGCGGTGGATCACATTCCCGGTGTCCGGGGAATCGGCGCACGGACGGCCGCGCGCCTGCTCGGCGCCTTCGGCTCGCTCGACGCGATTCCCCGCGATGCCGGAGCGCTGGCCGCGGCGGGCGTGCGCGGAGCGGAGCGCGTACTGAGCGCCCTCGCTGCGGCGAGCGAGACGCTCGCGCTCTCGCGCGAGCTGGTGCGCATGCGCGACGACCTGCCCCTCGACGTCGGCCTCGCGGACCTGGCCTGGTGCGGCCCCGATCGCACGCGCATCGAGTCGCTCGGCGAGCGGCTGGGTCTCGGCAGGCTCGGCAGCCGCCTGGCAGAGCTGCAGCCGACGGCGTTGGAGTCCCCGTGATCGCCCACGCGCTCTCCCTGTCGCGCCTGGCGACGGCACCCGTCTTCGCCTGGGCGCTCCTCGACCTCGGTCGCGCTCCGCTCGCGGCAGGGCTGCTGGCCCTGGCCGTTGCGAGCGACCTGCTGGATGGCCCGGTCGCGCGTGCGCGGGGAACCGCGAGCGACCTGGGGCGGCTCCTCGATCACGGCTCCGACTTCGCCTTCGTCGAGTGCGGGCTGCTGGCCCTCGCCTGGACCGGAGCCCTGCCCCTGGCGCTCCCGGTCCTGGTCGGCCTGGCCTTCGCCGAGTATGCGATCGACTCGTACGGCGTTGGGCGCGCGCGAGCCCTGCGCCCGAACCCCCTCGGCCGCTGGAACGGAGTCCTCTACTTCGTGCTGCCGGGCTGCGTGATCGCAGCCCGCCTCGGGGCGCCGCTTCCGGCACCGGCGATCGGCCTGTTCGCATGGGTCCTCACGCTCTCGACCGCCGTCTCGATTGCGTCGCGACTATGGGCGCTGCGGGGCGTCTCGCGATCCTCGGGATGATCGGCGGCCCCCGCCGCCACGCCTCAAGCGCCGTCGCCGGTCGACCGAAGCGCCAGAACGGACCCCCCCGGAGGGTTCTGCATGCAGTCCTGGCGCCCGCTCGCGAGCGTCCTGGGTCACCTCGCGACGGGCGCGGCGACCCTCGCCGTGGGGACCCTGCTCTGGGGACGTGCCCTCCCCCCGGCCGCACCTCCGTCCGCTCCCAGGCCCGACGCGGGCCTCCCGGCTGTCGGAGCGGGGAATCTGTGGGGCCAGCACGCTCCCCGCACCGAGAGCCCGCTGGCCGGCCTGCGTTCCGGCTGGGCGCGCGAGAACGTGCGCACCGACTTCAATCGCGAGATCGATGTTCCACGCATCCACGAGATGGCCTGGGTCGATCCGCTCGCCAGCGTGATCGGCAACGTGGAGCTCGGCCGCGACGTCTTCGTGGCCCCCTTCGCCTCGCTGCGGGGCGACGCGGGACAGCCGATCCACGTGGGAGCCGAGTCGAACCTGCAGGACGGCGTCGTCCTGCACGCGCTCGAGACCGAGCGCGGGGGCCAGCCGGTCGACGCCAATCGCTACATCGTGGGCGGGCGCGCCTACGGGATCTACATCGGAGACCGGGTCTCGCTCGCACACCAGGCGCAGGTGCATGGGCCTGCCTGGATCGAGAGCGACGTGTTCGTCGGGATGCAGGCGCTCGTGTTCAAGGCCAAGGTCTCGAGCGGAGTCGTGATCGAGCCAGCGGCGCGGGTGATCGGCGTGACGATCCCGCCCAACCGCTATGTCCCTGCGGGTGAGATCGTGACCGATCAGCAGACCGCCGACGGCCTGCCCCCGATCACCTACGCCTACGCCTTCAAGGGCCTGAACGCCGACGTCGTCCACGTCCACACGAGCCTCGCCGCCGGCTACGCCGGCCGCGATGCCCCGGCGAGCCCCGCGCGAGGGCATTGAGCCCGGCGGGTCACGGGATCCGGACCCTTCCTGCGAGCACGCGCGCATCCTCGCCCTCCCCGATTCGAAGCTCCACCCGATAGCTGCCCGGGCGCTGCCACGCCCGGGGCAGCTCGACCCGGAGCGCGGACTCCTGTGCGGCGAGCGTTCGCCGCTCGCGGAGCTCCCGCTGGCCATCCTCGCTCGTCACCCTGACCCAGAGCGGGGTTCCGGGGTCGAGCGCGGCGGGGAGCCGAACCTCGAGCGATCCCGAGGCGGGATCGAAGCGTGGGGCGAGCGAGCGCGCTTTCGCGGGGCGAGCGGCCGCACCCGCGAGACCGCGCAGGGGTGCCCCCTCGGCCATGTGCGGCTCTGCCTCTGGCCTCGGCGCGGCCGCCCGCGTGTCGGCCTCGACTCTTCCCAGGGTCCCCGAGGGAGAGGGCGGGCGGACCGCCCGCGGAGGGGCGAGCGAGCGCTCTCGCTGCGGCGGGCGCCGGGCCGCCGCGTTCCCGCGGACCTCACTCGGCTGGGCCGCGGGAGCTTCCGGCGGCGCCAGCTTGGGCTCGCCCACCGGCACGAAGCCCCGATCGCGAAGCGCGGGGACCAGCAGCAGCAGCACCAGCGCGTAGGCGAACGCGGGGTGGAGAACGAGTCCCCGGAGTCGCGACAGGGCCGCGCGCAACGATCCCCGCCGCCGGGAAGAGACGGCGACCGGGCGCGGCTGCGACTCGAACCGGCGCAGAGCCTCGAGCTCCTCGCTGCAGGTCCGACAGTGCGCGACGTGAGCGGCGACTCGAGCGCGCGTCTCCCCGAGCGACTCGGGATGGCGCTGCAGCTGGAGCAGGGTCGCCGGCTCGGGATGAGCCTGGCCCGCATCCGCCAGGCCGACCTGCAGCTCGGTCCAGGCGCGGACCTCGGCGCTGCACTCCGGGCAGCGCGGATAGTGATCCACGAAGTCGCCGAACTCCCGCGAGCGCGGATCGGCCAGGAACTCGACCGGATCCAGCTCGAACGCCCGTCGACAGCTCACCTGCGTGCCTCCCCCGCACCCACGCAGGAGGAAGTCGGTCTCGCGCGCTGGAACGGATCACGGGGAGCGCGGCGATCACGGCCCGTCATGGCACTCCTTCAGCCAGGCGCGAAGCGCCGCCAGGCCCGTTCGCAGGCGGCGCTTCAGGGTGCCGAGCGGCAGCCCGGTCGCGTCGGCGGCCTCCTGGTAGCTCCGGCCCCTCACATACACCTCCTCGACCGCGCGACGCTCCTGCTCGGGCAGCCGAGCGAGCGCCTCGAGCAGGTCGCGCCGGAGCTCGGGATCATCGGTCGCCTCGAGCGGAGCCCCGCGCTCGGTCTCCGCGTCCCAGCACAGCACCTCCCGTTCGCGCAGGCGCAGCCGGCGCTGCAGGCGGTCCATCAGCTTGTTGCGGGTGATGGAGCGGACGTAGCCCACGAACGCCACGGGGTCGCGCAATCGCCCGCGGCGCGCGTTCTCGACGATCGCCATCGATACCTCCTGCCGCAGGTCGTCCCACTCCTCGGAGAAATCGTAGGCGCGAAAGCGAGCCAGGACACGGGTGATCAGCCGGCTCAGCTCGAGGAATGCCAGCCGGTCCCCGGAGAGCAGGCGCGACTCCACGTCGCGCCAGTCGGTGCCCCGAGACCCTCCGCTCACGCGCGATCTTCCGCGCTCCGCCCCCGAGACCGCCGGCGCGCCAGCCGCGGCACCTCGCGGTTGCCGCGCTGCCAGGTGACGGTCAGGATCAGGCCGTGAATCTTCCAGCCCCCGGCCGTTCGCACCAGCTCGTTCGTGTAGTAGCCGCCGATCGTCCAGCGCTCCTCGCCCACGAAGTGCTCGGCCTGCATGGAGGAGATACAAATCGCCTCGTCCCCCCGAAGATCGAACACGTGGTTCGAGCTCTGGTGCTGCGTCGCATCGAACCCCGCGAAGAGCGCGCGGGCGTCCGCGACCCAGGCGTCGGCCGACACGCGCCCCGCGGGAATCCCGACCGACTCGAAGTCCATCTCGATCTCGTCGGTAAAGACGGACCGGAAGGCCGACCAGTCCCGGCGATCGAGGCCGGTCGCGTAGCGCACGACCACGTCGCTGATCGCCGCGCGATCGACGAGGGCCTGGAGGGCGTCCTCGCTCATCCGATCGCTCGCATGATTCGTGGCCTCCCCGCTGGACCCACCGCTCGACCGCCCCTGCGATTCGGCCGCATCGGTCCTCCCCCTCGTCCCGTGCGGCCCGCATCATGCCACCCGTAGCCCCTGCGATGAAGCGGGCGACCCGCGCGGACGGCGGTGGCTTGACCCGATCCCCTCGGTTGGCGGAGGATGGCGCGATTCGCGGAGGAGGCGTCGGAATGTCCAAGAAGCCGAGCTACCTGGGGCTGCTGAATGCGATCGCGCTGGGCGAGGGCCGCGCGCACCGCTACCTGCGAGCCTGGATGGAGAAGACTCCGGATCCCGAGGTGCGCCAGGTGCTCGCCACCGTGGCCATCCGCGAGGGCGAGCACGCGATGGCCTTCGAGAAGCGTCTCTGCGAGCTCGGTTACTCCCTCCTCGAGCGACCCGACCCGAGCTTCGAGAAGACGCTCGACATCGTCACCTCGCCGAGATCGGACCTGGAGAAGTTCGAGGCCCTCGGGTACGGCAAGCGCGATCGCGATGCCGACGACCTCTTCTCGGGAATCTTCAAGGACCGGACGATCGACATCCAGACCGGCGAGCTGCTCGGTCGCTACATCGCCGAGGAGCGCGACAGCGGCCGCCGACTGCAGGCCTGCTACGAGGCGCTGCGAGAGCGTACGAACGCAGCCTCGGGTAATGGGAGCGCGGAGCTGTGCGAGATTCGCGACGGCCTCGCGGCGCTCGCACACACGGTCGAGAAGCTGGGCGAGGAGCTGGCCAGGCTGGCCTGACCCCCGCCGCCGCGGCGCGACAGGGCGCGCGACCCCGTTCTGGGAAACGACCCCAGGGTCAGCCTCGGGCGTCCATCTCGGCATCGAAGCGCGCGGCATACTCTTCGACCTGATCGATCGAGGCGTGCCAGAACTCGGCTGAAGCCAGGTCGATCCCTAGCGTTTCCAGGGCGACGGCCTCGGCGGCGGCGCTCCCCGTGTGGCGCAGCAGGTGCACGTAGCGGGGCACGAAGTCCGGACCCTCCTTCTTCGCCCGCGCTCGGAGCCCCAGACTGAAGAGGTACCCGAAGGTATAGGGGAAGTTGTAGAACGAGATTCCCGTGATGTAGAAGTGCAGCTTCGACGCCCAGAAGAGGGGATCCAGCTCGTCCTCGGCGAGCGCGTCCCCGTAGCACTCGCGCTGGGCTGCGAGCATCAGCTCGCAGAGCCGCTCGACCCCGAGCTCGCCCTTCTGCCGTTCCTCGTAGAGCGTCCTCTCGAAGACAAAGCGCATGGGGATGTTGAGCAGGAACGTGGCCGCGTCCTGCATGCGGCTGTCGAGCACGAGGGCGCGCTCCTCGGCGGTCGAGTTGGGATCTTCGAGCACCGCATCGATCATCAGCTGCTCGGCGAACGTCGAGGCCGTCTCGGCCAGGGTCATCGGCGAGCGCCGGAGCCACGACCGCAGGTCGCGCATGACCCATCCGTGGAAGGCGTGACCGAGCTCGTGCGCCAGCGTCGAGAGGTCGCCGAGCGTCTCGCCGTAGGTGAGAAAGATTCGCGACTCGCCGAGCACGTGGGACGTGGAGCAGAAGCCCCCGGGCCGCTTGCCCTCGCGCTGCGTGTGATCGATCCAGCGTCCCTCGAAGGCGCGCTCCGCGAAGCGTGCGAGCTCGGGGGCAAAGCCCTCGAACGCCGACATGACCCGTTCGCGCGCCTCGTCCCAGCCGATGCCGGCGCGCCTCTGGAGGGGCAGGGGCGCGGTCAGATCCTGGAAGCCCAGTCTCTCGCGACCGATCAGCCCTGCCTTGCGCCGCAGGTAGCGGCGCGCCACCTCGGAGCGCTCGCGCACCACGCCCAGCAGGGTGTCGAGCGTCGTGCGCTCGATTCCCGCGTCGAAGGTCGCCGCATCGAGGAAGTGCTCGACTCCGCGGCGCGCGTAGAGCGTGTGGCGGACTCCCGCGATCGAGTTGAGGCAGGCGGCCGCCACGTCCGCCACGCTCTGCCAGGCGCGGTTCGAGCCCTCGAGGGCCGCGCGCCGGACCGCGGGGTCGGGATCGTCGAGCAGGCTCCGGACCGCCGAGACCGGGAGCCGCTGCGCCGCTCGGCCCGGCACGGCGAGCTCGAAGTCGAGCGTCCCCGAGATCCGATCGTAGAGCCGACCCCAGGCCGAGATCCCGGTCACCCCCAGCTCGGTCGCGAGCAGCTCGAGCTCCGCCGACATGCTCTGCTGTGCGCTGTACCGCAGACGCTCGAGGAAGTAGCGGCAGCCCAGGAGCGCCTCGCCCTCGAGGAGCGCCTCGAAGAGCGAGTCGTCGATCTCACGCAGGGCCGCGCGCAGGAGGACGTAGACCTTCTCGAGCTGAGCCCGAGACTCGGCGGCCGATGCGGTCTCGCGCTGGACCTCGGCGTCTCGCGAGTCCGCCGCGCCCAGGCAGCCCAGGTAGCTCGCCAGGTGGCCGCTGCGCGCGGTGGCGTCCTCGAGCCGGAGCATCAGGGCTCGCCACCCCTCGAGGCTCTCGGGCTCGATGCCACCGAGGGCGAGCGCCTCCCGCTCGAGGGCGCGCACTTCGCGATCGAAATCGGAACGGAACGCCCGGTACTCTCCTCCCCCGAGGGAATCGAAGTAGGGCGTCAGGTCCCAGTCGCCGGCCGCTTGCGCCACTCGTGCCTCCCCTTCTCGCACGCGAGCCCGGCTCAGCTCCGCGGGCTCGCCCCCGACCCATGCAGATCGAGCGGGAGGCTCTGGGGTCCGCGGATGATCATCGAGCGCCGCCAGGCCGGTGGCTCGGAAGGTCCGGTGAAGTCCGGAAAGCGGCGCAGCAGGGTGCCGATGGCGACCTCGGCCTCGAGCTTCGCGAGCTGCGAGCCCGGGCAGTAGTGGTTGCCCTGCCCGAAGGCCAGGTGGACGTTGTCGGTGCGTCCCAGGTCCAGTCGATCCGGATCCGCGAAGCGCTTCGGGTCGCGGTTGGCGCCGGCCAGGACCAGGGCGACGAGCTGACCTTTCCGGATCCGTACGCCGCCGATCTCGCAGTCCTCGCGCACCGCGCGATCGGTCAGCTGGATGGGCGAGTCGTAGCGAAGGAACTCGTCGACAGCGCTCGAGATCAGCCCGGGATCGTCTTGCAAGCGCTTCCGCTCGCCTGGATTGGCGAGAAGTGCCAGGACCCCGTTGCCGATCAGGTTCGCGGTCGTCTCGTGGCCCGCTACCAGCAGCAGGCTCGCGAGCCCCAGCAGCTCCAGCTCACCGACCGGATCGCCCTCGCCGGCAGCCGTGGCCATCGCCGAGAGCAGGTCATCTCGGGGCTCGGCGCGGCGCGCGGCCAGCAGCGGCCGGAAGTAGTCGAAGATCTCGCGTGTGGCGCGCTTGAGGGTGGCGGTCCCGCCGTGGCCCTGCAGGGGGTCGACGAGCTGAACGAGGTCGGACGACCAGGCGCGGAAGCGCGCGCGGTCCGCGGCGGGCACCCCGAGGAGCTCGGCAATGGCGGTGACGGGAAGAGGATGTGCGAGATCGTGGACGAGATCCATCCGACCATCGGAAGGGACGCGATCGAGAAGCTCGTCGACGACCGTCTGAAGGCGGCGCCGCAGCCGCTCGACCCGACGCGGCGTGAACGCGCGGCTCACCAGCCCGCGCAGGCGCGCGTGCTCGACGCCGTCGAGTGTCAGCAGGTTGCGCTCCAGCATCGTGCGGAGCTCCGGGTCGCGGCGCACGAAGCGGGAGAGGAGCTTGAAGATCGGAGCCTCCCGGCGATCCGTCGTGAAGTTGCGGTCCCGCAGCACATGCAGGACGTCGTCGTAGCGTGTCAGCACCCAGCAGCCGAGCCCCCGGCTGCGATAGACCGGCGCCACGGAGCGCAGCGCCCGCCAGCTGGCGTGCGGGTCGTTGCGATGCTCCGGACGGAAGGGATTGAAGGCTCCAAGGACCGGGGTTGCCAGGCGGACGAGTCGATCGTGAGCGAGCAGCCACTGGATCAGACGGAGCACTCTGCCCTCCGCGCACATCGAGGAATCCCTCGACGGGGCCTTCGCGCCGCGAGGGGGGCTCTCGCCCACTGCGTCTATGGTACGGTCGAGCCGGCGGGGACGCCACGGAGGAACGCACGGTGAGAATTCTGAGATGGGCCGGAATTGCGTCGCTGGCTCTGGTCCTGGTGGCCGCCGTCCTCTACGCGCTGCGTACGAACCCCCTGGGACCCGTCTCGGGTCGGGCGCTCACGGGCCAGGTGGTGAACGAGCCGATCACGGACTGGAGCTTCAGCGACGCGTACACCACGATCGCCGTCGAGACCCGCCCCGCCGCACCGCACTCCGTGACGACGATCTGCTTCACGCTCGACGGCGCGCTCTATGTCCCGGCCGACAAGGGCAGCCGCAAGACGTGGACGCACTTTGCGATCGCGGACCCCAGGGTGCGGGTGAAGATCGGCAGCAAGGTCTATCCGGCCCGAGCGACCCGCGTATTGGACGACTCGCTGCGCTCCGCGCTGACGGACGCGGCGCGTGCCAAGTACGACTTCGAGGGAGACCGATCCTTCGATGACGTCTGGCTCTTCCGGATGGAGTCGCGCCTGCCCGACGTGGCCGCTGCACCCCCACCCGCGGCGCGCAGCGAGACCGATCTTCGAGCCCTGGCCCAGCGCGTCGTCTCCGCTCCGGACCGCGACCCGAAGGACCGCGAGATGGACGCTCGGCGCCACCCCGCGGACCTGCTCGAGTTCGCGAGAGTCGAGCCGGGAATGCGCGTCGCGGACCTGGGTGCCGGCGCCGGCTACACGACCGAGCTTCTCGCGCGCGCCGTCGGACCGAGCGGCACCATCTATGGACAGAACACACCGCAGGTGATCGAGAGGTATGTATCCGAGTCCTGGCCCGAGCGTCTCTCGAAAGGCGTGATGGGTCGCGTCGTTCGGGTCGACAGCCCACTCGACGCGCCTCTTCCCGATGTGCGCGACCTCGATCTCGTGACCATGGTCTTCGTGTACCACGACACCCTCTTCCAGGAGGTCGACCGGGCCGCAATGAACCGAGCGATCTTCGAGGCGCTGGCGCCGGGAGGCTCTCTCGTGATCGTCGATCACCGGGCACAGCCCGGATCGGGAGTGGAGGTCGGAGAGACCCTCCATCGCATCGACGAGGGGCTGCTGCGCCGCGAGCTCCTGTCGGCCGGCTTCCAGCTCGCCGCGGAGTCGGAGTTCCTCGCCAACCCCGCGGACCCTCGCGACCGGCCCTTCTTCAAGCTCGATTTCCCGACCGACGCCTTCGTCCACCGCTACGTGAAGCCCCTCATCGGTCCGGAGCGCTCTGCGGGGGAGTCGCCCGCCGCGTAGAATGATCTCGGGCCCGCCAGGGCGGCCCACAGGGAGGAGAGATGCGCTTTACCTTCTGGCCTTCGCCGAATCATCCATTCGACGTCGTGCTCGACCTGGCCCGCCATGTCGAGGCCACCGGCTGGGACGGCATGGTCTACGCCGACCACTTCATGCCCGATGGCCCCCAGAACGGCGGTCCCTGGCTCGAAGCCTGGACCACGGTCACGGCGCTGCTCGCCTCGGTGCCGAGGATCCGCATCGGTCCGCTGGTGACCGGCAATACGTACCGTCACCCCGCGGTCCTGGCCAAGATGGCCGCCACCGTGGACCGGATGAGTGGGGGGCGCCTGGTCCTGGGGCTCGGCGCAGGCTGGCAGGAGAACGAGCACCGCGCCTACGGAATCCCCTTTCCGAGCCTGCGCGAGCGGCTCGAGCGCCTGGAAGAGGCGTGCCAGGTTCTCAAGAGCCTGTTCACCGAGGAGCGGGCGAGCTTCGAGGGTCGCTACTACCAGCTCGCCGATGCGCCGCTCGAGCCGAAGCCCCTCCAGGATCCGCTCCCACTCCTGGTCGGCGGCGGGGGCGAGAAGGTCACCCTGCGCATCGCCGCCCGCTTTGCGGACGAGTGGAACGTCTGGGGCGACGTCCCGACGCTGCAGCACAAGATGAGTGTGCTCGACCGCCACTGCCGTGAGGTCGGTCGCGATCCAGCCGAGATCAAGCGCTCGGCGGTCGCGCTGCTCTTCCTCTCCGACGACCGCGGCTTCATCGAGAACATCCGCCAGAAGATCCGCGGGCGTCCGCTGATCGCGGGCGACGTCGCCGAGGTCCGGGCGACGATCGAGGCCTACGCCGAGGCGGGCGTCGACGAGATCATCGTTCCCGACTTCACCTTCGGCGGCGCCGAGAAGGCGCGTCCCATCCTGGACACCTTCATCCAGAAGGTGGCCGAGGGGCTGCACTAGAAGGGCGGGACCGCGTAGCCGTCCTTGACCGGCTCGCGCTTCTCGAAGAAGGGTGCGAGCAGCTGGTTCAGGCTCTCGACGCTCGGCGCCTCGTCGCTCTCGAAGCGATGACTCGAGACGTCGGGGCGGCCCAGGACCGTCACGCTCTTGCCAATCTGCATCAGGACCTGGCCCGACACGTTCGCCGCGAGCGGCGAGGCCAGCCAGCCGACGACCGGCGCGATGTTCTCGGGCGCGTAGGCGTCGAAGCCCTGCTCGGGCTTCGCGAACATGGCGGCCCAGGGGCTCGCCTCGGTCATCCGCGTGCGCGCACGGGGGCAGATCACGTTCGCGGTCACTCCCCAGCGGATGGCCTCCTGGGCGGCCTCCATGGTGAGCATCACGATCCCGGCCTTGGCCGCCGCGTAGTTCGGCTGCCCCGCGGCCCCGAAGAGAAAGGAGTCCGACGCGGTGCTGATCATGCGGCCATAGACCGGGCCCCCCGCAGCCTTGGACCGGTCTCGCCAGTAGGCCATCGCATGGCGCATGGTGCAGAAGTGGCCTTTCAGGTGGACCCGCACGACCGCATCGAAGTCCTCCTCGCTCATCTTGAAGAGCATGCGATCGCGCGTGAAGCCCGCGTTGTTGACCAGGATCTCGAGCGAGCCGAACTCGTCGATCGCCCGCTGGATCAGCGCACGCGCGTCGTCGAAGCTCGCGACGTCCCCGCACTGCGCGACGGCCTGGCCTCCCGCGGCGCGGATCTCCGCGACGACGTCTTCGGCGGGCTTCGCGTCGCAGCCCTGGCCATCGAGCGTCGTTCCCAGGTCGTTCACGACCACGCGAGCGCCGAGCCGTGCGAGCTCGAGCGCCTCGACCCGCCCCAGCCCTCCGCCCGCTCCCGTCACGATGGCGACCTTTCCATCGAGCATGCCCATGTCTTCTCCTCGTCTCGTCGCAGCGCGCCCGCTACAGGCGCTCGATGATCGTTCCCGTTCCGACGGCTGCACCGCAGCACATGGTGATGAACGCCGTGTTCAAATCGCGCCGCTCGAGCTCGTGCAGGGCGGTCACGATCAGCCGGGTCCCGGTCGCTCCGACCGGATGCCCGAGGGCGATGGCCCCGCCGTTCGGGTTCAGGCGATCCACGTCGGCCCCCGTGACCTGGAGCCACGAGAGCACCACCCCGGCAAAGGCCTCGTTGACCTCGTAGAGATCGATGTCTCCGAGGTTCATTCCCGACTTGCGCAGGATCTTCTCGGTGGCATCGACCGGACCATCGAGCAGGTAGTAGGGGTCTGCACCCACCAGCACGGACGAGACGATCCGCGCCCGCGGCCGAAGACCCAGCTCGCGGGCGCGCGTCGCCGACATCCAGAGGATCGCGGCCGCGCCGTCGGAGATCTGCGAGGAGTTGCCCGCGGTGTGGATTCCGCCCTCCTTGACGGGCGGGAGCGCGGCCAGCGCCTCGAGCGAGGTATCGCGGATGCCCTGGTCGCTCGAGACCTCGAGCCTCTCCCCGGTCGGCTCCCCGTCCTCGCCGATCACCGGCGCATCGATGGGCAGGATCTCGCGCTGGAAGCGGCCCTCGTCGTGCGCGCGCGCCGCACGTTGCTGCGAGCGCAGGGCCAGCTCGTCGGCCTGCTCTCGGGTGATCGAGCGTCGCTCGACGATCCGCTCGACGGCCGAGAACTGGTCGGGCGTCGAGTCCCAGGGCCAGTCCGCGGGCTGAAAGAAGCCCGGTCCGTGGATCACGTTCGCACCCAGGCCCACGTGGCTCATCGACTCGACCCCGCAGGCGATGCCCACGTCGAGGGCACCCGCGCCGATGAGCGCCGAGACCAGGTGATTGGCCTGCTGGCCCGAGCCGCACTGCGAGTCGACGGTCGTGCCGCCCGTGCCCCAGCCCTTGCCACGGTTGAGCCAGGCGTGGCGCACGACGTTGTTCGACTGCTCCCCGGCCTGGGTCACGCAGCCGCCGATCAGCTCCTCGACCTCCTCGGCATCGATCCCCGCGCGCTCGATCACGCCATCGAGCACCCGCCCGAGAAGCTGCGCGGGATGGAAGCCCGAGAGCACACCCCGCCCGGGCTTGCCCCGGCCGATCGGGGTCCGAAGTGCCTCGACGATCACCGCCTCCGCCATCGCTCTCTCCTTCGCTCTACGCGTCGAGCTTTCCGAGGATCATGCCGCTCGTCGGCACGCCCACCCCGGCAGTCACCAGCACGTGGTCGTTGCGCTCGGGCTGGTGGGTCGACGTACCGCGAATCAGCCGCACGCCCTCGTTCACCCCGTTCACGCCGTGGATGTACGCCTCGCTGAGCTGGCCCCCGTGGGTGTTGGTGGGGAGCCGACCGCCGCGGGCAAGGGCTCCGTCGCGAATGAAGTCCTTCGCCTCGCCCGGCCGGCAGAAGCCGAACGACTCGAGCTGCATGAGCACGATCGACGAGAAGGCGTCGTAGAGAATCGCGGCATCGATCTGCGACGGCGAGAGACCCGCCATGCGGTAGACCTGCTCGGCGACGAGCTCCATCTCGGGAATCCTCGACAGATCGCGGCGGTAGAAGCTGGTCATCGACTCCTGGTCGCGGCCCGCCCCCTGGGCGATCCCGCGAATCGACGCAGCGGGCTGCCTCAGATCGCGTGCGCGCTCTCGTGTGGTGATGACCACCGCACAGCCGCCGTCCGTCTCCTGGCAGCAATCGTAGAGACGCAGCGGCTCGGCGATCCAGCGAGCGCTCATGTACTCGTCGAGCGTCAGGGGCCGCTCGTAGAAGAAGGCCTGCGGGTTGACGACGGCATGGTTGCGCGTCGCGATCGCCACCTCCGCCAGGTCCTCCGGCTTCACTCCGTGGTCGTGCATGTAGCGCTGCGTGAAGATCGCGACCCAGCTGGCGGGAGTGACGAGCCCGTAGGGCATGTACCAGCTCCAGTGGATCAGGTCCGGGGTGACGATGTTGCCGGAGACCCCCGCGCTGTAGCGCTGCCCCGAGCGTCCGTTCAGCGCGCGGTAGGCGACGACCACCTCGGCCACCCCCGTGGCGATCGCCATCACCGCCTGGTGGACGATCCCGACCGCGGCCCCGCCGCCGTGGGGAATGCGGCTGAAGAAGCGCAGGTCTCCGATGCCCACCGCGCGCGCGACCTCGATCTCGTCGCTCACGTCCATGCTGAACGTCGTCATGCCGTCGACCTCGGCCGGGGTGAGCCCCGCGTCGTCGAGCGCCGCGGCCACCGCGCGGCTCGCCAGGCGCAGCTCCGACTGGCCCGAGCTCTTCGAGTACTCGGTCTGCCCGATCCCGACGATCGCCGCGCGATCTCGCAGTGCAATCGTCATCTCAGCTCCCCGCAGGAAGGGCGACGCAGACGCTCCCCGTCACGTGGTCGCCCCACGAGTTGCTGCCGGTCACGCGTACCTCGACCGAACCCTCGTCGCGGTCGATCGCGACGACCTCGCCGGTCATCCTCATCGTGTCTCCCGGGAGGTTCGGAGCGCCGAGCTTGATCGAGACCCGGCGGATGACGCCGTTCACCCCGGCCCAGTCGCTGACGAAGCGCCCCACGAAGCCGTTCGTGGTGAGAATGTTCATGAAGACGTCCGACATCCCCTGCGCCTGCGCGGCCTCCTTGACGTGGTGCACCGGAGTGAAGTCGCGCGAGGCGATCGCTCCGGCGACGATGAGCGACGTGGTGATCGGAACCTCGAGCTCGGGGAGCGCGTCTCCGACCGATACGTCCCGCAGCGTTGGCTCCGCCCGGCTCATGGCGTTCGCCTCTCGACCGGAACGCTCATGGCGTTCCTCGGTCGGGCCGGAAGAGGGGCAGCGCGTAGTCCGGAGCCACCTCCTCGATCGACAGCTCGACCGCCATCCCGATCCGGACCTCCGAGGGATCGCAGCCGACGACGTTCGAGACGATGCGCGTGCCCTCCTCGAGCTCGATCACTGCCGCCACGCAAGGGTAGTCGTAGCCCGGCATCTTGGGATGGTGCACGACCGTGTAGCTATACACCGTGCCCCGGCCCGTCGCGACGATGAAGCCCAGGTCGGTCGACTGGCACTTGCCGCACATCGGGCGCGGAGGATGATGCAGCTCCCCGCAGCGGTTGCAGCGCTGGATCCGCAGCTCGCCGCACTCGATCCCCTCCCACCACCCCGCATTGTCGTGACCGAGCGGCGGGCGCAGTCGGGTGGGCGCGGCGGGAGCCGCCTCGGCGGTCGCAGCGGCTGCCGGTTGGGAGGGAGCGGGGATGAACTTGAGCACCCGGAAGTCCATCCAGCCGACCTCGTCGCCATGCTGGTCGCGGAAGCGGGTGCGGGTGTCGATGAAGTACCCGATCCCGAGCGCGGTCGCCTTCTCGTCCGAGATCGACTCGATCGTGGTCGTCGCCGAGATCTCGTCCCCCGGCCGCAGGTAGCGCGTGTAGCCCTGGTCGCAGTTGGTCGCCACGACCGAGCTGTAGCCGTACTCGCCGAGCAGGGCGTGCAGCTCCTGCTGCAGGTTCGCGGGCTCCGAGGCGGGAGAGGCCATCTCGAGGCCGGGCAGGATCCAGGCCTGGAGCATCGTGGGCGGCGCCACGAGCTGGCCGTGGACCGACTCGCGGGCGCGGTCCGGATCCGTATAGGCCGGATTCGCATCGCCCATGGCCTCGCACCAGTGACGGATCATCGCCTCATTGACCGGGACCGCCCCCTTCTCGGGGGGGCCGATCTCACGCCCGACGTAGCGACGGAGGGCGTTCTCGAGCTCCTCTCGCCGAGCGGGACTCAGGACCATGGCGACCTCCTCTGGCGCGAGGCGGAGCGCACGCTAGCACGAAACGTGGCAGAATGGAACGTGTTCTACTTCCAGGAGAAGGGCCTTCCCCGGGCCGGTCCCCGGCCTCGGACGGGCCGTGGCTCGAGCCGGGGCGTGAGCGCTGCATGGACCCCAAGCCCACCTCGACAGCACCCGATTCCCCGCACGCCGCGGCCCTGGCCGGGCGGCGCGTGCTCGAGCTGGCCGGAGCCAGTGGCCACTACTGCGGCAAGCTCTTCGCCGACATGGGCGCCGACGTCCTCAAGATCGAGCGCCCGGGGGGCGACGCGAGCCGCGCGCTTCGACCCTGGATCGGCCGCGACCCTGGACCGGACCGCAGCCTGGTCTTCGCGTACATGAACACGAGCAAGCGCGGAGTCACCCTCGACCTCGCCCAACCCGAGGGTCGCGAGCTCTTTCGCAAGCTCGCGAGTGGGGCGGACCTGGTCCTCGAGACGACCCCGCCCGGGACCCTCGAGGCACTCGACCTGGGCTTCGAGACCCTGCGGCGGGACCACCCCGCTCTGGTGATGACCTCGATCACGGGCTTCGGCCAGACGGGGCCCCACCGCGGCTACCGCTCGTCGGACCTGGTCGCTGGCGCGCTGGGGGGGGCGATGCACGTGACGGGCAGCGCCGCCGATCCCCCGGTCCGACTCGCGGGCACGCAGGCGTACGCCTCGGCCTCGATCTGCGCTGCGGCGAGCAGCATGATCGCCCTCTTCCACGCGCGAAGGAGCGGGCAGGGCCAGCACGTCGACATCTCTCTGGAGGAGACGATGGTCTCGGTGAGCCACATCTGCGGCATCGGCAAGTGGCTCGACGACCGGATCGTGCCGCGGCGCAGCGGACCGGGCCTCTTTGCGTCGGTGCCGTCGGGCACCTACCGCTGCCGGGACGGGCTGATCTACCTGATGGTCAATCGCCCGGCGCACTGGCAGGCGCTTGCGAGCTGGGTGCACGAGGTGACGGGAAACCGCGAGATTCTCGACCCCATGTTCGAGGGGCCCTCCTCCAACCGCTACGAGTATCGAGAGCTCCTGGACCTGTTCATCGGCGAGCTCACGGCGACGCAGACCGTGGAGTCCGTGTACCGCGAGGGCCAGCGGCGCCGCATTGCCTTCACCCCCGTCCAGACGCTCGAGGGAGTGAACGCCGATCGCCAGCTCGCCTCCCGCGGCTACTTTGTCGTAGTGGAGCACCCCGAGCACGGTCCGCTGCGCCTTCCTGGCGCACCCTACCAGCACTCCGAGACCCCCTGCAGGATCTCGCGTCCCGCTCCGCGCGTCGGAGAGCACAACCGCGAGATCTATGGCGGGGAGCTCGGCCTCGCCGACGCGGAGCTCGAGGCGCTCGCGGCGAACGGAGTCCTCTGAGCCTGTGGCGAAGCGAGCCGACGAGGAGCAGAGCGGCGCGCTCGCAGGAGTCCGCCTGGTCGAGTTCAGCTCGGCGATGGCGGGTCCGTGGATCGGGCGCTTCATGGCCTGGTGCGGGGCCGAGGTGATCCGGGTCGAGTCGCGGGGGTATCCCGACGTGGTGCGCCTCTACGTCTCGCCCCGCGCGCCCGAGCAGGGAACCCAGCCCCAGGGGTCGCCTTGGTTCACCGACTGGAATGCGGGCAAGCGCTTCGTCGCGCTCGACCTACGCAATCCCCAGGGGGTGGAGCTGGCGAAGCGCCTGGTGGCTCGAGCGGACGTCGTGGTCGAGAACCAGGCGGCAGGCGTCCTGGACCGGCTGGGTCTGGGATACACCGATCTGCGTCGCATCAAGCCCGACCTGGTCCACCTGAGCTCGTCGGGCTACGGCGACACCGGGCCCGACCGCAGCTACGTGAGCTGGGGTCCCAACATCGAGACGCTGTCGGGGCTGAGCGGGATCTCGGGCTTTGCCGACAGCCCCTGCACCAATACCCAGTTCGCCTATCCCGATACTGCGAGCGCGCTGCACGGGCTGTTCGCGGTGATGTGCGCCCTCGACCATCGCGAGCGGACCGGGCAGGGCCAGCACATCAGCCTCTCCCAGCTCGAGTCGACGGTCTCGCTGATCGGACCCCTGGTCGCCGCCGCCAGAGTCGAGGGGCGCGAGCCCGCAAAGCTCGGCAATCGCTCACCCGACTCGGCGCCGAGCGGCTGCTACCCCTGCCGAGGAGACGACCGCTGGGTCGCGATCTCGGTCGAGGACGAGGCTGGGTGGCGGTCGCTCTGCCGGGCCCTCGCTCGCCCCGACTGGCTCGAGGATCCGGCTCTCGGCTCGAGCTCCGGCCGGACCGAGCATGCCGATCTCATCGACGCGGGAATCGCCGCATGGACCCGCGAGCGCGACGCCTACGAGGTGATGCACGCGCTCCAGGCGGCCGGGGTGGCCGCGGGAGTCGTGCAGAACGTCGAGGACCTCGCACTGCGGGATCGCCAGCTCGAGGCGCGCGGCTTCTTCGAGACGATCCCGCACTCGCTGAGGGGCGAGGTCCGGGCCACCGGCATCCCCCTGGGCCTGACGGGGACCCCCGGGCGAAGCGGGCTCGCGGGTGCCGCCCTGGGCCAGGACAACGCCTACGTCTTTGGCGAGCTGCTCGGGATGAGCGACGACGAGATCGGCCGGGCCATTCGAGCCGGCGCGATCGAGACACAGGTGTGATGAGTGTGCGCGGACGTTCAGGCTCGCCCGACGAGCCGCCGGAGCAGCTCGACGATCTTCTTCCAGGCGACCCGCAGCAGCACCGGCGTGATCCGGAGCGCCTCGTCGGGGGGTCGAGCTTGTTCGGCGGGATCCGCGGCAGTCCCGGCACCGGGCGCCGCCGCCTCGAGCCGCTCGCGCGCGCGGGCGACGAACTTCTTGAAGAGCTCGGCGGCGACTCCCTGGATCATCCCGCGCCCGACCTGTACGACCCGCCCGCTCAGGTCGATCGTCGCGTCGGTCGAGATCCGGGTCCTCGTCGGAGAGAGGGCGCAGAGCCGGCTCGAGACCCTTCCCTTCGCCGTGCCGCCTCCGGCCTCGCGGCCCTCGGCCAGCAGCTCGACCCGGTGATCGGCGACGTCCACCTCGGTCAAGCTCACACGGCCCTTGTAGACCGCGGTGATGGCGCCGACCCGCAGCTTGACGCGGCCCAGGAAGGTCTGATCGTCGACCCTCTCCTCGAGGCTCGCCCCCGGCATGCACGGGACCACGCTCTCGGGATCCAGGAGGAAGCTCCAGGCCTGGTCGATCGGCGCCTCGACCTCGAAGGACTCGCGAATTTCGATCGCCATGCGCTTCGCTCTTCTGTATGTCCGTCGAGCGGGGTCGAGACCGCTATGCTCCCGTCAGGGTCCCCTCTCGTACCCCAGCCCCCGTGGAGCGTCAAGCTCGCGGTCCCCAGGAAGGCGAGCGGCGCCGCATGGATCTGATTCCGGTCTGGAGCTACGTCGTCCTGACGCTGCTGCTCGGGCTCGCGGGCGGGACGGGGGTCGCGGGAGTGGTTCGACTCTGGCGTCGCATCGACCCCGCGGGCGAGCTCTTGCGACGCGACCGGCTGAACGGGCGCGCGTTCCTGCATCGCGGAGTCCTGGCCCGCCGGCTCCTCGAGCGGCCGGTCTCGGGCTCGTTTCACGCCGCGGTGCTCTTCGGCTCGATGGTGCTGATCGTCGGACACGCGCTCTTTCCGCTCTCGTTCGTCGGGATCCCGGTCTACTCGGGCGCATTCGGACGCTGGTTCATGGGCTTCGGACGCGACCTTGCAGGAGCCGCGGTGGTGGGGGGAGTGATCTTCTTCCTGCTGCGTCGCGCCTTTCCGCCGCGGCGCCTCTCGGCGCCGCAGGCGCGACGCGGCTTCGTCGCGATGGAGCTGCTGCTGCTGGGAGTGCTCTGCGCGGGCTTCGCCGCCGAGGCGTGGAGGATCGCCTTCGAGGGTTCGCAGCCCGGAATGTGGGCCGGCAATGCCCTGGCGGCGGGGCTGGGGGAGCGGTCCAGCGGCGCGGGCTTCCGGGTCCTGTGGTGGATTCACGGCCTGGGCGGGCTGGGCTTCATTGCGCTGATCGCCCACAGCCCGCTGATCCACATCCTGCTCGGACCGATCAACTCTGCTCTCGCGCCGCGAAGACGAGGCATCCAGCTGCCGCGGATCGACTTCGCGACGCTCGAGGACGAGTCCGCAGAGCCCGCGACGCTCGGCGCCTCGGCTGTCGCCGACTTCCCAGCCCGCGCCCGGCTGGACTTCGCGACGTGCCTCTGGTGCGGGCGCTGCGACGAGGTCTGCCCCCCCGCGCTTGCGGGCCGGGCGCTCTCGCCGAAGGGGGTGATCGTCGCCTGCGCCGGCTACCTCGCGGAAGGCAAGCTCGACGACGTCGCGCTGATCGATGCGATCGGGTCCGAGGCCACCTTCGACTGCCTCACCTGCGGTGCCTGCATGGAGGCCTGCCCGGTCAGCATCCGCCAGCCCGAGACGATCCTCGAGCTGCGGCGGAGCTTCGTGATGGAGCGCTCCGAGATTCCCCAGGTCATGGGGCGCGCCCACAAGAACCTGGAGTCGCGGCAGCACCCCTTCGTGGGCACGGGTACCCGCCCCGACGACTGGCGGCAGGGCCTGGAGGTTCCGATCTTCGTGCCAGGAGTCAGCGAGTACCTGCTCTGGATCGGCTGCGCGGTCACCTACGAGGAGCGTGCCCAGTCGGTGGCGCGCGCCATGGTGAAGATCCTGCGGCAGGCGGAGGTCTCGTTCGGGATCCTCGAGAGCCCCGGGTGCACCGGCGATCCCGCCAAGCAGATGGGCGACGAGCTGCTCTTCGTCGAGCGCGCGACGGAGACGCGCGACCGCTTCACGGAGCTCGGCGTCTCGAAGCTGATCACGCTCTGCGCGCACTGCTTCAACAGCTTCAGCCGCTACTACCCCGAGCTCGACGCGAGCGGGGCCGAGACCTTCCCGGCCCCCTACGAGATCGTTCCGCACTCGGTGCTGATCGAGCGGCTGATCCGCGAGGGGAGGCTGCGCGTCCGCCCCGGTGAGCTCGAGAAGATCACCTACCACGATCCCTGCTACCTGGCGCGTCACAACGGGATCACCGAGGCCCCGCGCCGGGCCCTCTCCGCGATCGGAGAGCTCGTCGAGATGCCGCGGAGCCGCCTGGAGAGCTACTGCTGCGGGGCGGGCGGCGCCAACTACTGGAGCGATCCCAGGGGCGAGAAGATCAACGACGTGCGGGCCCGCGAGGCACTCGACAGCGGCGCCGGTCGGATCGCGACCTCGTGTCCCTTCTGTCTCCTGATGCTGACCGAGGGGGTGAAGGCACAGACCGACGAGCGCCGCGTCTTCGACATCGCCGAGCTGGTCGAGGCGGCGCTGGCGAGGGGCGCATGAGCTCGCCCGGGAGCCCCGGCGCCCTCTCAGGCGTCTCGATCGTCGAGCTGGGGGAGCGCGTCTCGGCGGCCTACTGCGCGAAGCTCTTCTCGGACTTTGGCGCCGAGGTCGTCAAGGTCGAGGCGCCCGGGCTGGGAGACGTGACCCGGCACTGGGGGCCCTTTCCGGGGGATCGCCCCGATCTCGAGAGGAGCGGCCTCTTCCACTTCCTGAACACGAACAAGCGATCGGTCGCGCTCGACCTGGAGAGCGAGGAGGGTCGAGGGTCGCTCCTCGAGCTGATCGAGCGCGCCGACCTGGTGATCGAGAACCTCTCGCCCGGTCGCCTGCGCGACTGGGGGCTCGACTTCGACGCGCTCTCGCGGCGCAATCCCGGCCTGGTGATGATCTCGATCACTCCCTTCGGCCAGACGGGCCCCTACAGCGGCTGGAAGGGCATGGACCTGAACGCCTACCACCTGACGGGGGCCTCGCATCGCTACTGCGGGCGGCCGGGAGAGGCCCCGCTCGAGCACGGCACCTTCGCGGCCGACTTCTCTGGAGCCGTCGCGGGAGCCGCCTGGGGCCTGGCGGCACTCCTGGGTCGCGAGCGCGTGGGCGGAGGTCAGCAGCTCGACGTCTCGTGCGCCGAGGTGATCGCGGCCACCTTCGTGGGCGGCCAGAACATCGGTGGGCTCGCGCAGGACGGCGCGGCCGATACACGAACCGGTGTCGGCATGCCGCTCGGAGCGCCGGCTACGATCGTCCCCTGCAGGGATGGCTTCGTCTGGATGCTGGCGCTCGAGCCGGGGCAGTGGAAGGGCCTGGGCGAGGTGATGGGCGACCCGGAGTGGATGGCTCTCGAGATGTTCCAGGACATGTTCACCCGCGCGCAGAACGCCGACCTGATCTACCCGCTGATCCAGGAATGGACGCTCGAGCGCGGCAAGCTCGAGATCATGGAGGCCTGCCAGGCCCGGGGCGTCCCCGTGACGGCCGTCTTCGCGATCGACGAGGCCGCCGAGCATCCCCACGTGCGCGAGCGCGGCTACATCGTGGAGCTGGAGCACCCCATCCTGGGACGCTTCCGAACCCTGGGGGCGCCCTTCCGGCTCCCGGAGAGTCCCGGCGGGCCGCACATGGCGGCGCCGCAGCTCGGAGAGCACAACGCGCAGGTCCTGGGTGAGCGGCTCGACCGGAGCGCGCGATCTCGCCCGGCTCGAGCTCGAGGGAATCCTGCGAGCCCACTCCGGGGACGAGCGCTGCCCCTCGAGGGCATCCGGGTCGCGAACTTCGGCTGGGTGTGGGCCGGGCCCGTGGTCGGACAGACGCTCTCGTTCCTGGGCGCGGAGGTGTACAAGATCGAGTCGCACGCGCGCGTCGACATGACGCGCAACCTGCCGCCCTTTGCCGAGAGCATCGCAAGCCCCGATCGCAGCCTCTCGAACCACGCCTGCTGGGCCGGGAACGGCAGCGTCTCGCTCAACCTCAAGACCGAAGAGGCGCGCGAGCTCGCCCGAGAGCTGGTGGCGAGGTGCGACGTGGTGATCGAGAACTTCGGCCCCGGCGTGATGGACCACCTGGGCCTGGGCTACGAGCGACTTCGGGAGCTTCGCCCCGATCTCGTGATGTTCTCGATGCCCGCCGCGGGGCGGACCGGCCCGCTCAAGGACATCCGGACCTACGGTCTCAGCCTGACCAGCACAACCGGCCTGGACAGCCTGACGGGCTACGTGGGGGGCGGACCGATCCCCGTCGAGAACGCCTTCTCCGATCCCTACAACGGAGTCCTGGGCGCGTTCGCGATCCTGGTCGCGCTTCGTCACCGCGACCGCACGGGGACGGGCCAGCACATCGACTACTCGCAGCAGGAGGCGATCATGCAGATGGTCGGCCCGGCGTTCATGGACTACACGCTGAACGGCCGGGTTGCGGGACCGCTGGGCAACCGCCACCCGCTCGCCGCCGCGTCTCCCCACGGCGTCTTCCCGTGTAGGGGAGAGGATCGCTGGATCAGCATTGCGGTCGAGAGCGCGGCGGAGTGGCGCGCGCTCGTGCGAACCCTCGGCGACCCGGCCTGGGCCCGCCGAGCGGAGCTCTCGACCCCCGAAGGGCGCGTCGAGCACATCGAGACGCTCCACTCGCGGCTCGCCGAGGAGACCGCGCGCTTCGAGGCGCGCGCGCTGGCGGAGCGCCTGCAGAGCGCGGGCGTGGCGGCCGCGCCGGTGCTCGGGATCGCCGACCTGCTCGATGATCCCCACTACCGCGCGCGCGGCACCTTCATCGAGGTCGACCACCCGCTGGGCTTTCACGAGACCATCTACGGCAGCTACGTCAAGATGAGCCGCAGCCAGGCGCGCATCCGCCCCGGGCCCGCGATCGGCCAGGACAACGAGCCCGTCCTGAAAGAGCTGCTAGGGCTGAGCGACGCGCGCTACGACGAGCTGGTCGCCCGCCGGGTGATCTTCTGAGCGGAGAGCTCTGGATCAGCGCCCCTTGAACTCCGGCCGGCGCTTCTGCGCGAACGCCAGGGGACCCTCGCGAGCGTCCTCCGAGTCGAAGACACGCCGGGCCATCGACTTCTCGAGCACGAAGCCACGCTCGAGCTCGAGTGCGCGCACGGCGATCTGCTTCGAGGTGCGCACCGCGAGCGGTCCGTTGCGGCAGATCTTCTCGGCCAGCTCGAGCGCGGTGGGCATGAGCTGGGCGGCAGGAACGACCCGGTTGATCAGGCCCACCTCGTAGGCGCGCTGCGCGGAGATCGGCTCGCCGACCAGCAGCAGCTCCATGGCGATCGCCCAGGGAACCTGGCGAGGCAGACGGATGTGCGAGCCGCCGGCGGGAACCAGGCCGAAGCGCACCTCGCCCAGGCCGAAGGTCGCATGCTCCGCCGCGATCCGCAGGTCCGTTCCCAGCAGCATCTCCATGCCGCCGGCGATGCAATAGCCGTTCACCGCGGCGATGATCGGCTTGAAGACGTCCGAGAACTGGCGCTTGGTGGGATCCGGAAAACCCAGCTCGCTGCCCGCGGTGAGGAGCGGTGCAGCCTCCTTCAGGTCGAGACCCGACGAGAATGCGCGATCACCCGTCGCGGTCAGGATCGCGACCCAGAGCTCCGCGTCCTCGTCGAAGGCCGCAAAGGCCCGCTCGATCCCGGCGAGCATGTCGGCGGTGAGGGCGTTGCGGGCCTGGGGTCGATCGATCGTGACGAGGGCCGTGTGGCCGCGACGCTCGAAGCGAATCTGCTCGGGAAGCTCGGGATCGCTCACTTCACGCGCCGGGTCGGCTCGATCTTGGCCAGGCGAGCCAGGTTGACCCCCAGGATTCCGGCGCGGATCTCGTCTGTGATCTCGCCGTAGCCCCACTTCTCGCGCAGCTCCTCGGGCATCTGGAGGGCGCGGATGTAGTCGACGACGCGCGGCATGTCGTCGAAGGGCAGGTCCAGCCCCATCACGATCTTCTCGGGCGCCACCCACTGCAGCGCCTCGCCGATCATGTGGTAGCCGCGATAGGGGGCGCGGGCCAGCCAGCCGATGATCCCCGAGAGGCTCAGGTACAGGTTCTGGTGCTTGCCCGCCAGCCCGATCAGCTCCTCCCAGCGCGGCCAGCCCATGTGGTAGGCGATGATCCGGAGATCGGGAAAGTCGATCAGCACCGTGTCGAGAACGCCGGGCATGGTCCGGCTGCTGGGCTGCGGCACCACGTACGACATTCCCGTGTGTACGGTGAGCGTCACGTCGAGCTCGCAGGCCTTCTCGTAGAAGGGCCACATGCGCCGGTCGTCGAGCCCCCCGTCGTCCTCGGGCGCATACACCTTGCAGAGCTTGGCGTTGCGTTCACGAACCAGGAACTCGAGCTCCCAGCAGGCGTGATCGATGCCGCGGCGCAGGATCGGACCCACGTTGCACTCCAGGTACATGCGCTCGGGGTAGGGCTCGATCTCCTTCAGGATGAAGCCGTTGGTGGACAGGCTCGCGGTATGACCCGTGACGTCCATCATCCCCTCGCGAAGTGCGAAGCACACGTCTACCGAGGCCTGGTCCATGTACTTGATCAATTCCGATGCGACCGGGGAGGGCCACGAGGCATCGCCCGTCAGGCTGCGATCGGACCAGGCGCGCATGACGCCGTCCACGCTGCCCCACCAGCGCGCCATGTTCGGGTAGTAGCTCGCCTCCTCGAGCGTGGCCGGGTTCATGAGGTGACACTCCGAGAGCGCCACGAAGTAGTCGTCACGGGGCATGCGATTCCTCCACTCGTCTAGGCATCGGTCGGGGCTGCTGCACGCGCCGCGCGCAGGAGCTTCCAGATCCGGTTCGGAGAGGCGGGCACCTCGGTCGCGAGGACCTGGAGCGGTGCCAGCGCGTCGTTGATCGCGCAGAGCACCGCGGCGGGCGTCGTGTGCATCGCTCCCTCACCGCAGCCCTTGGCGCCGAGCGGCGTCACGGGCGAGGGCGTGACGAGCGCCACCTGGTGGGTCATGGGCACGTCGTCGAGGGTCGGCAGCAGGTAGTCCATGAAGGTCGAGGTCAACAGCTGCCCGTCCTCATCGTAGACCGCCTCTTCGAGCAGCGCCGCGCCCACGCCCTGGGCGACGCTTCCCTGCAGCATTCCCTCGACGCTCTTCGGGTTGAGGCGCGTGCCGCAGTCGTCGGCGATCCAGTATCCCCCGATCTTCACCTGCCCGGTCTCGGGATCGATCTCGACCTGGACCACGTGGCAGGCGTTGGCCGCGGTCAGGTAGCTCTTGCAGCGACCCTGCTCGTCGACCTGGGTCCGACCGGGCGCGGTCCACACGTAGGTGGCCTGGGGGTTGGGATCCAGGTCGGGGGGAAGCAGGTCGCTGCGAGCCAGCATGGTGCCGGCCACCTCGGCGACGCCGAGCGAGACCTCAGGGCTCGCCGCGATGCGCAGCCGCCCATCGAAGAGCTCGACCTCGGCGGGCTCGGTCTGCAGCAGGGCTGCCGCGACCCGGATCAGCTTGTCGCGCACGCGCGCCGCCGCGCCGAGCACGGCGCCGGTGATCGCCACCCCCAGGCGGCTGCCGCCCGGCCCGAAGTGCGGCGGGGCCGACTGGGTATCGAGCGGCACGACGCGCACGTCGGTCATCTCGACCCCGAAGTAGTCCGCCAACAGCTGCGCGATCAGCGTGAACTGCCCCTGCCCCTCCAGGTTGAAGCCCACGCGCGCGGTGACCTTGCCGAGCACGTCGAGACCCACCGTGGCTCCCTCGGGAACCCCCGTCCCGGGCATCCCGACCATGGCGTAGGCGTTCCAGTCGAAGACCCCCGGCTCGATCGCGCT
>JBHHYV010000022.1:0-35672 GCA_046757685.1 Myxococcota bacterium
AGCTGCTCGAGATCCGGGTCGAGGGAACCGGTCGCATCGAGCCGGACGCCATCCGCGCGGCCCTCCACATCCATCCCGGAGACCCCATCGCCGGCATGGACCTCGGAGCCGAGATCCGACGGATCTATGCGCTCGGCTTCTTTCGCGACGTCCAAGCCCTCTCCGAGGAGGCTCCCGGCGGCCGCGTCGTCACCTTCGTCGTCGAGGAGAACCCGGTGATCCGCGAGATCGCGATCTCGGGAAACCACGACATCGGTCCCGACGAGATCCGCGAGCAGCTGACCCTGACCGTCGGCTCCACGATCGACTACCCGCTGCTCGTCGAGAATCGCGCGCGCCTGCAGGCGTTCTACGCCACCCGGGGCTACTACCTCTCGACCGTCGATTTCAAGATCGAGCCCTTCTCGGAGGGGGCGGTCTCGGTCGACTTCGTGATCGACGAGGGGCGCAAGCTCCGGCTCGTCGAGGTGGACTTCGAGGGCAACCACTTCTTCAGCGACAAGGAGCTGCGGGCCGTCATGCAGACCCGTCCCTGGACCTGGAAGTCCTGGGTCTCCCACTACTGGGACACCTCGGGTGTCTACGCCGAGCCGATCTTCTTTCAGGATCTGGACCGGATCCGCCGCAAGTATGCCGACGCGGGGTTCATCCGGGCGCGGGCGACGGATCCCGAGGTCACGCACGACGAGCGGGGTCTCCACGTGCGGGTCCAGATCGAGGAGGGGGACCAGTTCCGGGTCGGCAAGGTCGACGTCGTGGGCGACGAGACCATGGACCGCGAGGAGCTGATGGGCCTGGTCTCGATGAAGCCGGGTGCGCTCTTCCGGCGCTCCGACCTGACCGGCGACGTCGAGACGCTGGAGGGTCACTACAAGGATCGCGGCTTCTACTTCGCAAAGGTCTCCGCCCAGACCGACGTCGACCCCGAGACCCGGGTGATCGACTGTGCCTTCGAGGTCGAGAAGGGGGACCTCTACTTCGTCGATCGAATCGACGTGCGCGGGAATCGCACGACGCGCGACAACGTGGTACGGCGCGAGCTCTCGGTCGCCGAGGGCGAGCTCTACGCGGCGAACGCGCTGGAGCGCAGCCGGGCCCGGGTGCAGCGACTCGGCTTCTTCGAGGAGGTGCAGCTCAAGGCCAAGCCCACCGATCGGCCGGGGCGGGTCGCGGTCGACGTCGACGTCGTCGAGCGGCCGACCGGGAGCTTCAGCTTCGGGGCCGGCGTGGGGTCGACCGACGGCTTCCTGCTGAACGCCGGACTGCAGAAGCAGAACCTCTTCGGGCGCGGCTACGGCGCGACGCTCAATGCCAACGTGGGCGGGCAGACCAAGCGCTTCTTCCTGCGCTTCTCGAATCCCTACGCCTTCGGCACCTCCGCCAACTACGGCGTCACGCTCTCGAGGACCGACATCCAGTTCAACGACTTCTCGCAGAAGATCACCGGCTTCGACTGGACGTTCGGGTACCCGCTCGACGAGGGCGAGACGCGCGCCTTCGCCGGCTACTCGTTCACCTCGCGCGAGACCACGGGCCTCGACGTGCAGGCGTCCTCGCTGCTGCAGCGCGAGGAGGCGCAGAGCCAGAACGTCTCGAGCCTGTTCCAGCTCTCGTTCCGGCACGACGTGCGCGACGATCCGCAGTTCCCCAAGCGCGGCCACCAGTACGGGGGCTCCATCGAGTGGGCGGGCTTCGGGGGCGTGAACCGCTTCCTGCGGGCCGAGACGGGGGGGACCTGGTACTTCCCCCTGCACGGTTGGCTGCCCTTCGAGTCGACCTTCGTGGTCAACGCCCGGGCGGGCTGGGTGGTGCCCTTCAACAGCCTGAGCGACTTCGACCTGCCGGACTGCGGGGGGGATCCATCCGACAGCAATACCTGCGTCGGCGATGTCAACCACCTGAACAGCATCAACGCCGGCTCGGTCGCGGCGCTCTCCGACATCGACAGCGACCTCAAGCTGCCGCTGACCGAGCGCTACTTCCTGGGGGGCCTCGGGCAGTTCCAGGTACGGGGCTTCAAGCAGCGCTCCCTCGGGCCTCGCCGGGCGATCCTGGTTCCCGCCGAGCAGCCGCCGGGCTCGGGCCAGCGCTTCTTCACGGCGTCGTGTCCCAACGCCGTCGCCGACCTCTCGAACTGCAACTCGATCGACGACAAGGACATCAAGGACTTCCAGGACCTGAACCTGACGGACGTGATCGGGGGCAACAAGTTCGCACTGGTGAACACGGAGCTGCGCTTTCCGGTCTCCGAGGCGCTGGGGCTGGAGGGCCTGGTCTTCTTCGATGCGGGCAACGCCTTCGCGGAGAACGAGACCATCAACCCGGTCGACTTCCGCTTCGGGACCGGGATCGGTGCCCAGTGGTTCAGCCCCTTCGGCCCGATCCTGGTACAGCTCGGGATCCCGCTCGACCGCCTGGAGGACGAGGACGCGAAGGTCTTCGAGTTCAGCTTCGGCGGGTCCCGCTACTAGCGCCGCAACGGCCCCGGCCGGCGACCCCTCGACCCGCGGGGCGGCCGCGGTACCCTCCCGCCTGCGCCCCGATCGCTCCTGAATGACGGGGTCGCTCCCGGAGTCCATTCTTCGGGATCTCGAGATCTGAGGGGAGGGACCATGCCAAGGCGCCTGCTGGTGGCCGCGATCGCAGCGGCCTTCTGCCTGACCGCTCTGACCGCCTCGACCGCGACGGTGAGTGCGGCAGAGACCAAGATCGGCTTCATCGACCCGCGCAAGGCGATCTTCGCCTCGGCGGAGGGAAAGGCCGCCGAGAAGAGCTTCAATGCCCTGCTCGAGAAGAAGCAGAGCGAGGTGCGCCCGCAGCGCGACGAGCTGCAGAAGCTCGAAGAGGACTTCGAGAAGCAGAAGTACGTGCTCTCCGAGTCCGCCCTCCAGGAGCGCTCGCTCGATCTGGCGCGCAAGCGTCGCGACTACGAGCGCAACCTCAAGGAGGTCGAGGAGGACATGCAGATCGAGCAGATCAAGCTGCTCCAGCCAGTGCAGCAGCGGATCAAGGAGGCGGTCGCCGAGGTCGGCAAGGAGAAGGGGATCAGCCTGATCATCGACAAGTCGATGGCCGGGGTCCTCTACTTCGATGAGTCGCTGGATCTCACCGACCTGGTGATCGAGAAGCTCAACAAGAGCCAGTAGCGGTGACGGTCGACCCACCCTTCGGACCCGAGGAGATCCTGAAGCTCCTGCCCCACCGACCCCCGATGGTGCTGGTGGATCGGGTGCTCGAGATCTCGACGGACCGGATCGTGGCCGAGAAGCGGATCTCGGAGAAGGAGCCCTGGATCGAGGGCCACTTTCCGGGGCGTCCGGTCATGCCGGGCGTGCTGATCCTCGAGGCGATCGCGCAGACGGCTGGCCTGTGGGTCCTGCACACCTACCCCGAGCACCGGGGTCGGGCGATCGCGCTCGCGGGCATCGACCGCGCGCGCTTCCGGAGACCGGTCGTTCCGGGCGATCTGCTCTGCCTGACGGCGTTCGAGGGTCGCGAGCGCGGCCCGATGTGGCGGTTCGAGGGTTCGGCTACGGTTTCGGGCGAGCGCGTCGCGGACGTGCGCATCCTTGCGGCGTTCGTCGACGAAGAGGGAGATCGGTGATGGGGATTCATCCGACGGCCATCGTCGACTCGACGGCGGAGGTCCACGAGACGGTCGAGATCGGTCCCTACGCGGTCGTCGGTCCCCACGTGCGGCTGGCGGCAAACGTGGTCCTGCGCCCGCACTGCCACGTCACCGGCTTCACCGAGATCGGTTCGGAGACGCTAGTCTTTCCCTTTGCCTCGGTCGGCGAGATTCCCCAGGACCAGAAGTACCAGGGCGAGCCGACGCGGCTCGTGATCGGTCAGCGCAACCAGATTCGCGAGTACGTGAGCATGAACCCCGGTACGGCGGCCGGTGGAGGCCTGACCTCGATCGGGAACGATTGCCTGTTCATGAACGGCGCGCACGTCGCCCACGACTGCCAGGTCGGGAGCCACGTGGTCATGTCGAACCACGTCGGCCTCGCCGGTCACGTGCGGATCGAGGACCACGCGGTGCTGGCCGCGATGTCGGGGGTGCACCAGTTCACGCGAGTCGGGGAGTCGGCGATGCTGGGCGCCTTCGCCGGGCTCAACCAGGACCTGGCGCCCTTCACGATCGGCTTCGGAGTGCCGGCGAGGGTCGTCGCGATGAACCGCGTGAACGTCGAGCGACGGGGCTTCTCGAAGGAGCGGATCCGCGCGATCGATCGTGCATTCCGCCTGATCTTCCGATCCGGGCTGCGGCCGGTCGACGCGTTCGCCGCGGTGCGCGAGCAGCTTCCCGACTCGCGGGACGCCGAGCACCTGGTCGCCTTCCTCGAGAAGAGCGAGCGCGGGTTCGCGCGACTCCGCTAGCGTCCCCGGCATGACGGCTCCCCTGGGTCTCGTGGCCGGAAGTGGACGCCTTCCCTTCGAGGTGGCCGGTGCCGCGCGCGACCGCGGCCAGCGCGTGGCCGTGGTGGCCATCCTCGACCACACCGATCCCGCGATCGCCGGGCTGGCGAGCGCGGGCCTCGTGTGGCTCGCGCCGGGCGAGCTCGGTCGGATGATCGACTTCATGCACGCCGCGGGGGCGCGCGAGGTGATCTTCGCGGGAGCCATCGCCAAGCGCGAGATGCTGCGCGATCCCGGGCGCCTGCATCCCGATGCGCGGGCGCTCGCGGCGCTCGCGCGCCTGCAGGGCCGCGGGGACGACGCGATCCTGCGAGCCGTCGCGGGGGAGCTCGAGAGCGAGGGCCTGCAGGTCGTTTCGTCGACGCGCCACCTGGGCAAACGCCTCACTCCCGAGGGTCCGCTGACCGCGGGAGCGCTCGCCCCCGCGCTGCTGGCCGACCTGGCGCTCGGGCTCCGGGTCGCGCGAACCCTGGGCGCGTGCGACGTGGGCCAGTCGGTGGTGGTGCGCGACGGGGTCGTGCTCGCGGTCGAAGCCCTCGAGGGCACCGACGCCGCGCTGCGCCGCGGAGCGGAGCTCGGAGGCCCGGGAGCGGTCCTGGTGAAGACGGCGAAGCCGGGCCAGGATCTTCGCTTCGACCTGCCCGTGATCGGGCCCGAGACGGTCGCGGTCGCGCGCGAGTGCGCGCTGCGCGCGATCGGCCTCGAGGCGGGACGCACGCTGGTGCTCGACCGCGAGCGGGCGCTGGCCGCCGCGAGTGCGGCAGGGATCGCCGTGGTCGGTCTCGCCGGCGCCTTCGAAGTCGGGCGGGCGGAGGAAGCGGGCGCGTGAGGGTGCCGAGAGTCGCCGTCGTCGGGGTAGGCCACATGGGGACGTTCCATCTCGAGAAGATTCGCGAGCTGGAGCGCCGCGGAGAAGCGCGCCTCGCGGGCCTGCTGGATACCGATCCGGCGCGTGCCGGGGCCGCGTCGAGCCGCTTCGAGGTGCCCGCCTTCAGCGGGATCGAGGCCCTCGCCGAGGCGGCCGACGCCGCCTGCCTGGCCGTTCCCACGGTCGACCACGCCGAGGTCGGGCTCTCCCTGCTGCGGGCCGGACTGGATCTGCTGGTCGAGAAGCCGATCGCCGCGACGCGCAGCGAGGCGCGACGACTCATCGAGGTGGCGCGCGAGAGAGACCGGCGCCTGCAGATCGGGCAGGTGGAGCGCTTCAGCCATGCGTTTCGCAGCATCGAGCCGATCTTGAACCGGCCGCGCTTCATCGAGGCCCACCGGATCGGTCCCTTCCCGGATCGCGCGACCGACGTGGGCGTGGTGCTCGACCTGATGATCCACGACCTCGACATCGTGTGCAGCCTAGCCGGGAGCGAGGTCGTTCACGTCGAGGCGATCGGCGTGCCGGTCCTGTCACGCACCGAAGACATCGCGAACGCGCGGATCCACTTCGCGAACGGCTGCGTGCTCAACCTGACGGCCAGCCGCGTCTCGGCCGAGCCGATGCGCAAGATCCGGCTCTTCCAGAGCGACGCCTACATCTCGATCGACTTTCTCGCACAGTCGGTAACGATCATCCGCCGCGAGGGCGAGCCCGGCGGACCCCTTCCCCCGAGGATCAGCGGAGAGAAGCTCGACCTGGACCGCGAGGATGCCCTGCTCGAGCAGGACGCCGCCTTCGTACGCGCGGTCCGAGCGGGCTCCCCGCCACCCGTCTCGGGCGAGGATGGCTACCGCGCGCTCGACCTGGCCCTGCGCATCCAGGAGAGCCTGCCCTCCCTCGCGGAGCTCCGCGGGTGAAGCTCTTCGTGTCGACTGCGGATGCCTCGGGCGACCTGCATGCGAGCGCCCTCGTCGAGGCCCTCCGCAAGCGCTGCCCGGAGCTCGAGGTCTTCGGGCTCGGCGGGGAGCGGCTGCGCTCCGCGGGGCTCGAGGCCCTGGTCGATCGCGACGCGCTGGCGATCGGGGGACTGGTCGAGGTGGCCTCCAGCCTGCCGCGGGCGCTCGCCGCGTACTCGACGCTCCGCGCGGCGCTCGCGGCGCGCCGGCCCGACCGCGTCCTGCTCGTCGACTCGCCCGATCTCAACCTTCCCCTTGCGGCGGTCGCCCGCCGCCGGGGCTTGCGCGTCCTGTACTACATCGCGCCGCAGCTCTGGGCGTGGAGGCAGGGCCGCGCGCGCAAGCTGCGCCGCCGCGTCGACCAGCTGGGGGTGATCTTCCCCTTCGAGGAGGCGTGGTTCCGCTCCCGGGGGATCGCCACCACCTTCCTGGGACACCCGCTGGTCGATCGCATCGTCACGTTTCGCGAGCACTTCGACCGGGCGCGGACCGCCGGCGCGCTCGGGATCGACCCGAGCCATCCCCTGCTCGCGCTGCTCCCCGGGAGTCGCCGCAACGAGCTGCGCAGCAACCTCGCGATCATGCTCGAGGCCGCGCGGCGGGTTCGCGTCGCGCATCCCGAGCTCCAGGTCGCGCTCGCGCTGGCATCGGGGCTGGCGCTCGAGCAGGGCGCCACGCCCGATTGGCTGAAGGTGGTCCGGGGAGGCGCCGAGGAGCTGATCGCGCTCGCGACCTGTGCCCTCAGTGCGGCAGGGACGGCGACGCTCGAGGCGGCGCTGCTCGGGATTCCCACCCTGATCCTGCATCGCACCCACCCCCTGAGCTTCGCCTTCGCGCAGCGAGTGGTGCGCGTGCCCTCCGCCAGCATGCTCAACCTGATCGCCGGCGCCGGGATCGTCCCCGAGCGGGTCCAGTCGCTGGCCCGTCCCGCCGCGGCGGCCGCCCTGCTCGCGGGCTGGATCCGCCGCCCGGAGGCGCGCGAGGCCCATCGCCAGGAGGTCGCGCTCGCCGCCCGGAAGCTGGGCCCTCCGGGTGCGGTCGAGCGCGCGGCGGAGTGGGTGCTGGCCTCGGGGCGCGAGGGTCGTCCCGACCGCGCGCGGAGCGTCCCAAGAGCGGGACCGTGATCCGACTCTACGCCGTGGTGAGCGCCGCACTCGCGCTCGCGGCCCTGCCCTGGGTCGGACTCGCCGCGGTCCTCTCGCGCGACCTCCGCTCGGGGCTGTGGGAGCGGCTCGCGCCCCTTCCGCGCACAGAGGCGGCGAAGGTATGGATTCACGCCGCCAGCGTCGGTGAGGTGGAGGCGGCCGCACCCCTGATCCGGGAGCTCTCGGTGCGCGGGATCGACCCGCTTCTGACGACGCTGACTGCCACCGGGCGTGCGCGCCTGCGGAGCCGGTTCCCGGAGCTGGGAGCGCGACTGGCGCCGGTGGACCTGCCGATCCTCACGGGTCTCTCGCTGCGGCGCGCGCGCGTCCGGGTTCTGGTCCTGATCGAGACGGAGCTGTGGCCGAACACCCTGGCTGCCTGCCGCACGCTCGGCGTGCGGGTCGCGATCCTGAGCGGGCGCCTCTCGGATCGGAGCTTTCCGCGCTATCGCCGGATCCGTCGACTCCTGCGGCCGATCCTGGGGAGCCTGTGGCGACTCGGCGCGCAGAGCGAGCTGGACCGAGAGCGCTTCCTGGTGCTCGGCGTTCCCGCGGACCGGGCCGAGACGATGGGCGACCTCAAGCTCGACTGCCTGCCCGCGGGGCCGCCTGCCGCGGGGCTGGTCCGCGCGCTGGGACCGGGTCCCTTCCTGCTCGCGGCGAGCACCCACGAGGGGGAGGAGCGGGCGGTGCTGCGCGCGTGGCGCGCGCTGGTGCTGGAGGACGCCCCCGGTCTGCGGCTGATCCTGGCTCCCCGCCACCCGACGCGCGCCCCCTCGGCCGTCCGCGCAGCGGAGCGCCTTGCGGCTCCACTGGGTCTGCGCGTGGGCCTGCGCTCCCGCGGAGCCGCCTGCGCGGAGATCGTCGTGCTCGATACCCTGGGCGAGCTGGCGTCGCTCTACTCGCTGGCGGACCTGGTCTTCTGCGGGGGCACGCTCGCCCCGGTGGGCGGCCACACGCTGCTCGAGGCCGTTCGCGCCGGCCGCTCGATCGTCGTGGGGCCGCACCTCGAGAACCAGCGCGGCCAGGTCCGGCTGCTCGAGCCGCTGGGGGTGCTTCACCGGGTCGAGTCCGAGGACGCTCTCACGCCCGCTCTCCGAGCCCTCTGGCGCGACCCCGAGCGTCATGCGCCGGCTCGCCGCGCCGCCGAGGTGCTCGAGGCGCATCGCGGTGCGACGGCGCGGGGGGTCGAGATCGTATGCGAGGCGCTCGATGCCTGACTACCTGTGGCGCTCCGACCCGCCTGCGCTCGAGCGCGCGCTGCTGGCGGGGCTCGCTCCCGCGGAGGCCGGCTACCGGATCGGAGGCGTTCTCCACCGGTCGCTCTACGCGGGGGGTCTTCTGAGGCGGGTTCGGCTTCCCCTGCAGGTGGTCTCGGTCGGCAACCTCGCCGTGGGAGGATCGGCAAAGACGCCCCTGGTCGCCTGGCTGGCGCGCGGCCTGCGGGGCCGCGGCTGCAAGGTCGCGGTGCTCTCTCGCGGGGTCGGCGGCGCGGGGTCCCGTCGCGTGAACGTGGTCTCGGACGGAGAGCGGATTCGCCTGGGCTCGGGAGAAGTCGGGGACGAGCCCGTCTGGATCGCGGGTCAGGCCCCGGGGGTTCCCGTGCTCGCCGGACGCGATCGCGCAGCCCTGGCGCTTCGGGCCATCGCGCTCTTCGGCACGCAGATCGCCCTCCTCGACGATGGCTTCCAGCACCACCGGCTCGCTCGCGACCTCGACCTGGTCTGCCTCGACGCCGGCCTGGGTCTGGGCAATCGCCACCTGCTCCCCCGGGGCCCGCTGAGGGAGCCTCCCGGATCGCTGCGCCGCGCCAGCGCCATCGTCTGGACGCGCGCGGCCGAGGGACGCGAGCTGCCGGACCTGGGGGGGGCGGCACCCCGCGACGTCCCGCAGTTCCGGGTCGCTCTGGAGCCCGCGGGCCTCGAGGATCTCTCGACGGGTGAGTCGCGGTCGCTCGATACGCTGTGCGGCGCGCGCCTTGGCGTGCTCGCCGCGATCGCCCGCCCCGACCGCCTCGAGCGCGACCTGGAGCACCTGGGGGCCCACGTGATCGCCCGGCAGATCCGGCGCGACCACGCGCAGTGGCGGCCCCGCGACCTGGAGCTCCTCTCCCGCGATCACGCGTGGGTCACGACGGGCAAGGACGCGGTCAAGCTGCCCTCGAGCTGGCTCGGGGGCCGGCGCGTCTACGCCCTCGTCGAGCGCGTGCGCGAGGCTGACGGACAGCGGCTGCTCGCCTGGCTGGTGGAGCAGCTGGGAGGGGAGGGCGCGTGAGCCTGCGCGATCCGCTCGAGGTGCTCGGCTACCGCCTAGCGAGCGCGCTCTGCGCCAAGGCTCCCCTGGCCGCGCTCCAGGCGGCGGCGTCCGCGGGGGCGAAGCGGCTCTTCGACCGCGGCGGCCGCCGTGCCACCTGGGCGCTCGCGAACCTGCGCATTGCCTTTCCGGACTGGAGCGAGGAGCGGTGCATCGAGACGGCTCGCCAGAGCTACGTCCACTTCGCCTGGAACGTGATCGACGCGCTGCGAGCCGAGCGCTGGAGTCCGGCGGAGCTGCGCGCCCACGTCTCGGTGCGGAGCGTCGAGCACGGCAGGCGGGCGCTCGAGGGGGGACGCGGAGCGATCGCCCTCACGTTGCACATGGGCTGCTTCGAGCTGGCTGCGACCGCGGTGCCGGTCGTCGGCCTCCCGTCGGCCACGGTGGCGCGGACGCTGCGCAACCGGCTCCTGTACCGGCGGATCAAGAGCAGTCGGGAGCGGCTGGGGACGCTCGTCATCGATCGCCGAGGTGCGGCGCGCGGCATCCTCCGGGCGCTCGCGGGCGGTCGGATCGTCGCCATCTTGAACGACCAGTACTCGAGCCGCTCCCGCGGAGTCTTCGTCCCCTTCTTCGGCGTGCGCTGCTCGACGAGCGCAGGAATCGCGACCCTGGCGCTCCGGAAGGACGCCCCGGTCATTCCCTACTCGATCCACCGCGACGCGCCCGATCACCACACCCTCGCGTTCGAGCCGCCGCTCGAGCTGCCGAGAGAGGGCAGCCGCTCCGAGCGGATCGAGGCCGCGACGGCTCTCTTCAACCGCAAGCTGGAGCAGATCATTCGTCGTCACCCCGAGCAGTGGATGTGGGGTCACCGGCGCTTCCGTCACAGTCCGGACCTGGAGGGGGATCTCTACGCCGACGCGGGGGCCGCTCGGCCCCCGGGGGGCGGCCGATCCCCGGTCGCCGGCCGTCCGGCGACTTGATACCCTGCGCCCCCGATGGACCTCGCGGACCGCTGCCTGGATGGGCCCCCGCTGGGAGCCGACACTCTCGAGCGGGTGCTCTCGGCCGACTGGCCGCTGCTGCCCCTTCTGCACCAGGCCTTCCGGGTCCGGGAGGCGCACTTCGGGCGCCGGGTCCGGGTCCATGTTCTCCACAACGCACAGAACGCGCGCTGCCCGGAGGATTGCGGCTACTGCTCCCAGTCGCTCATCAGCCAGACGCCCCTGCGCCCCTACCCGTGGAAGCCCCGGGAGGAGCTGGTCGAGGCCGCCCGCCGTGCGCGCGCCGCGGGCGCATTCCGCTACTGCATGGTGGCCAGCGGCCGCGGGCCGACGCTCGGCCAGGTGCGCGAGCTGGCGTGCACCGTTCGCGAGATCAAGCGAAGCGTGCCCGTCGAGATCTGCGTCTCGGTCGGGCTGGTCGACGAGGAGAAGGCCGGGATCCTGCGGGAGGCCGGAGTGGATCGCCTCAACCACAACCTGAACACGAGCGAGCGTCGCTACCCCGAGATCTGCTCGACGCACAGCTACGCCGAACGCCTGGCGACCCTCGAAGCGGCCCGGCGTGTGGGGCTCGAGGTGTGCAGCGGCCTGATCGCGGGGATGGGCGAGGCCGACGCGGACCTGGTCGAGGTGGCCCTCGAGCTCCGGCGTCTCGAGGTGCCCTCGATCCCGGTGAACTTCCTGATTCCGATCGAGGGCAATCCCGTGCGTGGCGACGGCAGCCTCAGCCCGGAGCGTTGCCTGCGGATCCTGGCCCTCTATCGCTTCGCGAATCCGATGGCCGAGATTCGCGCGGCCGGGGGCCGCGAGGGTCACCTGGGCGCTCTCGAGGCGCTGGCGCTGTGGCCCGCCAACTCCCTCTTCGTCGAGGGCTACCTGACGACCCGCGGGCGGGACGCCCGCGACACCTACCGGATGATTCGCGACGCCGGGTTCGAGGTCGAGCGGTCCGACGGCCAGGTCGCCTCCTGGAGCGAGCTGGGCCTGTCTGACGCGTTCGAGCTTCCGGGCGAAGCGCCGCTCCTCAAGCCAGAGGTTCGCGCGGAGCTCGCGTGAGCTCCGCGGTTCGAGCGCCGCGCTCCGACGCGAGGAGGAGAGCTTGGTGAAGCCGATGCGCAGGGTCGAGGTCCCCGGTCCCGGAGACCGGAGCGTGGTCTTCGGCGCCGCCTGCCCCCTGGCATGGATCCTCGGTCCCTGTGTGATCGAGGACCAGCGCACCATGGCCGCCGCCGCGGAGCGCATTCGCTGGCTGGGCGACAAGCTCGAGGTTCCGGTGGTCTTCAAGTCGTCCTTCGAGAAGGACAACCGCAGCTCCGAGGAGTACTACAGCGGGCCGGGTCTCGACGAGGGCCTGGAGATGCTGGCGTGGATCCGCAAGGAGTTCGAGCTGCCGATCCTCTCGGACGTGCACAGTGTCGAGCACGTGTACGCCGCCCGCGAGGTGCTCGACGTGATCCAGATCCCGGCGTTCCTGTGTCAGCAGACCAGCCTGCTGGTCGCGGCGGGCTCGACGGGCAAGGTCATCAACGTGAAGAAGGGCCAGTTCCTGTCGCCCGAAGGCATGGCCAGCCCGGTGGGCAAGCTGGAGCGCACGGGCAACCACAACCTGCTGCTCACCGAGCGGGGCGCGCAGTTCGGGTACAACACGCTCGTCGCCGACATGACGGCCCTCCCGACGATGCGGGCGCTGGGATACCCGGTGGTCTTCGACGCCGGCCACCAGGTGCGGCGCTACGGAATCCCGAGCGCCGACCCGCGCGGCGGCTCCCGCGAGCAGATCCCGACCCTGCTCCGCGCGGCGGTCGCCGCGGGCGCCAACGGGATCTTTCTCGAGACGCATCCCGATCCCGCGAGCGCCCGCTGCGATGCGGCGAGCCAGTTTTCCCTCGACCGACTCGAGCAGCTGATGACCGATGCACAGGAGCTCGGGGCGCTGATTCGAACGCAGGGCTACGCCTGACTCGAGGGGGCGCGGGCGGCGAGCCGATACCCGATCCGATGCAGGGCCAGCAGCGCACGCTCGCGGGTGGCATGGGTGCGCAGTGCGCTGCGCAAGCTGCGATCCTCGGCGGTGTAGGCGCCGAGGAAGGCGGCCAGCTCTCGCCGGCCCAGGGGCTCGGGCCAGAGCGCGTGCTTGACGGCCGAGCGGATCAGTCGCCCCAGGTTGCCGGCTCGCCGGCTCGGGGGGAGGGGCCGGTCGAGGAAGCGAGCCCGGTCGAGATCGATCACCACCACGCGGGGGCTTCCGTGCAGGTCGTGCACGAGAAGATTGCGGAGATGCAGGTCGGCGTGGTCGACTCCGACCTCGTGGAGCTTGCGCAGGGCACGCCCAGCGGCGCGCGCCAGGCGCACGCGCTCGGCGGCTGAGCGCGCGCGCGCGATGGCGTCGACTCCGTCCAGCGCCCCGGACTCGAGCCGGGTTCCGATCAGCGCCGACCACAGCGGGCCGAGCCGCGGCCAGACCACCGTACACAGCGCCTCGGCGACCGGCGCTCCCGCCGCGCGTGCGCGCGTGGTCACCGAGAGCTCCAGCAGCGGGCGTCGCGGTCCGAGAAGGAGTCCCCCGAACCAGGGCCCCGCGATGCCCCCGTGGCGGTACCCGCGGAGCAGGACCGAGGTGTGGGGTGTGAGCTCGACGCTCGGGGCAGCGCCCCGGCCGCGGCGAGGCGCGCGGCGGAAGAGCTGCTCGCGGGTCTCGCGGTCCGCCAGGCCGAGGCGCACGAGCGGTCGCTCCAGGCTTCGCGCCAGCACCAGCCAGGTCGCCGAGACGCGATGGAGGACGAAGCCCTGCGGCGAGGGCGGCTGCGCGTGGAGGGGGCGCCAGCGTGAGAGGGTCTTGGGCACTACGCGGGCTGCTCCCGCAGCCGCGGAAGGCTGGAGGCCTCCTTGCGAGGCCCGCTCCGCGGGTCTGGCTGCCGCAAGGCTCGCTAGCGGCCCGGCCCGGACCGGGCTCCGGACCCTCTCCCTCGAAGACGGCCCGGGGGAGGGGAGGCAGTCCGCGAGTGGCACATGCGGTCGCAATGCTATCGCCTCCCGGAGGGGCCGCCAGTGAGCCGGGTCACGCCCCGGCCTCTCGCTGCAGGCCCGTCGGGCGCGCCGCGGTCGCCCCGCTTCGTCGCGGAGTCGATCCTGGTCATCCGGCTCGGCGCCCTGGGCGACGTGGTGCGCACGCGGTTCGCCTTTCCGGGCCTGCGCGAGCTCTATCCCTCGGCGCGCATCGACTGGCTGGTGGATGATCACTCGGCAGCGGGTCTCGACGGGATCGTCGGCGTCGACGACCGCGTCGTGGTTCCGCGCGCGGGAAGCGGGGAGAGGGCGCCGCAGGTCTGGCGGCGCCTGCCGCGGCTCGTCCGCCAGCTGCGAAGCCGGCGCTACGACCTGGTCCTGGACTTCCATGGCATCGCGAGGAGCGGGATCCTCGCGCGCCTCACGGGCGCCCCGCACCGCGTGGGCTATGCGCAGCCGGTCGCCAGAGACCGCGTGCACCGGCTCTACACCGACCACGTCCGGCTCGAGCGGACGCACGTTTCGCGGTTCGAGCGCAACGCCGCGATGATCGAGTTCCTGGGGGGGAAGGCGCCAGCCACGGCTCCTCCGCTCGAGCTTCCCGAGGGGACCGGGCCTGCCGTCTCGCTGCGCGCGTGCGTGATCCTGCACCCGGGGACGAGCGGGTCCACGCGATACAAGCGCTGGCCCGCCGAGTCCTTCGGCGCGCTCGCGCGCCTGCTGGCGGCGGGAGACCCCGCGCTGGAGTGCCTGGTCAGCTTTGGCCCGGTCGACGGAGAGCGCCAGACCGCACTCGAGGTGGTCCGCGCGTCGCAGGGCGCGGCCCGCCTCGCGGAGCCGACGCCGAGCGTGGCCGCCACGATCGCGCGTCTTCGGGGTGCCGCGGCCTTCGTCGGGAGCGACTCCGGACCGATGCACCTGGCATCGCTCGCGGGAACTCCCCTGGTGGCCCTCTTCGGACCGACCGACCCCATCGAGAACGCGCCCTTCGCCGGCAGCCCCTCGAAGCGGATCTGGACGGACGTGGGCTGCAATCCGTGTCGCGAGGGGTGTCCCTGGAGTACCTGTATGCGGGTCCTCGAGCCCGAGCGCGTCGCGGCGGCCGTGCGGAGCCTGATCGCTGCGGGCCGGGAGCGGGACTAGAGTTCCCGAGCCGTAGCGAGATCGTCCCAAGTGGCAGCCAGTCGAGAGAAAATAGCCGTCCTCCTGCCCAATCACCTGGGCGACGTGGTGATGGCCACTCCGGCTCTTCGCTCGCTTCGAGAGGGCTTCCCGGACGCCCACCTGACCGCCGTCGTTCGCCACGGGCTCGAGGCCATGCTGGCCCGCTCGCCGCGCCTCGACGTGCTGCGGGTCCACCGGGTCTACGAGTCCCGGCTCCCGGGCTCGCGGAGCGCCCGCCGGCTGGGGCTGGCGCTCACCCTGGATCGCCCGGACCGGGTCGTCCTCCTGCCCAACTCGTTCTCGAGCGCCCTCGTGGCGTGGGCCAGTGGCGCGAGGCAGCGCGTCGGATACGCGCGGCGCGGCCGAGGGTGGCTCCTGACCGATCCCGTCGCTCCTCCGACCGAGAACGGGCGCTTCGTTCCGCTGGCGATGGAGCGCTACTACCTGGACCTCGTGACCCACCTGGGCTGTCCCGACCGGGGAACCGCTCTGGAGCTCTTCGTGGAGCTCGAGGGGGAGCGGGAGCGCGAGCGGCGGCTGGCAGAGTCGGGCCTGGACCCGTCGCGGCCGCTGGTCTGCCTGGCGCCGGGGGCGGGCTTCGGTCCCTCGAAGCTCTGGCCCCCCCGCTACTTTGCCCAGGTCGCGCGCGCCCTGCTCGCCGATGGCCTGCAGGTCGCCCTGGTGCATGGGCCGGACGAGACCCGGCTGGCCTCCGCGGTCGTCGAGGCAGCGGGGCGGGGACTGGCGTGCCTGGGCGGAGGCGGGATGACCCTGACGCTCCTGAAGTCGCTCCTGGCCCACGCCGCGCTGCTGATCTGCAACGACGCGGGCGCCCGTCACGTCGCGGCCGCCTTCGGGACCCCCTGCCTGGTCCTGATGGGACCGACGAGCGTTCGCTACACGAACCTGAACCTCGAGCGCACCCGGCTGCTGCGAGAGCCCGTCGAGTGCTCTCCGTGCCAGCGCCCGGTCTGCCCGATCGACCATCGCTGCATGACCCGGCTCTCCCCCGAGCGGGTCCTGCGCGAGGCGAGGGCGGCGCTCGGAGACGCGAGCTGGCGCGGCAGCCTCGACCTGGAGCTGGCCCGGTGAGCGACACGGTCGACCTCTCGATCGTCATCGTCGCCTGGAACGTCCGGGACCTGGTGCTCGACTGCCTGGCCTCGATCCGGGTGGCCAAGCTCGGGGTGAGCCACGAGCAGATCGTCGTCGACAACGGGAGCGACGACGACACCGTGCTTGCCGTGCGGCGACAGTTTCCCGAGGTCCGGGTCATCGCGCTGCCGCGAAACGTGGGCTTTGGGGCCGGCAACAACGTGGGGCTCCGGGTCATGCGAGGGCGCTACGGGCTGCTCCTGAACAGCGACACGATCGTGCTGCCCGGGGGGCTCGAGCGCTGCGTGCACTACCTCGACGCGCACCCGCGGGTCGGTGTCGTGGGTCCCCAGCTCCTGAATCCGGACCGCACCAAGCAGAACTGCATCCACAACTCGCCCACGCTGCTCAGCGAGCTGGTCTCCCAGTCGCTCCTGCGGCGCCTCTTTCCACGCCGCTATCCCTCCAAGCGGATCGAGTACGCGGCGCCGATCGAGGTCGAGGCGGTCCTGGGCGCCTGCCTGTGTGTGCGCCGCGAGGTGCTCGAGCAGGTGGGTCTGATCGACGAGGACTACTTCTTCTTCCTCGAGGAGACCGACTGGTGTCACCGGATCCGGGCGAAGGGATGGCGAGTGGTGCACCTCCCGGACGCGCAGGTCGTGCACCTCTACGGAGAGTCCACCAAGAAGAAGCTCCCGCTTCGCACGCGCATCGAGTATCACCGGAGCCGACATACGTTCTTCCGCAAGAACCGCGGCCCCGCGGCCCTGGCACTCCTGAGAGCCATCGTGCGCGTGCGCCTCTGGATCGGCTGCCTGCTGGGCGGCCGGCGAGCGGCCGAGTACCGTGCCATACTGGCCTGGTACCGCGCAGGGATGCCGGCCACGGGGGGGCTGGGCTCGGCCTGACGGGGACTCGGCCGCGAGCGGGGACAGACCCGCCCGCGAGCATTCCCGAACATTCCATTCCCGAACACTCCGGAGGGGAAGGCTCGAAGTGTTGGTGCTCGTGACCGGAGGTGCAGGCTTCATCGGCTCGCACCTCGCCGATGGGCTCCTCTCCCGCGGCCACAGCGTGCGGGTGCTCGACAGTCTCGATGCGCAGGTCCATGGCAAGGGGGCCGACTGGCCCGCCTACCTGTCGCCCGACGTCGAGCGCATCCGGGGCGACATCCGGGACCCCGAGGCGGTGCGTCGCGCGCTCGAGGGGGTCGACGCGGTCTGCCACCAGGCGGCGGCGGTGGGCGTGGGTCAATCGATGTACGAGATCGAGCGCTACGTCTCGGTCAACTCACTCGGTGCGGCGGTGCTGCTCGAGGGCGTTCTCGCGGTGCGCGATCGAGTCGAGCGCCTGGTGGTCGCCTCGTCCATGTCGATCTACGGCGAGGGGCTCTATCGCGACGCCGAGGGCTCTCGCATCGCGCCGGGTCTGCGGCCCGACGCGCAGCTCGAGGCGCGACGCTGGGAGCTGGTCGATGCGCAGGGACGTCCCCTGGAGCCCGTCGCGACGCCCGAAACCAAGCCGCTGCGTCCCACGTCGGTCTACGCGGTCACCAAGCGAGACCACGAGGAGCTCTTCCTGTCGGTGGGCTCGGCCTATCGGATCCCGACGGTGGCCCTTCGCTACTTCAACGTCTACGGCTCACGCCAGGCGCTCTCGAACCCCTACACCGGCGTCGCTGCGATCTTCAGCGCGCGCCTGCTCAATCGCAAGCCCCCGCTCGTGAACGAGGACGGGCTGCAGACCCGCGACTTCGTCCACGTCTCCGACATCGTCCAGGCGAACCTGCGGGCGCTCGACTGCCCCGCGGACGGGGGCCGCGTCTACAACGTCGGGACCGGGCAGGCGACGTCGATCCGCCGCATCGCGGAGCTTCTCGCCGAGCGTCTCGGCCTGGAGATCGAGTGCGAGGTGACCCAGCGATTCCGCGCCGGCGACATCCGACACTGCATCGCCTCGATCGATCTCGCCCGCGAGGAGCTCGGCTTCGAGCCCCAGGTGCCCTTCGAGCAGGGAATCGACGAGGTGATCGCCTGGGTTCGCACGCACGAGGCGATGGATCGGGTCGAGGACGCCGCCCGCGAGCTCGCGCAGCGGGGGCTCACCCGATGAGTGCTCCTGGACGGATGGTCGAGGTGGTCGGACGCTTCGAGGCACTGCGACTCCTCGTCCTCGGGGACGTCATGCTCGACCGCTACATCTGGGGAAGCGTCGAGCGCATCTCGCCCGAGGCGCCGGTACCCGTAGTGCGGGTGGAGCGCGAGTCCACGATGCTCGGTGGGGCCGGGAACGTGGCGCGCACGATCGCGAGCCTGGGGGCTCGGGCGGGCCTGGTCGCGCTGGTGGGGGACGACGACGCGGGCGAGCTGGTGGCCGACCGGCTCTCGGATTGGAAGATCGACGCGAAGGGCGTGATCGTCGACCCGAGGCGGCCGACGACGCAGAAGACGCGGGTGATCGCACAGGCGCAGCAGATGGTGCGTTTCGACCGCGAGTCGGACGACCCGATTCCGTCCGATCTCGCCCGGCGGCTGCTCGAGGGCGTCGCGGCCGGGATCCGCGAGGCGGACGGCGTGATCGTCCAGGACTACGGGAAGGGCCTGCTCCAGGACTCGGTGCTCGAGGGTGTGATGAAGATCGTGGCGGAGCGGGCGCTGCCGGTGTTCATCGACCCCAAGGGGGGGGACTGGGGTCGCTTTCGGGGAGCGGAGCTGGTCAAGCCGAACCAGAGGGAGGCCGAGGCCGCCGCGGGCATGCGCATCCGTTGCCAGCGAGACGTCGAGATCTGTGGCAGCCGCCTCCTCGAGCAGACCGGTGCCCGCACGCTCGCGATCACCCGGGGCGGGGAAGGCATGAGCTTTGTCTTCGAGGACGGACGCTGCGCCCACTTCGCCGGACGCCGGCGGCCGGTGGCCGAGGCCTCGGGTGCGGGCGACACGGCGATCGCGACCCTGGCGCTCGCGCGGCTCGCGGGGGGGCGCTGGAGCGAGGCGGCTGCCCTCGCGAACGCGGCCGCCGGCCTGGTCGTCAGCGTTCCGGGAACTGCGGCCATCAGCGCGCGTGACCTCCTCGAAGCGGTGAGTCCGTGAGCCGCGGCCTGCACTCGATGACGGGGTTCGGCCGGGGCGAGGCCGCGATCGGGGGCGCCCGCGTGGGCGCCGAGGTCAGGTGCGTCAACTCGCGCCACCTCGATCTGCGGCTGCGTCTGCCGCGCGAGCTCGCGGCCCTCGAGGCGCCCCTCCGGGCGGAGGTCGCGAGCTACTTCGCGCGGGGATCGGTCGAGGTCGCGATCCGGCTGCCCGCCGAGGTGGAGTCCGGCCCGCGCTTCGAGGTCGACCGCCTCCTCGCCGCTCGCTATCGCGACTCGATTCGCGCGCTGATCTCCGAGCTCGACCTCGCAGGCGGGCTCGACGCGGCCACCCTCCTGGCCCTGCCCGGAGTCGTCCGCCAGCTCGAGGCGGAGCCCGCCGGCGAGGCGCTGGCGGCGGCCGTGAGCGAGGCGGTGCACGCCGCCTGCCAGCAGGCCCGGGAGATGCGCTCCCGGGAGGGCGCCGCCCTCCGGAGCGAGCTCGAGGCGAGGCTCGAAGAGCTGCGTGCGCACCTGCGCTCCCTGGAGGAGTCGGCCCGCGAGATCGCGAAGGCACTGCGCGAGCGGCTGCTGCGGCGCGTCGCGCAGCTGGCGCCGGAGGTCGAGTTCGACCGGGGCCGTCTCGACCAGGAGATCGTGCTGCTCGCCGACCGTCAGGACATCACCGAGGAGCTCGTGCGCCTCGAGAGCCACCTGGACCAGTTCTCCGCGGCGCTGGCCGAGCCGAGCCCGGTCGGTCGCAAGCTGGAGTTCCTGCTCCAGGAGATCGCGCGAGAGGTGAACACGGCCGGCTCGAAGGCCCAGGTGGCCAAGATTTCGACGCGAGTGGTCGATCTGAAGACGGATCTCGAGAAGATCCGGGAGCAGGTTCTGAACGTCGAGTGAAGCTTCTCAACGTCGGATATGGGAACCTCGTCATGGCTCGCCGCGTGATCGCCGTCGTGGGCCCCGCGGCGGCGCCGGTGCGCCGGCTCCGCGAAGAGGCACGCGAGCGCGGCAAGCTGGTCGACGCGACCCAGGGTCGCAAGACACGCTCGATCATCGTGACCGACTCCGACCACGTGATCCTCTCGGCGGTACAGGTCGAGACGATCGGCCAGCGCCTGCAGGCTCCCGAGGGGAGCGAGGCGTGAGCGCCCTTCCCGGGATCGCCTTCGTGGTCTCCGGCCCCTCGGGCGCCGGCAAGACCACGCTGCTCCGCCGGGCCCTGGCGGCCGATCCGAAGCTGCGCTTCTCGGTCTCGCACACCACGCGCCCCCCCCGCTCCGGCGAGGTGGAGGGTCGCGACTACTGGTTCGTGGACGAGGACGAGTTCGCGCGCCTGCGCGACGCGGGTGAGTTCCTGGAGTGGGCGCCCTACCAGGGCCATCTCTACGGTACGAGCCGTGGCGCGGTCGACACGCTGGCAAGCCGGGGCTTCGACGTGATCCTCGAGGTCGAGATCGAGGGGGCCCGCCAGCTGCGGGAGCGGCTGGAGCAGGGCGTCTTCGTCTTCGTGCTGCCGCCCTCGATGGGAGAGCTCGAGCGGCGGCTGCGGGGTCGCGCCTCCGACGGAGACTCGGCGATCGACCAGCGGTTGAAGCGGGCGCACGACGAGATTCGCGCCGCTGCCAGGCTCTACGACTACCTGATCGTGAACGACGAGCTCGAACGGGCGGTGAACCAGCTCCTTCACGTCGTGGGCGCCGCCCGCGTCTCGAGGGATCGCATGCTCGCGACGCTGCGAGACCGCTTCGAGTTCTAGGGTTATCCTGTGCTCTGATGGCGCGGATCAACGAGATCGTCGAGCGCGTCGTGGCCAGCTTTCCCGAGGCGGATCTCGAGCTGCTGCAGCGGGCCTACGTGTACTCGGCCAAGGTGCACGAGGGTCAGATGCGGCTCTCCGGGGAGCCCTACCTGAGCCACCCGCTCGCCGTCGCGGAGATCCTCGCCGAGATGCGGATGGACGACGTGACCGTGGCCGCCGGCCTCCTGCACGACACGGTCGAAGACACGCTCGCCACGGCCGAGGAGATCGAGCGGCAGTTCGGCCCCGAGATCGGCTTCCTCGTGACGGGTCTGACCAAGCTCAGCAAGATCGAGTTCCAGAGCCGCGAGGAGCAGCAGGCGGAGAGCTTCCGGAAGATGCTGCTCGCGATGTCGAAGGACATCCGCATCATCCTGATCAAGCTCGCCGACCGGCTCCACAACATGCGCACCCTGGACTACATGAGCGAGAGCGCCCGCGAACGGATCTCGCTCGAGACCCTCGACATCTACGCTCCGCTCGCACACCGCCTGGGCATCTACTGGTTGAAGCGCGAGCTCGAGGAGCGGGCGTTCCGAACGCTCCATCCCGAGCCCTACGAAGACATCACGCGCCGCATCCGGGGCTCGCGTCGCGCCAGGGAGCGCTACGTCGAGCAGGTCAAGACGACCCTCTCCCAGGCGCTCCAAGAGGAGGGCCTGCAGAGCGAGGTCACCGGCCGCCCCAAGGAGGTCTACAGCCTCTGGAAGAAGCTCGAGGAGCAGGGCCGCTCGCTCGACGAGATCTACGACCTGATCGCGTTCCGGGTCATCGTCGAGGGAACGGCGGCCACCTGCTACCAGACCCTCGGCCTCGTGCACTCCCTCTGGAAGCCGGTCCGGGGTCGCTTCAAGGACTACATCGCGATGCCGAAGCCCAATGGCTACCGGTCGCTGCACACGACCGTGATCGGTCCCGTCGGCGAGCGCATGGAGGTGCAGATCCGCACCCAGGAGATGCACCGGGTCGCGGAGCTGGGCATCGCCTCGCACTGGAAGTACAAGCAGGGGGCCCAGCTCTCGGGGGACGCGGAGGAGAAGTTCGCGTGGCTTCGCCAGCTGCTGGAGTGGCAGCAGTCCCTCTCCGACCCGCACGAGTTCCTCGAGACCGTGCGCGTCGATCTCTTCCCCGACGAGGTCTACGTCTTTACGCCGCAGGGGGACGTGATCGACCTGCCCGCGGGGGCGACCCCGATCGACTTCGCCTTCGCCGTGCACACCGAGGTGGGTCACCACTGCGCGGGAGCCAAGGTCAATCACTCGCTCGTGCCCCTGCGTCACAAGCTGGTCAACGGCGACACCGTCGAGATCCTCACCTCGCCCCACCAGCACCCCCGGCGCGAGTGGCTGGACCACGTGGTGACCGGGCGCGCCCGCAGCCGGATCCGACACGTCCTGCGCGAGCAGGAGGTCGAGCACGCGCGAAGCCTGGGCCGGCAGATCCTGGAGCGCGAGCTGCGCCAGCGCGGGGAGAGCTACGACAAGCTCCGCAAGCGCGGCGACCTGGGGCGCGTGGGCCGGGAGCTGGGATTCAAGTCGCTCGAGGCGCTCCTGCAGGCCATCGCCTATGGCAAGGTCGGGGTGCGGTCGGTCGTGCACCGGATCGTGGGCGACGCCGAGGCGGAGCCCACGCTGATCGAACGGGTGCTGCATCGCCGCCCCCAGCCCGCCGGGATCCGCGTCGGCGGAATGGACCAGGTACTCGTCCGTCTCTGTGGTAGCTGCCAGCCCCTTCCGGGAGACCCGATCGAGGGGTACATCACGCGGGGGCGCGGCGTCACCGTGCATGCGCGGAGCTGCGCCAAGGTCTTCCATCTCGATCCGGAGCGCCGCGTGCCGGTGAGCTGGGAGGGAGGCTCGCGCTCCGAGCACCCGGCGCGCCTGCGCGTCGTCTCCGAGAACCGCCCCGGGATCCTGGCGGCGGTCACCAAGCAGATCCACGGGGACGGCATCAACGTCGAGGGAGGGCGGATCGAGCAGGCCGGTGAGAACCGCGCCGTGCAGACCTACGACGTCTCGGTGCGGGACCGCAAGCACCTCGAGGCCCTGCTCAAGCGGCTCGCACGCGTGAAGGGCGTGATCTCCGCGGACCGGGTGAGGGGGTGAGCGGGAGAGCTGCGCGACCCCCCGTGAGCGGGGTCGTGATCTGCTGCGACGAGGAGCGGACGATCGGTCCCTGCCTCGAGTCGCTCGCCTTCTGTGACGAGATCGTCGTCGTGGACTCGGGCTCCGAGGATCGCACCCTCGAGATCGCGCGCCGCTACAGCGACCGGGTGGTCGTTCAGCCCTTCCTCGGGTACGTGAAGCAGAAGAACTTCGCGCTCGACCTCGCGAGGCACGACTGGGTCGTCGCCCTGGATGCGGATGAGGTGCTCTCGAAGCCTCTGCGCGACGAGCTCCTCGCCTCCGTCGCGAGCGCGGAAGACTCCGTCGCGGGCTTCGAGCTCGACCGCGTCACGTTCTTTCTCGGCGTCTGGCACGACCGCGGGGAGTGGTACCCGGACTGGCAGCTTCGCGCCTTCCGCCGCTCGCGCGGTCGCTGGGTGGGCCGGGATCCGCACGACCGCGTCGAGGTGGATGGAGTCGTGCTTCGCCTGCGCGGCCGCCTGGAGCATCGGAACTACCTGGACCTGGCCGACCACATCCGCACGATCGACCGCTTCTCGGCCACGAGCGCGCGGGCCATGCGCGACGAGGGGGTTCGCTTCCGGCTCGTCGATCTCCTGTTCCGGCCCCTCTTCCGGTTCTGCAAGGGCTACCTGGTACGCCAGGGCTTTCGCAAGGGGGTTCCGGGTCTGCTCGTCTCGATCTCGACGGCCTACTACGTGTTCATGAAGTACGCGAAGCTCTGGGAGCTGGAGCGCCACCGGGGGTGAGAATCCTGCAGCTGACGGCGGACTGGAAGTGGACCGGTCCGGCCGAGCCGATGCTCCATCTCGCCACCGGCCTTCGGGCGCTGGGGCACCAGGTGGACGTGGCCTTCCCGACGGCTCCCCCCGGGGTGAAGGGAGCGCTCGCCGAGCACGCCGCCGAGCGAGGGTTCGAGCCGGTGTTGCGGCTGGCGCGACGCCGCGGCTACGGCCCGCTGCGCGACCGCGACGAGGTGGAGCGGCTGGCGGTGCTCCTCGAGGCCGCTTCGTACGACGTGGTGCACGTGCACCACACGCGGGATCACCTGCTCGCGCGATCCGCTCGCCGCCGTCCTCGGGTGCGCGCGCGTCCAGCCCTGGTCGCGAGCTGGCACCGGGGTGTGGAGGTCCCCGCGACCCTCTGGAACCGCTGGCTCCTGGGCCCGCGCGGAGCCGATGGCCTGGTGGTGCTCTCAGAGCGCATCGCGGCCGCCGCCAGCCGCCGCCTGCGCCGAAGGCCCGAGACGCTCTGCGTCGTGCCCGGAGTGGTCGACACCGAGCGGTTCAGGCCCCGCGCCGCCTCGGCGCGCGTGCGCGACGAGCTGGGGATCCGTGAGGCGGAGTGCGCGATCGGCGTCGTGGCCCGCCTGCAGCCCCACCGGCGCTTCGACCTGCTGCTCGAGGGCTTTCGTCGCGCCGTGGCGCGGGTCCCTGCGCTGCGGCTGGTCGTCGTGGGCCGCGGAACGCGCGCGAGCGAGGTGCTCTCGGAGCCGGTTCGGCGCCTGCGGCTCGAGGGGCGCGTGGTGCCGGCCGGCTACCGGCGCGGCGACTTCAGGGACGTGCTCTCGCTCTTCCGAGCGCTGGTCTTCCTGGTGCCGGGGTCGGATGGATCGTGCCGGGCGGTGCTCGAGACGATGGCGATGGGGATTCCGACGCTGGCGAGCCGCCGGGAGCTGCTTCCCGAGATCGTGCGCGACGGCGAGACGGGTCGCCTGGTTGCGGAGACCCCCGAGGCGCTGGCCGAGGCGCTGATCGACGTGGCCGAGCGCCCCGCCGTCTGGGCGCGAAGGGGCGAGGCCGCACGGGTCCGCGCGTGTGATCACTTCGCGATCCCGCGCGCCGCCCTGCGCCTGGCGCCGCTCTACGAGGCCCTCCGGGGCTCCTCCACCCGCTGTAACTCGACCAGCTCGCGGTAGAGCCCCCCGCGCGCGAAGAGCTCCTCGTGGGAGCCGACGCTCACGATCCGTCCCTCGTCGAGGACCACGATGCGCTGCGCCGCGCGAACCGTGGCCAGCCGGTGGGCGATCACCATCACGGTCCGGCCCTTCATCAGGTTCGCGATCGCGCCCTGGACCAGGGTCTCGGCGTGCGCATCGAGAGCGGACGTCGCCTCGTCGAAGATCAGGATCTGCGGGTCGCGCAGCAGCGCCCGGGCGATCGTGAGCCGCTGGCGCTGTCCGCCCGAGAGCCGGCTCCCGCCCTCGCCGACGCGGGTCTCGAAGCCCTCGGGCAGGCGGTCGATGAACTCGTCGGCGTGCGCCGCGCGCACGGCCAGGGTGACCTCGTCGAAGGTCGCGTCGGGTCGTCCGTAGAGCACGTTGTCGAGAATCGTCTCGTTGAAGACGAAGGCCTCCTGGGTGACGACGCCGATCAGCTCTCGCAGCGCGGCGCGCTCGAGCTGACGGAGGTCGATCCCGTCGATCTCGATGGCTCCGCGGTCGGGGTCGTAGAACCGAAGCAGCAGATCCGCGAGCGTGGTCTTCCCGGCGCCGGTCCGCCCCACGATCGCCACGACCTCCCCGGCGCCGATCTCGAAGTCGACGTTGCGCAGCACGGGCTCTCGCCCGTAGCTGAACGAGACCCCGCGGTAGCGAATGCCATGGGTCACCCGCTCGAGGGACCTGGCATCGGAGGCATCGGGCGGCTCGTCGTGGGCGTCGAGGATGTCGAAGAGCCGCTGTGCCGAGGGGACCGCGTCCTGCAGGCCGTTGTAGGTGCGCGTCAGGTTCTTGAGCGGCCGGTAGCAGGTCGCCGAGATGAAGAGAAAGGCGCCGAACTGTCCCGGGGTCAGGCCCCAAGCCCGCTCGACGAGGGCCCAGATACCCACGAAGAGGATCGAGACCAGGGAGAGCTGGCTGACCATCTCGACCGCCGCCCGCGAGAGCACGCGCGCGCGGACCACCTTGAGGGCGCGACGGAAGTAGCGCGAGGCCTCGCGTTCGAAGCGGGCGCTCTCGGTGCCCTCCCCCCCGAAGGCCTTGATGATCTTGATGCCCGAGAGGATCTCGAGCATCCGCTGGAAGACCTCGGAGGCCTGCAGCTGTCGCCTGTGGCTGCGGCTGCGGATACGGCGGCCGAACGTGCCGAGCACGCCCGCGATCGGCGGGCCGACCGCAAGGGTGACCAGGGCCAGCCGCCAGTTCATGTAGAAGGCCCCGGCCACCGCCGCCACGATCACCGCGAGGTCCTGGATGAACTCGCCGAAGATCAGCGCCTGGGCGCGATTCGCGACCCCCGTGTCGCTGGCGGCGCGTGAGACGAAGTCGCCGCTCGCCATCTCGCGGTGGAGCCGCAGCGGAAGCCGCAGGAGCTTGTGGATCAGCGTTCGTTGCAGGTCGACGTAGAGCCGGGTCATCAGCCACTGGCTGGCGTAGTCGCGCACCACCCGGACCGCGGGCATTCCCAGGACCAGGATCAGGCCCGCGGCCACGACCTGGATCAGGTGCGACCGGACGTTGCGGACGATCTGCCGCGTCTTCTCCTCCGCCTGCAGGCGATCCTCGTCGCCCGGCTGGCGTCCCAGCTCCCAGACCTCGCTCGCCGAGGACAGCTGGGTGCTCGGGATCGCGACGCCATCGAGAGTCGGCGCCACCAGGGCCGCGCGTCCGGTCAGGCCGGCGCCGTAGAGCAGCGAGGTCGCGACCGCGACGGCGACGACCGGCAGGTAGGGGCGCGCGTAGCGGAGCAGCCGAGCGACCAGCTGCGTGGGACGGGCCGATGGGGTGGTGGGAGGGGCCGTTGGGGTGCTCACCCGGACCTCCAGGGCTGGCGAGGCTAGGCTCTGGCGAGGCGCTCGGCCAGCTCCAGGGCCGTCGCGCGGGCCAGGAGGACCTCGCCCTCGACGCCCAGCTCCGGCGCGCGCTCCGGGCCCACCAGGCGAATGGGGGGCTGATGAGAGAGCACCTCGGGAGCCGACGCGTGGTAGCGCAGCGAGGGGGGATCGAGGTCCCAGGCCGGGGCGGGTCCCGGGTCCACGTGGCGGATGCGGTCGCCTCCGAAGGGTGCGATCCCCCCGAGGGGCTGGCCGCTCGCCAGCTCGGGCACGCCCTCGCCGGCAAGCACGATCCAGTCCACGTCGGCCTCCAGCGGATCGCGCGTCCGCGTCCACCAGCGGGGCAGCCGTCCGCTCGCGTCGATCCCGCGGCGGGCCATCCCGATCGGCAGGGCGGAGCTGGGCGCCCGCAGCAGGTGGACCGGGACGTCGCTCGGGACCTGGGCCCGCTTGAGCCAGCGGGGCACCGATCCCTCCGCGGCCAGGGCGCGGCGCAGCGCATCCATGGGGGCTCCGACGACCAGGGCGCGGGCCAGCAGCCGGCCGCGGGCGAGCTCGAAGCCCACCAGGCCACGCTGGGGCGACCAGGCCAGGGCTCCGGCGGGCACGATCTCGCTGTGGTGCTCGCGGATCCGGCGCCGGAAGAGATCGGCCAGCGGTCGCCCCGCGTGCGGAGGCTCGTGGAGGCCGTCGCGCGTGCCTCGGATCAGCAGGGCGGTGGCCGCGAGCCCGGGCTCGGTGGCGCTCGCGCAGCTGGGCCGTCGCAGAGCCCCGACGAACGACTCCAGCGCCCTCGGGACCGCGGGCAGCGCCGGCATCCACTCCGGGTCCACGGGCTCGCGCCGCCGGCGCGCCCCGCCCAGGAGCCGGGCCAGGCCCGCCGGAGGAGCGCCTCGCTCTCGCTGCAGGGCCCGCCGGAGCGCCTCGCCGCCCCCGTCGATCGCCTCGAGCCAGTCGAGGGCCTCGGGCGCCTTGGCGATTCCATAGACCTCGAGCTCCTCGGCGAGCGCGGCGCGGCCCCGGCCGACCTCGATCCGCGCCTCGGGCATCACGACCTGCAGCGCCAGGGGCTCGAAGTGCAGCTCCCGGCGTTCGATCAGGGGCGTGCCCAGCTCGCCGAGCACGCGCTGCAGCGGGCCGCCGCGCTCGAGCCCGGTGGCGGCGAAGGGCTCGCGCAGCAGGGGCGGCCGCTGGCCGAGCGTCTCCTCTTCGAGGACCCGAACCCGCAGTCCCGCCCGCGCCAGGTACGCCGCCGAGACCAGGGCGCCGATCGACGTGCCGACGACGATCACGTCGCTCATCCGACTCGCGACGCGGGCCTTCACGCGCTGGAATATCGAGAGCCGCCCCCCCCGTTGTCAAACTGCCTGGAACCCGTCGGGCTCCCCGCGTTGTCAAATCGACGGAGGCATCCGACCCTGCCGCTGTGTCGAGCCCCGGCGGCGGACCCCAGATCAGCGTCGTGGTGCCGGTCCGCAATGAGTGCGAGGCGCTCGAGGCCGCGCTCGAGCCCCTGCGCGATCCTCGCGTGGAGAGGATCGTGGTCGATGGCGACTCCTCGGACGGCAGTGCAGCGCGCGCGCGCGCGCTGGGGGCCGAGCAGGTGATCGAGTGTCGGCCCGGGCGGTCGCTCCAGCTGGCGGCGGGCCTCGAGGCGGCGCAGGGTCCCGCGGTGCTCTTTCTGCACGTGGATACCCGGTTGGAGAGTGGCTGGCCCACGGCGATCCTGGATGCGCTCCGGGATCCGAGCGTCGCGGGTGGGGCCTTTCGTCTGCGCTTCGAGTCCCGGCGAGCGGTCTACCGGATGCTCGAGTGGGGGGTCGCCCTGCGCAGCCGGGTCGCGAGGCTTCCCTACGGCGACCAGGCGCTCTTCGCGCGACGCGAGGTGCTGGAGCGCGTGGGGATTCCGCCCACGCCGATCTTCGAGGATCTCGACCTGGTGGTCCAGATCCGGCGGGCCGGCCGGCTCGTGCTGCTCCGCCAGACGGCGCAGACCTCTCCTCGCCGCTACGAGCGCAACGGCGTGCTGCCAACGGTCGTGCGCAACAACCTGGCGCTCGCCGCGTGGCTCGTGGGACTCGATCGCGAGCGCGTCGCGCGCTGGTACCGCGGAACGCCGCGGCGATGACTGCGGGCAGCTGTCGCCGCACGCGGCGCCCCACTCCGCGCCTGGGGGTCGGATCGGTCGGCCCCGGCCGGGCCTGAGCCGTGGGCCGCGTGATCGCGCTGCTGACCGACTTTGGAACGCGAGACGGCTACGTCGGAGCCGTCAAGGGGGTGCTGCTCTCCCGGGCGCCGGGCGCAACGATCCTCGACCTGGCACACGACATCCCTGCGGGCGACGTCGAGGCGGCCGGCTTTGCCCTGGCCCAGGTGGCGGGCGAGCTTCCGGCGGGCGCGGTGTGTCTGTCGGTCGTCGATCCGGGCGTGGGCGGCTCGCGGCGGGCGCTGGCGGTCGCGAGTCGCGGGCTCCTTCACGTCGCGCCCGACAACGGGCTGCTGGCCCGCGTTCTCGAGGGGGATGCTCGAGCCCGCGTCCACTCCATCGAGGGGCTCGAGAGGACCGGGCGGCCTTCCCGGCCCGACGAGGTCTCGGCCGTCTTCCACGGTCGCGACGTCTTCGCCCCTGCGGCCGCATGGCTCGCCTGCGGCGGCCCGCTCCGCTCGCTGGGACCCCGGGTCGAGCTCGCGGGGCTGGTGCTCGGCGCGCGTCCACGCGCGCGCTGGCGGGGAGGAGTCGGGGAGGGAGCGGTGGTGCACGTCGATCGCTTCGGCAACCTGATCACGAACCTGCGCGTCGAGTCCGCGGTCCCGACGGGAGTCGTCGAGCTGGCGGGCGCGGCGATCCCGACGGCTCGCACCTACGGGGACGTGGCCCCGGGCCAGCTGCTGGCCGTGCGCGGGTCGTCGGGCTGGCTCGAGGTGGCCTGCAACCGCGGGAGCGCGGCCGACGTGCTCGGAGCCCGACCGGGCAGTGTGGTAACTTGGCGCCTCCATCCTCCCGCCCCGGAGTGAAGTGACCCAGATCCGCCGCCTCTTCGGATACGTGCGCCGCCTGCCCGGGCGCTACCTGCTTGGCGCCCTGCTGACGCTCGGCTACGCAGGGGTGTTCCTCCTGATTCCACTGGCCGTGGGTCGGATCGCCGGTGCCATCCACGAAGGTCACGAGCCGCACGCGGTCCAGCGCGCGGCGCTCTGGCTGGTCGCGGTCGCCGTCGTCTACGCGGGCTTCCGGCTGTCCTCTCGGATGGTGATGTTCCGTGCGGGGCGGGAGATCGAGTACCAGATCCGGGGCGACTTCTTCGCGCAGCTGCAGCGCCTGCCGCAGTCCTTCTTTCACGCCCACCGGACGGGCGACCTGATGTCGCGCGCGGTCAACGACATCAACAGCGTGCGCCTCTTCCTGGGCATGGGCCTGCTCAACCTGATCCAGACCCCGGTGCTCTATGCGGGAGCCATCGGAGTCATGCTCTCGATCGACCCGGTCCTGCTGCTGTGGGCGGGAATGCCCTACCCACTCTTCATCGCGATCGCGCGCTACTTCGGGCGCCGCATGTTCCACGCCAACATCGCTGCGCAGCAGCAGCTGGGGCAGGTCTCGACCGCGGTCCAGGAGAACGCCTCCGGAGTCCTCGTGGTGCGCGCCTACGGTCTCGAGGATCCCGAGCGCGCGCGCTTCGAGCGGCACAACCAGCGGCTCTTCCGGCGCGCGTTTCGCGCTTCGGCGATCCAGGCGCTCATGCAGCCGACGATCGGCCTGCTGCCGATCTTTGCCACCATGATGGTGCTCTGGAAGGGAGGCGAGGCCGTCACTGCCGGCCGGATGGCCGTGAAGGACCTCTGGGTCTTCTACACCTTCATCGTGCTCCTCACCTTCCCGACCTTCATGCTCGGGTTCGTGATCGGGATGGTGCAGCGCGGTCTGGCGGCGCTCGAGCGGCTGGGCGAGGTGCTCGACACCGTCCCGACGATCCGGAACGTGGGTGATCTCGCCGACGTCGAGCGTCTCCGCGGGGAGATCGAGATCCGCGGGCTCGACTTCCGCCATCCCGCCAGCGAGGGTCCCGGCGCCCTTCGCGACGTCTCCCTGCACGTCGAGCCGGGCCAGACGGTGGGGATCGTGGGACCGGTCGGGGCGGGCAAGAGCACCCTGGTGAGCGTCATCCCGCGGATCCTGGAGGTCCCGGATGATCGCGTCTTCATGGATGGGATCGAGCTGCACCGCCTGCCGCTGCACGTGGTGCGTTCGAGCATCGCCGTCGTCCCACAGGACAGCTTCCTGTTCTCGACCACGATCGCCGACAACATCCGCTTCGGGGTTCCGGACGCGAGCCCGAGCGAGGTTCGCGAGGCCGCGCGCCGAGCCCACGTCCTGGACGAGATCGACGAGTTCCCGCTCGGGTTCGAGACGCCGGTGGGCGAACGCGGGGTCACTCTCTCCGGAGGGCAGCGCCAGCGCATCGCGCTGGCCCGCGCGCTGATGCTCGACCCCGCGATCCTGATCCTCGACGACACGCTCTCGGCCGTCGATCACTCGACCGAGGAGGCGATCCTCAAGGATCTGCGCGGCGCGCGGGCCGGACGCACCTGCTTCATCGTCGCGCACCGCATCTCGGCGGTGCGCGATGCCGACCAGATCCTGGTGGTCGAGGAGGGCCGGATCACCGAGCGCGGCACCCACGGCGAGCTGGTCGAGCAGAAGGGCTTCTATGCGCGCCTGCATCGCCAGCAGCAGCTCGAGGCCGAGATCGAGGCGGAGGACGTGGCGTGACTCCCGGGATCTCCGACGAGGAGGCCCTGGGGAAGGTCTACGATCGCGAGCTGATTCGCCGCCTCTGGCCCTTCACGCGACGCTACTGGCCGCTGCTCGCCTCGAGTCTCGGGCTGGTGCCGCTGCGGACCCTGCTCGAGCTGACTCCGGCCCTGCTCGTCGGAGCGGGCCTCAACTACCTGGTGCAGGGCAAGGTGAGCACCGACGTCGGCTGGTTTGCGCCCCTGCTCGATCCGCCGGCGGGGATCGGGGCCGTTCCTTGGCTCGCGCTGCTCTTCCTGGCGCTCGCGCTCGCGACCCTGGCGATCGAGCTGGGGGGCACGCTCTCGATCGCGGCGCTCGGCCAGCTCTGCGTGCGCGACATCCGCCGCACCCTCTTCGACCACGTGCAGCGCCTGCCCATGCGCTTCTTCGATGGCTATCCGGTGGGACGCCTCGTGACGCGCCTGACGAACGACCTGGAGAACCTGGCGGAGATGTTCTCGGGCGGCGCGGTGATGCTCGTGGGCGACCTCTTCAAGATGGCTGCCTTCGCCTGGCTGCTCTTCTCGATCGAGCCACGTCTGGCGGCGGTCGCGATGAGCGTGGTGCCCGTACTCGCGATTGCGGCGATCCTGTTCCGCTACAAGGTGCGCCAGGCGTTTCGCGAGGTCCGGGTCAAGATCGCGCGCATCAATGCCCACCTGAACGAGACGATCTCGGGCATGAAGGTCGTCCAGCTCTTCGCTCGCGAGGCCCGCAACCTCCGCGACTTCGACGCCATGAACGCGTCTCACCGCAACTCCTGGTTCCGTTCGATCCGCTACGACGCACTGCTCTTCTCGTCGGTCGACCTGGCCACCAACCTCACGATCGCCCTCATCTTCTGGTACGGCGCGGGCCTGATCGGCGAGGGGACGGTGACGCTCGGCACCTTCTGGATCTTCACCGACTGGATGCGACGCTTCTTTCGACCGATGATGGAGCTCTCCGCGCGCTACTCGGTGATGCAGTCGTCGATGGCCAGCGCCGAGCGGATCTTCCAGCTTCTCGACGCCCCTACCGAGCCTGAAGATGTCGGCCGGCACCCGCTCGGGCGTGCGCGCGGCGAGGTCGAGTTCCGCAATGTGACGTTCGCCTACGGCCGCGAGCCCGTGCTGCGCAACGTCTCGTTCCGCGTGGCGGCCGGGGAGCGGGTGGCCCTGGTCGGGCATACCGGATCTGGAAAGACGACGATCCTGAAGCTCCTGGCCCGGCTCTACGAGCTCCAGGAGGGCTCGATCCTCGTCGATGGCGTGGACATTCGCGACCTGTCGCGGGCCGAGCTGCGCCGCACGCTCTCGTTCGTGCTCCAGGACGTGTTCCTGTTCAACGGCGATCTGCGCTACAACATCGGCCTCGGGAATGCCGCCCTCTCCGACCCAGACCTCGAGCGAGCGGCGCGGACCACCCATGCCGACGGTCTCATCCATCGTCTGCCCGCCGGTCTCGATCAAGAGGTGCACGAGCGCGGGGTCAACTTCTCGACCGGCGAGCGGCAGCTGCTCTCGTTCGCTCGCGCCCTCGCACGCCGCCCGCAGATCCTGCTGCTCGACGAGGCGACAGCCAACGTCGACACCGAGACCGAGGCACTGGTCCAGGACGCGCTCCATCGGCTGATGGAGGGGAAGACGTCGATCGTGGTGGCCCATCGCCTGTCGACGATTCACGACGTGGATCGGATCTACGTGGTGCATCACGGCGAGATCCGGGAGTCGGGAACGCACGCGGAGCTGCTGGGGGAGCGGGGCCTCTACTGGCGCCTCTACCAGCTCCAGTTCGCCGTGGGGGAGCGCGCGGCATGAGCGGGCACCTGCTCCGCGGGAGCCGGCCGTGGACCAGGTGATCCGCGGCGCGGCCGTCTACGACGGATCGGGCGCGGCGGCGTTCGAGGCGGACGTCGCGATCGTGGGCGAGCGCATCGGGGCCGTCGGCCTCCTCGAGGCGCGAGCACCCGTCGAGATCGATGGTCGGGGGCTCGCGCTCGCGCCGGGCTTCATCGATGTCCACACCCACGACGACTTCGCCGTGCGGCTCCATCCCGACATGGCCTTCAAGACCCGCCAGGGGGTCACCACCTGCGTGGTCGGCAACTGCGGCTTCGGAGCCGCGCCCTGGCCGGTCGCAGAGCGCGCGGCTCGCTCGTTCTTTCACCCCGGAGCGAAGATCCCGCGCTGGGAGGGCTACGCGGGCTATCTGCAGGGGCTCGAGCGCGACCCCGCTGCGACGAATACGGCCGCCCTCGTGGGTCACGGAACGGTTCGGGGCGCGGTGCTCGGCGCCGCCTCGCGCGCTCCCGATGCCGGCGAGCTCCGCGCCATGCGCGCCGGGGTGGACGAGGGGGTCTCGGCGGGGGCGGTGGGTCTCTCGACCGGCCTCATCTATCCGCCCGGTCGCCACGCCGCGACCGGCGAGCTCGTCGAGCTTGCGGGCGCCTTCCGCGAGGGGGGCGGGCTCTACGCCACCCACATGCGCGACGAGGGGGAGGGTCTGCTCGAGGCCGTGGAGGAGGCGCTCGAGATCGGCCGGAGGGCCGGCGTTCCGGTGCAGATCTCCCACCACAAGGCCAGCGGCCGCCGCGCCTGGGGATTGGTGCGCGCCTCGCTGGCGAGGCTCGAGCGGGCGCGTGCGGAGGGGCTCGACGTGATGGCGGACCAGTATCCCTACACGGCCGGGAGCACGAGTCTCCAGGCCGTGGAGGGCTGGATCCAGGGAGAGGGGGGGACGGCCCCGCTCGAGCCGGAGGCGGTGCAGATCTGCTCCTGCCCGTCGAGCCCCGAGTACGAGGGGCTCCGCCTCGACGAGGTGGCGACGCGGCGCGGCGAGACCCCGCGACAGGCGGCGCGTGCGCTCGTGCAGGCGGACGGTCCCGGTGTGATCGTCGCCCTCCACTCGATGGACGAGGCCGACGTTCGCCGCGTGATGGCCCATCCCACCACGATGATCGGATCCGACGGGATCCCGGCCCTCGACGGAAAGCCGCACCCGCGCCTCTACGGCACCTTTCCCCGCGTGCTCGGCCGCTACGTGCGTGAGCTCGGACTGCTCTCGCTCGAGCAGGCGATCCACCGCATGACCGGCATGCCCGCGGAGCGCTTCGGGCTCGTCGATCGGGGCCGGATCGTTCCCGGGGCGTTCGCCGACCTGGTCCTCTTCGATCCGGAGCAGATCCGCGACGTGGGCACCTTCGAGGATCCGAAGCGTCCGCCCGAGGGGATTCGCGGAGTCTGGGTGAACGGTCGGAGCGTGGTCCGGGACACGGAGCCGACGGGCGCGCGGCCCGGCAAGCCGCTGCGGCGCGGCAGCCCGACCGCCGAGAAGTCGTCCGCGCGGGCTCGCTCCCTCGGGAGCCGACCGACGAGGGCCCCCGATGTCGGGTGAGCGCACGCGCGTGGGAGTCTACCGGCGCGTCGTCGAGGGCTCGATCGAGCGCATCTGGGAGAACGTCTTCGACTGGGAGCACCTGCCGTGGCTGCACCGCGGGAGCTTCTCGGCCATCGAGCTGATCGAGTCCCGCACGGATGGCTGGCGCGCGCACACGCGGCTCCAGGGAGGCGCGCGCGCCGAGATCGACCTGGTCACCCAGGTGCCGGACCTGCGCTACGTGGCCCGCAACTGCGAGGGCGCCGGGAAGGGAACCGAGATCTGGACCCGGCTCGAGGAGCTCGGTCCGCGCCGCACCGCCATCGAGGTGGAGTTCTGGGTTCCCGGGGTCGATCCCGACGCGGCTGCCCAGGTGGGCGCGGGCTACGAGCGGCTCTATGCGCGGCTCTGGGACGAGGACGAGCGCATGATCGTCGCCCGCCAGCGCTTCCTGGATGCTCGACCCGAGCGCGCGCGCGAGCGCGCCCTGAAGACGCGCGAGATCGACCTGGGACCCGCGGAGTCGCTCTCGGCCCGCCTTCCGCTCCTCGTCCGAGCCCGGGGAGAGACCTGGCGCGTGGTCTCGCTCGACGGCGAGTGGGTCGTTCACGCGGCCACCTGCCCCCACCTGGCGGGTCCGCTCGACGAGGCGATGCCCGACCGGGAGGGCTGCGTGACCTGCCCCTGGCACGGCTACCGGTTCGACGTGCGTTCGGGCCGGAGCGCCGACGGGCGGCGTCTGCGCCTGCGGAAGGCGCCGCGCGTCGAGGTCGCCGTGCGCGACGGACACGCGCGCTTGCAGTGGCCGGGGCCGTACCGCAAACTCT
>JBHHYV010000023.1:0-35401 GCA_046757685.1 Myxococcota bacterium
TCGACCATCTTTCCGCCGAGCTCTGCGACGAAGGGCGCTGCCGCGGCGCCGTACTCCGCGTACTTCTCGGCGCCGCCGCCCTTCTTGAACCAGAGCGCGTTCAACATGTAGACCTTCTGATCCGCCATCCCGGGTCTCCTTCTCGCGATCTCTCTAGAGCGTCGGCGTGTCGGCGGAGTCTACAGGCCCGAGCGAGAAGGCGTGCGCGGGAGCGTCGGGCAGCGGGGCGTCGAGCGAGAGGTGGAGCCGGTCCTCCTCGAGGCGTGCCCGAACCTCGCGACCGTCGGCGAGTCGCGTGACGCGAGAGGGGAGCGAGGAGAGCCCGGGGACCTCGAAGCTCAGGTCGCGGCCCGCGGGCGTTCCGAGCACGATGGCGTAGAGGGCGTCCGGACCCCGCGTGAAGCGCACGCCCAGACCGGCGTCGGTCTCGCTCTCGGCGCGCGTCCAGGGCCGGGTGGCGTAGATCGCCTCGCCGTTCGCGTCGAGCCAGCGTCCGAGCGCCTCCAGGCGCTCTCGCTGGGGGGCAGGAATCCCCGCGTCCTCGCCGCGCGGTCCCACGTTGAGCAGCAGGTTGCCGTTCTTCGAGACGCTGTCGATGAAGCTGCGAACCAGCGCGTCGGGATCCTCGTAGTCCTCCTCGCGGTCGCCGCGGTTGTAGCCGAATGAGGCGGTCATGCCCCGCGTCGTCTCCCACTTGCGCCTCTGGATCTCGTCGAAGCTCGTGTACTCGGGCGTGCGAAAGTCGAAGTGCGCGGGCGGGGGAGGGACGATGGCGGGCGAGCGCCTGCCGCGGGCGACGTCGCGACGGATCCGCCGCGCGAGCCAGGCATCGAGGACCCGCTGCACCGGCCGTAGCGAGAGCATCCGGAGCGTTGCTCCCCGGTGCATCCAGCGATCGTTGATCACGCCCTCGGGCACCGCCCGGTAGTAGTCCGCCATCAGCTGCAGCATCGAGCCCCGATCGCCGGGCCAGGCGATGTCGTTCCACAGGACGCTGGGCCGGTAGCGCTCGATCAGCTCGCGGACCTGCGCCTCGGCGTAGGCGGGGTAGGCACCCCCGGGGACCGAGCCGATGAACTCGATCAGGGTGCGTACGGGTCGCCGCTGGAAGGACCAGTCGATCCCGCCCGAGTAGTAGACGCCGAAGCGCAGGCCTTCGTCCCGCACCGCCTGCGCCAGCTCGCCCACCACGTCGCGCTCGCTGCACCAGTCCCGGCGCTCGCGGTTCGGGACCCGGCTCGGCCACAGGCAGTAGCCGTCGTGGTGCTTGGTCACGAGCACCACGTAGCGCGCCCCGGCGCGCCGGAAGAGCCGCGCCCACTCGCGCGGATGCCACTTCTCGAGGCCCGCCACGAAGGGCTCGCGGAAGTCGGCATAGGGACGCCCGCCCCACTGCTCCTGGTGGTGGCGGGCGGAGGGGCTCTCGGGGACGCGGATCGCGTTCTCGTACCACTCGGTGTAGGGCGTCATCACGGCCGAGAGCGGGTAGTGCTTCTCGAAGGCCTCGGACGGGTGCGCCAGCCGGGGCGCGAACGCGGGAATCGAGAAGAGCCCCCAGTGGATGAAGATGCCGAGCTTCGCGTCCTCGAACCAGGCCGGGACCGGGTGGCGGCCCAGCGACTCCCGTGTCGGCTGGTAGTCACTCACGCCCTCCTCCGCTGCCTGCTCCTCGAGCGCGGGACGCGTAGCCGCAGCACCTGGACCCTCGCTCGCGCCACCCATCGTTCCTCCTGAGTCTCCCGCTTCGGCCCCCGCGCCGCTCCCGTCCCACGCGGGAGCGGGCGTCGCGCGGCCCGGCCCGATGGTACCGCGAGTCGGTCCGGGCCCGGAGAGCCCGAGCCCCATGGCCGGAGGTGTGATCTGGGACACCGTTTCGTGCGGTGCCAGCGGAGCAAGCTCGCGCAGCGGGGCGCTCCGTGCGCCAGGCGAGAGCTTCGCGCCTGGACTGTCTGCCCCGGGGGCGCTGAGGACGTATAGGATGGGCGGACGCGGACGGGAGCCCTCTGGGATCGCCCGGATCTCGAGCCGCGCAGACCATCGCAACCACACAGGGGGATGAGAGGTGACGAAGCGAATCGTCTTGGGGATGGCTCTGAGCCTGAGCGGGCTCGGCCTCACCGCTTGCATCGGGGTGGCGACGCCCGCGGTCGGCATCTTCGCAACCGACGTCCAGTGGGACGGTCACGCCAAGGGAAAGCTCGGCACCAAGGAGGGCCGCGCCTGTGCCCAATCGGTGCTCACCCTCGTGGCGAGCGGCGATGCGAGCATCAAGGCGGCAGCCAAGGACGGGGGCATCCGCAACGTGATGTCCGTGGACCACTCCACCAAGTGGACCCTGCTCTTCGGCGAGTACTGCACGATCGTCCGCGGCACCTGATCGCGGGCGCGACCGATCCGAGTGACGGGACCCTCGGCCTCGGGCCGGGGGTTCCCGACTCGGGGGCCCTCGCGGAGAGCCTCGACTCCCGCGACCTGCCTGGTGGTCCCAACGGGAGTCGAACCCGTGTCTCCAGGGTGAGAACCTGACATCCTAGGCCACTAGACGATGGGACCAGGGAGCCGCGCGCAAGGTACGCAAGGCCGGGGCGCGGGTCAACGCGGCCGCGAAGAGGTCAGGGGAGGACGGGGGGCTGATCGCGGGGGCCGAGCGGGATGCGGAGGACCCCCGGCGTCGCGAGAGACACCGGGGGTCCGTTCGATGTCCGGGATCGAGGCCCGCTCAGGCGGCGCGTCGAGTCCAGCGTCGAGCCATTCGCCGCTTCGCCGGGGTCCGGCGCATCGTGCGGCGGGCGCTCGTGCGCTTCGGCGCGCTGCGGCGCTTGGCCGAGGTCCGACGCCGGGCGACGGTCCGCCGCTTCGCCGGGGTCCGACGCGGCGACTTGCGCGCGACGGTGCGGCGCGACGAGGTCTTGCGCGAGGTCGACTTGCGGGCGGCCGGCTTCGCCTTGGAGCCATTCTTGCGGGCCCAGTCCTCGAACGCGCCGAAGCAGCCCTTGACGGCCTTGTGCAGGTCCTTGTCCATCGGGTAGTGCTTCATCGCGTACTCGGCGAGCTTCTTCCACTGCCGCTGCTGCGTTGCAGTGTACTTCTTGGTCTTGGGCCAGTGGATCTTCATTCTCAGTTCTCCTGCGGGAAGTTTCATCCCGACAGGGGGGCACTTCGGCCGCATGCGGCCGCAGCGTTAGCACTTTCGTAAAGGGAGGGACGAGGTGAGCGAGGTAAGGGGCCAGCCGATCACCGGACTGACGCCGGGCCAGGCGGGTGAGAACGTCTTCCTGTGTGGGGATCCCGGGCGCGTGGAGCGCATCTCGCGGCGCTGGAAGGATCCCGTCGAGCTGGCGAACGTGCGCGAGTACCGCATCGTCACGGGGACGCAGGATGGCGTGCAGCTGACCGCGGCTTCGACCGGAATCGGCGCGCCGAGCACCGCGATCCTGGTCGAGGAGCTGGCCAAGACCGGAGTCCGGACCCTGATCCGGGTCGGGAACAGCGGCGGCCTCGATCCGAACCTCGAGCTGGGGGACCTGGTGATCACGACCGGCGCCGTGCGGGACGACGGCACGTCGCGCTCCTACGTGCAGCCCGAGTTTCCGGCCGTCGCCCACCACCGGGTGGTCGCAGCGCTCGAAGACGCCGCGCGTGAGCGGGGCGTCCGCTTTCGGACGGGCATCACCTGGTCGCTCGACGCCTTCTACGCCCGCAACGCCACGCTCAATGCCGACGGCTCTCTCACCTCGATGGCGGCCGGAGGCTACTGGACGCATGGCCTCGAGCAGCGGATCCGTGACATGCAGCAGGCCCGGGTGGCCAACTGCGAGATGGAGGCCGGCGCCCTGCTCACGCTCGCGAGCCTCTTTGGGCAGCGGGCGGGGGCGATCTGCGTGGTCTCGGATCGCACCCCCTGGCCGGGGCCCTCGGAGATCGACATCGACCGCAACATGGAGGCCTGCATCGACGTCGCGACGCGGGCCATGCTGAGCCTGGCCCGCCTGGACGAGGAGTGAGCTCCCCGTCGGCCTCCGCCCAGGGGCGGCCCGACGCCCGCGGCGAGACGGGCGCGCTCTGGGCGTCCCGGGCGCTCACTCCGCGGCGGGCGCTCGAGCGGGTTCGCCTGGTGCACCGCCAGGGTCGGATCGTTTCGCTCCGAGCGGAGGTCGAGGCCGAGCCGGCCGACGACGTCTGGACGGACTCGATCCTGGCTCCCGGTCTGGTGGACCTGCAGGTGAACGGGGGAGCGGGCGCTGCCTTCGACGATCCCGAGCCCGAGGAACGCCGGCGCGCCGCGCGTTTCCACCTGGAGCGCGGAACGACCTCGCTCCTGGCCACGCTCGTCTCGGCGCCCCTCGAGTCGCTGCTCGAGGCGGCCGCCCGGATCGAGCTCTGCCCCCCCGTGGTGGGTCTCCATCTCGAGGGTCCCTTCCTCTCTCCCGAGAAGGCGGGTGCTCACTCCCTCGCTGCTCTGGTCCCGCCCACGCGCGCGCGCGTCGACGCGCTGGTCGAGTGCGCGGGCGGCGTGCTGCGCATGCTGACGCTCGCCCCCGAGCTGCCGGGCGCACTCGACGCCATCGCCAGGCTCCGCGAGGCCGGCGTGGTGGTCGCCGCGGGCCACTCCCGCGCGACCCTGGAGCGGGTGAGGGCGGGGATCGAGCGGGGGCTCGGGTTCGTGACTCACCTGGGCAATGCCAGCGACTGGCCCTCGCGCTCCCTGGACCCCGAGCTCGGCTTTCGTACCAGCGAGCCGGGATTGGTCGGGAGCTTCCTGGTCGACCGCAGGCTCCGCGGAAGCGTGATCGCGGACGGAGTCCACCTGCATCCCGAGCTGATCCGCGCCCTGGTGGAGCTGCGCGGTCCCGCATCGCTGGCGCTGGTGAGCGACGCCACTCCGGCGGCGGGTCTGCCGCCGGGCCGCTATCGGCTCGGGGCCCGCGAGGTGCGGCTCCATCCACAGGGCTTCGCCACTGCGGGGGAAGGGCTCGCGGGAAGCACCCAGCTGCTGATCGACGGCGTTCGCGTCGCGACGCGCCAGGCGGGCCTGCCGCTCGCGACGGCCCTCGAGATGGCGACCTCGACACCGGCGGCGGTGCTCGGCCTCTCCGATCGCAAGGGAACGCTCGAGCCCGGCAGCGACGCAGATCTCCTGGTGCTCGGGGCGGACCTCGAGGTGCGCGCGACCTACCTCGCGGGAGCCCGGGTCTGAGTTCAAGTTCGCGTGCTTGCCGCCCGATCCGCAGGGGCGTTGGATCAGATTCGAGGAGCCCGGTCCATGCGATCTCTCACCGCCGCTCTCGCCATCGTGGCCACGCTGGGGCTCGCCCCGACCCTGGCGTCCGCCGCGAGCTTCGAGGACTCCTACGCAGATTGCACCTATCCGCCGGTCTTCGACCTGATCCTGCTGCGTCCCATCGGGTTCAGCAGCCTGGTCGTCGGCACCGGCCTCTTCATCCCCTACAGCCTGGTGGCGATCGTCGCGACACCGGGCGGAGTCGCGGGGCCGATGAAGAGTCTCGTGGTCGACCCCTTCCGCTTCACGTTCCGGCGTCCCCTCGGCGAGTGCGCCGAGTCCGCGCGAGAGCTCTAGCTCCGAACGACAGGCGGGCCAGGAGCGCCCGCGTCCGTTCGCCCCTGGCCCGCTACGGAGGGGAGACCAGGAATCTCCGCGCAGCGGGTGGAGGGGAGTCCCCGTGAGGGGTGGCTGCGCGGATGCCCAATGGACGCGAGCCAGGCTCGTTTCATTCGATGCGGGTCGGGATGCGGGTCGGGGGCGGCCGGCGCTCTGTCCCCGGGCCGCGCTGGCGGTGGCTCGGCCCCACAGGCTGCAGAGCTGGCTGGCGGACTAGGATTCGAACCTAGATTAACGGGGCCAGAACCCGTCGTCCTGCCGTTAGACGATCCGCCAGCAGATGGAGGGAAGATAGGCGGGACGGCGTCGGGTTCAACTCGCAGCGCTCCCCAGGCGCGCGAGCGCCGCCTCGAGCCGCCTCAGCGACTTCTCGCGGCCGAGCGCCGCCAGGGTCTTGTAGATCCCGGGGCTGGCGGCGCGCCCGGTGACCGCCACCCGGACGGGCTGGGCCAGCTTGCCGAGGCCGATCTCGCGCTCTTCGAGCACGCGCTCGAAGACCGACTGCAGCCCGGGCTCGGTCCACCGGTCGAGCTCCCGGAGAGCGTCTACGAGGTCCCGCAGCGGCGCGCGGTTGGACTCGGTCAGGAACTTGCGAGCCGCCCTGGGGTCGGGCTCGAGGGTCTCGAGCCAGTAGAACTCTGCGCCCTCCGCCATGTCGACCAGCGTCCGGCTGCGCTCTCTCAGCAGCTCGAGAATCCGCGCGAGGCCGGCGTCGATCGCAACCGGCCGCCCGGCGCGCGCCTCGAGGAAGGGCTGCACGTAGCGGTGCAGCGTCTCGGCGGGGAGGGTTCGCAGGTAGTGCTGGCTGAGCCACACCAGCTTGTCCTCGTGCACCTGGGAGGCGGACCTCCCGATCTGCGACAGGTCGAAGCGCGCCGCCAGCTCATCGCGCGAGAAGATCTCGAGGTCGCCGTCGGACCACCCCAGGCGCGCGATGAAGTTGAGGACCGCCTCGGGCGTGAAGCCGCGGTCGCGGTAGCTCTGCACCGACACTGCGGCGTGTCGCTTGGAGAGCTTCTTGCCCCCGGGCTCGACCAGCAGCGGCACGTGCGCGAACTGGGGGGGCTTCCAGTCCAGGGCCTGGTAGAGGAGCAGCTGGCGGGGAGTGCTGGTCATGTGCTCGCGCCCGCGGATCACGTGCGTGACCGCCATGTCGTGGTCGTCCACGACGACGGCCAAGTGGTAGATGGGGCTCCCGTCGCTGCGCGCGATCACGAAGTCGCCCACGTCCTCGGCGTCCTGGCCGCTGGGGCCCGCGATCAGGTCCCTCCAGCGCGTGGCGGCGCCCTCCTCGGGAACCCGCAGCCGGATGCAGTAGGGAACGCACAGATCCGGCCCGTGAGCCCGGTCGCGACAGGTCCCATCGTAGCCCGCCGTGCGGCCCTGGCTGCGCGCACGGGCCCGCATCCGCTCCAGGTCCTCCGGAGTGCACGTACAGCGATACGCCAGCCCGCGGGCGAGCAGGGACTCGAGGACCTCCCGATAGCGTGCGCCGCGCTCGCTCTGGCGGGGGATCCCAGCGAAGCCCGGGACCGGGTCCCAGTCGAGGCCCAGCCACTCGAAGGCCTCGAGCACGGCCCGTTCGGACTCGGCGCTCGAGCGCGTGCGGTCCGTGTCCTCGACGCGCAGCAGGTAGCGCCCGCCATGGCGGCGGGCGTAGGCCCAGTTGAAGAGCGCCGTGCGCGCTCCGCCGATGTGGAGGGCGCCCGTCGGACTGGGGGCGTAGCGGGTGACGACCGTCATCGCGGCGAACTCTACTGAAGCCCCCTGGGCGTTGCCGCTTGACAGAGGGTCGCTGCGGAACCGAAAGTCCCCCGCAGTGAGCATGCGGGTCGCGCTGGAGGCGGTCGGCGAGCAGCCGCGGTCCTTCGCTCTGCGGGGAGAGGCCGGCTGGTGGGAGGGGGCGCGCGTCGCCCTCCGGGAGCCCGATTCGCGGCTCCTGGGCGCGCTTCGCCTCGATCTCGAGGGCTACCGGCTGGGCCGGCGGCTGCTCTTTCGCGGCCGCCTCGCGGCGTCGATCGAGCTGGTGTGCGCCTTCTGCCTCGAGCCCTTCGCGCAGCAGTTCGAGGAGCCCTTCCAGCTCCTGCTCGAGCCCGCCGAGGGCACCGGGGAGGTCTCCGGTCCGAGCATCGTCCTGGACCCGGACGATCCGGAGGTCGGGCGCTACGCCGGAGACGAGCTAGACTTCGCCCCCGCCGTGTTCGAGGCGCTCGCGCTGGCCTGGCCGCTGCAGCCACGCTGCCGGGTGGGCTGCGGGGGGCTGTGCCCAACCTGTGGTAGGAATCGCAACCTCGAGCCCTGCGACTGTCCAGATCGTACCCGTTCGAGCCCGTTCGCAGACCTCGCCGCGAGGCTCGAGCGAGCGCGGAGCAGCTAGGGAGCCCGACCATGGCCGTACCGAAGAAGCGCAAGTCGAAGGCGAAGACCCGATCGGGTCGCTCCCACCACGCCCTGCGGGCCCCTGGTCTGTCGAGCTGCAGCCACTGCGGAGCTCTGCGGGAGCCCCACCGGACCTGCCCGGAGTGCGGCTTCTACAACGGTCGGCAGATCGTCGAGATGGACCGGGAGGAGGGGGCCTAGCCCCCGCCTAGGGTCCCTCTCGCTCGCTCCCCTCGATGTTCGCCGTCGTCTTCCCGGGTCAGGGCTCCCAGGTCGTTGGAATGTCCACCGACCTGGCGCGAGAGTTCCCCGCGGCCCGGCGGGTCTTCGACGAGGCGGACGAGGCGCTCGGCGAGCCCCTCTCGCGCTGGATCGGCGAGGGTCCCGAGGAGGTCCTTCGCCGCACCGAGATCACCCAGCCCGCCATCCTGACCGCGTCGATCGCCGCCTGGCGCGTGATCGAGACCCGGCTGGATCGACCGCCGGGCGCGCTGGCCGGCCACAGCCTCGGCGAGTACTCCGCCCTGGTGGCCGCCGGAGCACTCGCCTTCCCCGACGCCGTCCGCCTGGTCCGGAAGCGGGGTGCGTTCATGCAGGAGGCGGTCCCCGAGGGCCAGGGCGCGATGGCGGCGGTGGTCGGGCTCAGCGCCGAGGCGGTGGAGCAGATCTGCGCCGAGATCGCGGGGCCCGTCGCCGCCGCGAACTTGAACGCCCCGACCCAGGTCGTGATCGCAGGCACGGCCGCGGCGGTCGACTCGGCGACCGAGGCGCTGCGGGCCGCGGGGGCCCGGCGCATCGTGCGGCTCGAGGTCTCGGCTCCCTTCCACTCGCGGCTCATGAAGCCCGCGATGGAGCGGCTCGCCGAGGAGCTCGCACAGACGCCCTTCTCGGATCTTCGCACTCCGGTCGTCTCGAACGTCACGGCAGAGCCCTACACCCGGGCGGACCAGGTCCGAGGCCTGCTGCGAGAGCAGGTCTGCGCTCCAGTGCGCTGGGTGGACTGTGTGCGCCGCCTGGTCTCGCTCGGGGCGACGGTCGAGCTCGAGGTGGGGCCGGGGAAGGTGCTCTCCGGTCTGGCCGCTCGCATCGATCGGGGTCTGGCGCACGCCCACGTGGGGAAGGTCGCGGAGCTCGCCGAGGGGCTCGCGCAGGCTCGGAAGACCGGGTGAGCGTCCGCGCGCCCGGCGCTATCGAAGAGGGGAAGCGCGCGGTACGCTTCCGGCGACCGGCGGGTGCCGCGCACATCACGGGGTCTGGAACCATCTGAACGGGAACCTCGAGCGAGGTCGTGGAGGGACGGAGATGTCCGTGGAAGAGAGGATCAAGGCGATCGCCGCCGAGCAGCTCGCGGTCGCCCAGGAAGAGGTCACTCCCGAGGCGTCCTTCGTCGACGATCTCGGGGCGGACTCCCTCGACATCGTCGAGCTGGTGATGGCGATCGAGGAGGAGTACGACATCGAGATCTCCGACGACGACGCGGAGAAGATCCAGACGGTCCAGGACGCCATCAGCTACATCGAGGAACGCACCCAGAAGGACTGAGGCAGCACGAGATGACGCAGCGCCTGACCACCCGCACCCTCGAGCTCCGGCGCGTGGTCGTGACGGGGCTCGGGACCGTGAATGCGGTCGGCAACGATCCCGATCGGGCGTGGCGGAATCTCCTCGCGGGCGTCTCGGGGATCGAGCCGATCCGAGGCTGGGACGCCAGCGACTTCGAGGTGCGATTCGGCGGGGAGGTCAAGGACTTCGATCCCACGGTCGCGCTGGATCGCAAGGATGCCCGCCGGCTCGATCCGGTGATCCACTTTGCGACGGTGGCGGCGGACCAGGCGGTGACGCAGGCCAAGCTCGAGGTGACCGACGAGACGGCGGGGCGCATCGGGGTCCTGGTCGGGTCCGGGATCGGCGGGATCAAGGCGATCGAGGACAACCACAGCATCCTGCTCGAGAAGGGGCCGCGGCGCCTGTCTCCCTTCTTCGTGCCCAACCTGACCGCGAACATGAGTGCCGGGGTCATCTCGATGCGCACCGGGGCGCGGGGCCCCAACCTGTGCATCGCCACCGCCTGCTCTTCGGGCGCCCACGCCATCGGCCAGGCCTATCGGCTGATCCAGCGCGGGGATGCCGACGTCATGATCGCCGGGGGCACCGAGTGTGCCGTGAGACCCCTCTCGGTCGCCGGGTTCGCGTGCATGAAGGCGCTCTCCCGGCGCAATGAGGATCCCGCCCGGGCCTCGCGCCCCTTCGACCGGGGTCGCGACGGATTCGTCGTCGGAGATGGCGCAGGCATCGTGGTCCTCGAGTCGCTCGAGCGGGCACTGGATCGCGGCGCCGCGATCCACGCCGAGGTCGTCGGCTTCGGGATGTCGGGAGACGCCCATCACATGACGGCCCCTCCCGAAGATGGCGGCGGGGCGCAGCTGTGCATGCGCGCGGCCCTCGCCGATGCGGGGCTCACCCCCGCCGATATCGACTACATCAACGCGCACGGGACGAGCACCCCCCACAACGACCGGATCGAGACGCGAGCCATCCGGGCGGTCTTCGGGGCGGACGCCGACCGCCTGATGGTCTCGTCGACCAAGTCGATGACGGGCCACGCGCTGGGCGCCGCGGGTGGAATCGAGTCGGTCTTCTCGATCCTGACGTTGCGCGAGCAGCGGGTTCCTCCGACGATCAACTACGACGATCCGGACCCGGACTGCGACCTGGACTACGTTCCCAACCGCTCGAGAGAGGCGCCCGTGCGGGTCGCGCTCTCGAACTCCTTTGGCTTCGGGGGGACGAACGCCTCCCTCGCCTTTGCACGCTACCTTCCCGAGGGAGACCCCCGATGAAGCTCCAGAGCCTCGACCCCGAGCTGGCGCGCGCAATCGAGCGCGAGACGGAGCGCCAGCAGACCTCGATCGAGCTGATCGCGAGCGAGAACTTCACCTCGCCCGCGGTCCTCGAGGCCATGGGAACGCCGCTCACGAACAAGTACGCGGAGGGCTACCCCGGCAAGCGCTACTACGGCGGCTGCGAGTTCATCGACGTGGTCGAGTCCCTCGCGATCGAGCGCGCCCAGAGCCTCTTCGGCGCCGACCACGCCAACGTCCAGCCCCACTCCGGGTCCGGCGCCAACATGGCGGCCTACTTTGCGGTCCTCGACCCGGGAGACACGATCCTGGGAATGGAGCTGTCGCATGGAGGGCACCTGACCCACGGCAGCCCGGTCAACTTCTCGGGGCGCTTCTTCGAGTTCGTGCGTTACGGCGTCTCGAAGGCCGACGGACGGATCGACTACGACCAGGTGCGCGAGCTGGCCCGACGCCACCGCCCCCGGATGATCCAGACCGGCTACAGCGCCTACTCCAGGATCATCGACTTCGAGGCATTCGGCTCGATCGCACGCGAGGTCGACTCGATCCTGTTCGCCGACATCGCCCACATCGCAGGTCTCGTCGCCGGCGGGGCGCATCCCAGCCCGGTCGGCCACGCCCCGATCGTCACCACGACCACCCACAAGACCCTGCGCGGACCGCGCGGGGGCCTGATCCTGTGCGACGCGGAGCACGCCGCCGCGATCGACAAGGCGGTGTTCCCCGAGACGCAGGGCGGGCCGCTCGAGCACGTGATTGCCGCCAAGGCGGTGGCGCTGCACGAGGCCTCCCTGCCCGAGTTCAAGCGCTACGCCGAGCAGGTCGTCGCCAACGCCCGGGTCCTGGCGGAGCGGATTGCGGAGCACGGCTTCCAGCTGGTCTCCGGAGGGACCGACAACCACCTCTTCGTGATCGATCTGTGCGACCGGGAGCTCTCGGGGCTGAAGGCCCAGCGCCGACTCGATCGTGCGGGGATCGCCACCTCGAAGAGTACGGTTCCCGGAGAGCAGCGCTCGCCGTGGGTGACCAGTGGGGTTCGGGTGGGCAGCCCCGCCGTCACCTCGCGCGGGATGGGTCGAGACGAGATGACCCGGATCGCCGACTGGATCGCCGGGGTGCTCGAGGCACCCGACGACGAGGGGCGCCAGGAGCGCATCCGGGCCCAGGTACGCGAGCTCACGCGCTCCTTTCCCCTCCCCTACGAGGGCCTGGCCTGATCCCGTGCAGTGCCCCTTCTGCGATCACTCGGACACCAAGGTGATCGATGCCCGGAGCCTGCGCGACGCTCCGGTCAAGCGCCGGCGGCGCGCCTGCTCGGAGTGTGGGCGTCGCTTCACCACCTACGAGAGGATCGAGGACCTGATGCCGCTCGTGGTCAAGCGCGACGGCCGACGCGAGAGCTTCGATCGCGCGAAGATCCGCCGCGGTATCCAGAAAGCGTGCGACAAGCGTCCGGTGTCCGCGAGTGCCCAGGACGAGGCGGTCGCCCGGATCGAGCGCGCCATCCTCGACCGGGGGGAGCGAGAGGTCCGGGCGCTCTCCATCGGCGAGGAGACCCGCGCGGAGCTGCGGCAGCTCGATCCCGTCGCCTGGCTCCGCTTTACCAGCGTCTACCTCAACTTCCGCAGCATCGAGGAGTTCCGCCGGGCGCTCGACGAGATGGATGAAGCCGACTGAGGACGCCGCGCGCATGCGCGCGGCGCTTCGCCTGGCGGCGCGCGCACGCGGGCGGACGGCTCCCAACCCGCTCGTCGGGGCGCTGATCTACCGCGGCGACCGGCTGCTGGGGGCGGGCTGGCACCGGCGCGCCGGAGCGCCGCACGCCGAGACGATGGCCCTGGAGCGGGCCGGGTCGGCGGTCCGGGGGGCGACCCTCTACTGCACCCTGGAGCCCTGCGCCCACCGCGGGCGAACCCCGCCCTGCATCGACGCGGTGCTCCGCGCGGGCTTCCGCAGGGTCGTGATCGGAATGCGGGATCCCGATCCCCGCACCGCGGGCCGGAGTCTGGCTCGGCTGCGACGGACCGGCTGCTCGGTGCAGGTGGGCGTCGAGGAGACCCGCTGCCGCGAGCTGAACCGCGGCTACCTGTCGCGGCTCGAGCGCCGAAGGCCTTTCACCCGGCTGAAGCTGGCGACGACCCTCGACGGGAGGATCGCGACCCGCTCGGGCGAGTCGCGCTGGATCACGGGCGAGGCGTCGCGCGCCCTCGTGCACCGGATGCGGGCGTCGGTGGACGCGTTGGTCGTGGGCTCGGGAACCGCGCGCGCGGACGACCCCACCCTGACCGCGCGCCGGGGAGAGCGAACGCTGCATCGCCCGCTGCGGATCGTGATCGACTCGCAGCTGCGCACCGCTGCCTCCGCCCGGCTGCTTCCGGCCCAAGAGCCGGGGAGTGCGCTCATCCTGTGCACGCGGGCAGCCGCCCCCGCGCGACGCCGGCGGCTCGAACGCGCGGGAGCGCGCGTGGTCCCCCCCGCCGCGCGCGAGGGTCGCGTGGATCTGCGCGCCGGCTGGAGGCGGCTCGCCGCGCTCGGCCTGAACGAGCTGATGGTGGAAGGGGGGGCAGGGCTCGCCGCCGCGCTCCTGCGCGCCCGGCTCGTCGATGAGCTCAACCTCTTCCTGGCGCCGCGCATGATCGGGGCCAGCGGAGTCCCCGCCATCGGCGATCTGGGCGCCGCTCCCCTCGCTCGTGCGCCCGCCTTCCGGATCCGGCGGACCCGACGGCTCGGACCGGATCTGTTGATCGTCGCAGAGCCGGGGTAGATTGCAGGCCTGTGAGCGAGCTCCGGACGCGGCTGGATGGTACGGGCCTGCGGGTGGCGGTGGTCGTCGCGCGATTCAATCACCTGATCACGCGGCGGCTGCTCGATGCCTGCCAGTCGAGGCTCGAGTCGCTCGGTTGCGAGCGCGTGGACGTGGCCTGGGTGCCGGGCGCCTTCGAGATTCCGCTGGCCGCGCGCGCAGCCGCCGACAGTGGCCGCTACGATGCCATCGTGGCGCTGGGCTGTGTGATCCGCGGGGGGACTCCCCACTTCGAGTACGTCTGCCGCGGGGTGACCGATGGCGTGCTGCGGGTCTCGGTGCAGACGCAGGTGCCCGTGGCCTTCGGGGTCCTGACCACGGACACGGCCGAGCAGGCCCTGGCGCGCGCCAGCACCGCGGAGGAGCCCGGGGCCAACAAGGGCGCGGAGGCGGCCGAGGTCGCCGTCGACATGGCGCGGGTGCTGGCCCGCATCCAGAAGGGCGACCGCTAGCATGCCGGGCAGCCGGCGCCGCGCCCGCGAGGCGGCACTCCAGGTGCTCTTCGCCGCCGATCTATCGGGGACGCTCGAGCCTGTCGGTGTCCGGGAGGCCTGCGACGAGCTGATCCGCGACCTCGAGCTTCCGGCGCGGTCGCTCGAGCGGGCCCGCGAGATCGTGAGCGGGGTCGCGAGCCACGCGAAGGCCATCGACGAGGCGATCGGGGCCGTCTCCAGTTGCTGGCGCCTCGACCGGATGGGTGGGGTCGAGCGCAACATTCTTCGCGTCGCGGCGTTCGAGCTGCTCTTCGAGCCGACGACTCCCGTCGAGGTGGTCCTCGACGAGGCGATCGAGATCGCGCGCCGGTTCGGGGGGGAGGCCTCTCCGGGCTTCGTGAACGGGGTCCTCGATCCTCTGGCGCGCCAGCGCGAGAGGCTGCTTTGCTCGTGCGCTCCGGTCGCGGTGGAGGAGGAGTGAGGTTCCTGGATCTCGTGATGTGGGGCGGGACGGTCGTCCCCTGTCCCGCCGAGACCGCGATTGTTCTGGTGCCTCGCGATGAGCGTCCCCTTCGGGGCGACGCGGGTCGCCTGGATTGGCGCCTGTGCGGCGAGATCTCGCGACTGCTGCAGTCTGGATTTGCGAGCGGAGCGACCGGAGAGTCGCTGCTGATTCCGGCGCGCGCGCCGGTGGCCGCGGAGCGGCTGCTGCTCTTCGGGCTGGGGCTGTCGAAGCATCTCGGCGCGCGGCGCATCGAGCAGGCGCTCGAGCGGTCGGTCGGAAAGGCGATCCAGCTGGGTGCCGAGCGGGTCTCGCTCGCGTTGCCGGAGTCGATCGACCTGGAGATCGATGCGGCGTCGATCGTGTCGGGCCTGGTCCAGGCCCTCGAGCAGCGGCCGGCCGAGGCGCGCCTGTGCCTGCTGCTCCCGGTGCTCGATGCCCCGCCGGAGGCCGTTCCCGAGGCTGCGCGCCAGCAGCGCGAGGAGGCTCGAGCGAGAGGAGTGCGGATCGAGGTGCGCCGCTTCGACCGGGCGCCCGGCCGCGAGGTGCCGCGCGCGTCGCCGCCGGCCTCCGCGCCGCTGCCTCCCGCTCCGGGAGCCTGATCGGCGGGTCCTTTCACGCGCTTTCCCGCAACCTGCCGTCAGATTCCACTCCGGGTTAAAGCCCGGCGTCGGAACGTCCGATAGCGAGCGGGAACCCTGCCATTCGCAGGCACTTCGACCGTGAGTTGCCGGTGACCGCTCGCTGCCCGCACTGCCAGACGCGCTATCGAATCGCCCGAGAGAGGCTCGGCAGCGAGGGGGCCCGGCTGCGCTGCCGGCGCTGCCGCACGGTCTTCCGGGTCACGCCTCCCGCACCGGCCGTCTCGGGGCGGACGATCCATGCGCTCGAGCGGGTCGAAGCACCCGCGCGCCCGGACGCGATCCCCTCCGGCCCGGCGACGGCCGTCGTCGCGGACTCCGATCCGGCCCTGGCCCAGGCTTCGCGCGAGCTGCTCGAGGCGTTCGGGATCCGCACGCTCTCGATCGATCACGGCACCGACGCCCTGCTCCAGATCGTTCGGAGGCCCCCCACGCTGGTCGTGCTCGGGGGCCGGCTGACCGGAATCCCGGCTCCCGCCCTCGCGGAGCTGATCCGGCGCAACCCGGCGCTCGCCTCGGTGCGAATGATCCGCATCGCTCCGATCGACGCGCCCGCAGGAGTGCCCGAGTTCGAGGCGGACGAGACGCTGGAGCCGGCCAGCGCCCTCTCGGGTCTCGACGCGGCGCTCCGGCGACTGGGCATCGGTTGCCCGCCCGTGTCGAAGCCCACCCCCTCGCCCGAGGCGGCGAAGGCCGTCTCGCCTGCCGATCCCGAGCCCGCCGCTCCCGCGTCGAGCGAGCCCGCAGCCCCTGCCGAGCCGAAGCACGCGTCGCCCGCACCCGCCGCCCCACCCGCGCCGGATCTGGCCGTCGCCGCTCCGCCGGCGGAGGCCGCCGCGGAGCCTCCAGCTCCTCCGGCCGAGCTGGCTGCGGCCGAGCGACTGGCCCGGATCGCGGTCTCCGACATCGTGCTCTACAACGAGGACAAGTTCCGCAAGGCTGTCGAGCAGGGCGCGATCCCCGGAGCGTTCGGCGCGGAGCTCGACGAGGCCCGCCAGATGTTCTGCAAGCGCATTCCAGAGAGCATTCGCCGGCAGCGGGACTTCCTGACCGAGGAGCTCGTGCGCCGGGCAGAGAAGCTGGCCCAGGCCGGCTGAGCGTTCGGGCGGCTGGCGCCCGCCCGGCTCCGGAGAGGGGGATCCGGGCCGCGGGGTCCCTATACTGGCGGCGTGAGCATCCTGATCGTCGGGGGTGGGGAGATCGGGGCGACTCTCGCGCGACGCCTCGCTGGCGAGGGGCGCGACGTGGTCGTGGTCGAGGCTCTCGAGGAGCGCACCCGCGAGCTCCAGGACGCGGCCGACATCCGGGTCGTCCGGGGCAGCGGGTCCAATCCCCAGGTCCTGCGCGAGGCGGGGCTCGACGACTGCGAGATGTTGATCGCGGTCACGAGCTCCGACGAGGTCAACCTGATCGCCTGCCTGATCGCCGCCCACGAGGCGGTGATCCCCACCAAGATCGCGCGGGTGCGCGAGCCCGAGCTCGCGGCCGCCGTCCCGAGCCTCTTCGCCGAGGGTGGGCTCGACCTGAACATCGATCCCGAGCGCGTCGCGGCGAGTCAGATCCTGAAGCTCCTGCGGGTTCCGGGTGCGGTCGACGTCTTCGAGTTCGCCGGCGGCGCGGTGCGCGTGGTCGGCTTCCGGATCGACGGTCCGTGCGAGGCCGAGGGGCTGCGCCTCACGGATCTGAAGCCGACGCTCCAGATCCGTTGCAACGTGGTCGCGATCCGCCGCGACGGCGACATCCAGATTCCGGACGGCCGGGCGCGCCTCCAGCTCCACGACCTCGTCTACGCGGCCGGCGACCCCGAGTCGCTCGTTGCATTCGCGGAGCTGCTCGGAAAGCGCGGCGGCGAGATCCGCAGCGTCGTGATCTGTGGGGGCGGGAGCGTGGCCCTCGATCTCGCCCGCGAGCTGGAGCGGGAGGGGACCCACCTCAAGATCATCGAGCCCGATCCCGAGCGGTGCCGGACTCTCGCCGACCTGCTGGAGCGGTCGCTGGTGATCCAGGGGAAGGGCACCGATCCCGAGCTGCTGCGCGAGGAGAGCGTGGACAGCGCCGACGTATTCTGCGCCCTGACGCGGGACGAGGAGGACAACGTGCTCTCCGCGCTGCTGGCCCGGCGTTCCGGCGTGCGCCGCACGGTCGCGCTCGTCAACACCGCTTCCTACGCGGCTCTCGTCTCGGCCCTTGGGGTCGACGCCGTCGTCAGCTCGAACCAGGCTGCGGTCTCCGCCATCCTGCAGTTCATCCGGCGCGGCAAGGTGGTGACCGTCACCGCGCTTGCCGACGAGCGTGCCGAGGCGCTCGAGATCGTCGCGCTCGAGACCTCGGAGCTCGTGGGTCGTCCCCTGCGGGAGCTCAAGCTGGACCGGGCCATCGTCGGTGCGATCGTGCGCGGCGAGGAGGTGATCATTCCGGATGGGGACGACCGGATCGAGGTCGGTGACCACGTGGTGGTCTTCGCCATGCGCGAGGCGATCGGCAAGCTGGAGCAGCAGATGATGGTGAAGCTCCGCTACTTCTGAGGACGCGGTGACGATCCCGAGGACCCGGTGACGATGATCTGTGCTCACGTCTCGATCGAGCTCTGCACGCGTCGTGGACGCGTGCGGGCCCTCCTGGCCTGGGGAGTGGCGTCGCTCGTCCTCCTCGTCGGATGCGGCTACCGGCCGCTCGCGGCTCCACGCGCGGCCGACGGGTCCCCGCTGCGCATCGAGCTGCAGAGCTTCGAGAACCGCAGCCGCGAGCCGGGTCTCGAGGCGCTGATCTCGCAGGCCCTGGCCGAGGAGATCACGCGCCGCGGCCTGCGGCCCGTCTATGGATCGGGAGACCCGCCCGCCCAGCTCCGGCTCTCCGGGCGCATTCGCGAGGTGCAGGCGCGGGCTTCGGCCTTCTCGTCGGCCGGGCTCGCGCTCGAGTACGAGCTCTCGGTCGGTCTCGACGTGAGCCTCTCGCGGGTCGGCGGGGACCTGGTGTGGCGGCACCGGGACCTGAGGCTGCTCGAGCGCTACTCGGCGAGCGCCGATCCCCAGGCCCAGGCGAGCAACCGCGAGCAGGCGCTGCGACGGATGGCCGCGGGCCTGGCGGGAAGGATCCAGGATGAGCTCGCGCAAGGGCTCTAGCGCCCGCGCCGGGGAATCCGGCCTGCCGCCGCTCGTGCTCCTGGTGGGCGAGGCGGCGGCGCTTCGGGACGCGGCGCTGGCCGAGATTCGCCGGCTCGCCCTCGGCGACGCTCCGCCCGAGTTCAACGAGGATCGCTTTGACTTCGCCACGCGGGGGACGGAGCCCGCCGCGGTGATCGCCGCCGCCCGGACCCTCCCAGTGATGGCTCCACAGCGCCTGGTGATCGTACGCGGGCTCAGCGAGCGCCGCGCGCGGCCCTTCCTGGAGGAGAGGCTGCAGGGCTATCTGGAGGAGCCGGTCCCGACGACCTGCCTGGTGCTGGTGGCCGAGCGGGTCGATCGGCGCCTGCGCTGGGTCAAGGCGGTCTCGCGCGCGGGCGAGCTCCGGGATCTCGCGCCCCCCACCCGTCCCGCCGACGTGGTGGCCTGGATCGAGGAGCGCTTGCGGGCGGACCCCGCCAAGCGCCCGGAGCGGGGAACGGCCCGTGCCCTCTACGACGCCGTGGGTCCCGACCTGGATCGACTGGTCGGCGAGCTGGCGAAGCTCGCGCTCTACACGGCCGGGCGCGAGGAGATTGGCGTCGACGACGTCGCGGCGGTCACGGCCGACCTGCGTCCCCGGGCCCTCTACGAGCTCTCCGATGCGATCGGCCAGCGTCGAATCGCCCTCGCGCTCCAAGTCCTGCAGCACCTGCTCGATCAGGGCGAGGCACCGCTTCGGGTCCTGGCGGCACTCGCCAACCACTTTCGGCGCCTGCTGCGCGCCAGCGAGTGCCAGCCCCTCCAGGCTCGCGAGGTGCAGCGTCGGCTCGGGATCCACCCCTTCGCCGCGCGCAAGGTGGCCGAGCAGGCGCGGGCGTTCGGTCCCCGTCGGCTTCGTAGCTGTCTCGCCGCCGTGAGGCACACGGACGATGCCCTGAAGGGGGCGATCCCGCTGGCTCCGCGGCTCGCGATCGAGCGGCTGGTGCTCGCCGTTTGCTCCTGAGCTCGGGGCCAGACGACCCGCGCGCTCGAGAGGGGCCGCTAGGAGCCGACGAGTCGCCGCAGGCGGGAGACGGTTCGGTCGATCGTCCGCCGGTGGAGCATGCCCTTCGATCCCGCCTTGCGCAGCTGCCGCTCGGCGTGCTGCGCGAGCTCGGAGGCGGACTCGTCGTGAGCCGCCTGCGCCGATCTCACCTTGCGCACGAGGGTTCGAACGCTCTTCAGCCGCTGGTTGTTGCGCGCGCGACGTTTCTTGGACTGGCGGTCGCGCTTGCGGGCGGCGGGGTTGTTGGCCATGAGCGTCGGTAGATACCCGGGTGGGGGAGGGCTGTCAACGGCCGAGACCGGGGCCGAGGCCTCCGGTCGGATTGCGCGTTCGGCCGGCGTGGTGGCCACCGCCACGCTCGCGAGCCGCGTGCTCGGACTCGTGCGAGACATCACGCTGGCGAACCTCTTCGCTCCGGGCCGCACGGACGCCTTCTTCATCGCCTTCATGATCCCGAACCTGTTCCGGCGCCTGGTGGGCGAAGGGTCGCTCACCGTCTCGCTGGTCCCCGTCTTCACCGAGGAGCTGCAGCGCTCCCGGCAGGACGCCGCGCGCTTCTTCCGGGCGACCTGGACCCTGGCGGCTCTCGTGGGGGGAGGGATCGCGATCCTGGGCGCGATCTTTGCGGACCCGCTCGTCCGCCTCTTCGCGCCGGGCTTCGCCGGGGAGCCGCAGAAGCTGGCGCTCACCGTCGAGCTGCTGCGGCTCTGCTTTCCCTACATCTGGCTCCTGACGCTGGTGGCCGCGGCGATGGGCGCGCTGAATGCCCTGGGTCACTTCTTTGCGCCCGCCATCGCGCCGGTCCTCCTGAACCTGAGCCTGCTGGCGGGAGCGGCGGCAGGGTTCGCCTGGATGGATCCCCCGATCCTGGCGCTGGGCTGGGCCGTCCTGGCCGCGGGCCTGCTCCAGGTGGCGGCCCAGATCGGGCCCCTGCTGCGGCTCGGGATGGAGTTCCGGCCCCGGCTGGCGCTCGGGGATCCCGCGGTTCGCAAGCTCGTCGCGCTGATGCTCCCGGCGCTGCTCGGAGCGTCGGTCTTCCAGCTCAACCTCGTGGTGTCGCGGCTGCTGGCCTCGTTCTTCGGGGACGGCGCCGTCTCGTACCTCTACTACGCCGCCCGGCTGATCGAGTTCCCGCTCGGCGTCTTCGTCTTCGCGATCGGTACCGCGAGCCTCCCGGCCTTCTCGCGACTGGCCGCGGCGGAGGACCGCGAGGGGCTGAGGCAGGCGTTCGGCTCTGCGCTGGGGCTCACCCTGGCACTCGTGCTGCCCTCTACCGTCGGCCTGATCCTGCTCCGGGAGCCGATCTTCGCCGTTCTCTTCGGCTGGAACCCAAGCCTCTTCGGCCAGGAGGCGATGCGGGTCTGCAGCCTGGCACTGCTCTTCTATGCGCTGGGACTGGCTCCGGTCGCCGTGGCCCGGCAGCTCGTGGCCCTCTGCGCCGCCCACCACGACACGCGGATCCCCGCACGCGGCGCGCTCGTGGGTCTCGGGGTCAACGTCATCGCGGCCCTGCTGCTGATCGGTCCCCTGCCCGCGGCGAGCCTGCCGGGTCCGCTGCAGGCGCTCCGCTACGTGCCCCACCCGCTGGATCTCGACTACCTGGGGCTGGCGCTGGCGAGCAGCATCGCGGCGGCGGCCAACCTGACGTGGATCGCCTGGAGCGCCCGGCGACGCTACGGCCGCCTGCTGCCTTCGGGCACGGGGGGCCGGGTCGGACGCCTGCTCATCGCGAGCGGCGCGCTGGCCGGGTTCCTGGCGCTGACGCGCGGGCTCTGGCCCATGGGGCCGGCCGCCAGCCTGCGCTCGGCAGGGCTGCTCACCGCCCAGGTCGGCCTCGGTGGCACTCTCTATCTTGCGACGCTGTGGCTCCTCGGCAGCCCCGAGTGGCGGGCGGGCCTGCGCCTTCTGCGCCGCGAGGTCTGAGAGCTCTTCAGGGGGCAGCGACCCCGACCGAAGCGAACGGTGGGTTCCCAGGTACGCGAGGTACAGGGGGGGAGCGGTGCGCCCGATCTGCGCCCGAGCGATGAGCGTCGTGGCAGCGTGTCTGCTGGGGGGAGCGATCCCGATCGCGGCTCACGCCAGCGTCGACCATGCGGATCCGATCCCCGTGCCGCGCGGCAGGGTCCCGGCCCCCGATCCGCATCTCGAGCCCGAGACCCGTCTGCTCCAGGCGGAGCGCCAGCTTCGGGACCGGGGCTTCTCGGATCTGCCTACGCTGGCGGCCGCCGCCCTCGAGCTGGGGGATGATGTGCGCGCCCTGGAGCTGGCTCCCCACGACCCGTGGGTGCGCTGGCAGGTCGCGCTGCGCCAGCACGCCCCCGTCGAGCTCGTGCGCGCCTGCCTGCGGATGGCGCGCAGCTTTCCCGCCTGGCTCTGGCTCGCGACCTGGATGGGCGCCTCGCTCGCACTCGGCTTCGCGCTGGCGACGGCGGTGCTGGTCGGTCTGGGCCTGGCTCGCACGCTGGGCCTGCACGGACATGCGCTCGGCCACGTCACCTGGCAGCGCGATCCCCCCGCCTGGCCCGGCGTGCTGCTGCTGGCGAGCACTCTCGGGCTGGTGGCCGCCGCGGGTCTCGGCCCTCTGCCGTGGCTCGCCCTGGCGGCGCTGCTCGCCATGGCCCGGTTGCCCCGAGCCGAGGCCCTGACGCTGGCGGCCATGATCCTGGTCTGTACGGTCCTGCTCGGCCCGCCCCTGGATCGCTGGGCGCAGGTGGCGACGCTCCCCGTGCGTCACCCCGAGGTCCTCGCAGCCTGGCGGATCGAGCGGGAGCAGCCCCTCCCCGGAGACCAGGCGCTGCTCGCGTCCGCGCTGGGGCGCGCGCCCTCGGACGATCGGCTGCGCGTCGTGACGGCACTCGGCTGGCTCCGGCTCGGAGATCTGGAGCGGGTCCGACAGGTCCTCGCCCCGCTCGCGGCCCGCGAGGAGGACCTGCCGCCGGTCCTCCGGGCTCGTGCCGCGACCCTGCGGGGATCGGTTCTGCTCGCGCGAGGCGAGGTGGCCCTCGCCACGCCGGACTTCGAGGCCGCCGCCCGTCTCGATCCGAGTGCGGCGTCGCTCTACAACCTCTCGCAGGTCCAGGGTCGGGCACTGCGTCTGATCGAGCAGGGGACTACCTTCGCGGCGGCGCGGGTCCGGGACCCCGAGCTCCTCAGCCGCTACACGCAGCAGCCCGGCTCGACCCTGCACCGCTACCTGATCGAGAGCCCTCTTCCCCTCTCGAGCTATCTCGCCTGGACGCTCTCGCCGGGTCCGGCTTCGCGGGCGCTGGCGGGGGACGTACGGCGACGCCTGCTGGGCTCGGCGCTTCCCGAGAGCCGCTGGCCCGCGAGCGCGCTCGTCCTGCTGCTCGCCCCTTTCCTGCGGAGGCGCGGAATGCGGCGCTGCCTGCGCTGTCTGCGACCGATCTGCGCGCGCTGTGATGCGTCCGTGGGCGGCCCCGGTCGAACCTGTCCGCGCTGCCTCAGTCTCTTCTCTCCCAGCGCCACCCAGGATGCGCGGCTGCGGCGCCGCCAGCTCGAGCGAGACCAGGCGCGACAGCGAGTGAAGACCTGCCTGCTGGCCTTGCTGGCGCTCGGGGTTCCCGGAAGCGCCCGGGTGGTCGAGGGTCGCGCGCTTCCCGGCCTGGCGCGGGTGCTCGCGGCAGGCGCCGCGGCGGCGGCGATCGCCCTCGCGCGCAGCTGGGGGGAGCCATCCGAGATCGGTGGGCTCGTGACGGTTCTGCCGGTCCTGCTCGGCTCGAGCGTGCTCGTCCCCCTGTACATCGAGGCTGCGGTCGAGGCTCGGCATCGGCTGCTCGAGAGAAGGCGCCAGGCTTGAGTCTCCAGGGCAACCTCTCGGACTTCGGGGTCGCCGACGTCTTCCAGCTGATCGCACAGCAGCGGAAGACCGGGCTGCTGACCGTGGGCAAGCGGGGCCGCGAGTCGGAGGTCTACTTCGTCGAGGGCCGGGTCGTGAGGGCACGGCCCAAGGAAAAGCGTCCCCACGAAGCCCTCGCGGAGTATCTGATCCGCACGGGCGCGGTCTCGGCGGCGGCCCTGGCGGACGCGCTTCGCGAGCAGGACGAGACCTGCGAGTCGCTCGGTGAGATCCTGGTCGAGGAGGGCGCGCTCGACGCGGGGGGCCTCGCGCGCACCGGGCGGCTGATCACGAGCGAGGTGATCTTCGCGCTCTTCCTGCTCGAGGAGGGGAGCTTTCGATTCCTGCCCCGCGACGTCCCCTCCGAGCCGGGCGACGAGTCGGTCGGAGCGGAGCAGGTGCTGCTCAACGCCCTGCGCATGCAGGACGAGTGGCAGGAGGTCTCGAGCCTGCTGCCCGACCTCGAGTGGGTGGCCTGTCCGGTCGCCGACATCGAGCGCTTCCGGAGCGAGAGCCAGCCCATCGCCGAGCGCTGTGGCATGGATCCCGAGGCAGTCGAGCGCCTCTTCACGCTCTGCGACGGTCGCCTGACCGCGCGCCGCGCGATCGACCTCTCCGGGCTGGGGACCTTCCAGGGCGGCAAGGCCTTGGTCGCCCTCTCCCGGGCGGGTGTGATCGAGCTTCGCGAGTCCCGAGCCAGCGAGGCCCCACTTCAGCCGCCCAGGCCGGGGGTCGCGGGGCGCTGGCTCGCCCCGCTCGCCATCGCCGTGGCGCTGGCGACCGCCGCACTGCTGATCGCGACGCTCGGCCTCGTACCCCGCGAGGCGAGCGCGCCACTGCCCGTCGACGGTCTCGATCGGTCGCGGCGGACCTTCGAGCGGGACCGCATCCGCCAGGCGCTCGAGGTCCGGCGCCTGCTCGAGGGAGCCTACCCGGAGGCCCTGGACCTGGATCCGAGCGCGGGTCTGGAGGGTGTTGACGCCGGGGACTACCGTTACGCTCCTGTCCCTTCGGGGTACGTACTGCGGCCGCAGAGACCCTAGGCGGCCCCGGACGAGGTGTGTTTGTCAGAAGAGGAAGCGCTGGTTCTCGAGGACAACGGCATTGCGCAGCTGGTCTTCGGTCCGGGCGACCGCAACCTCAAGCTCATCGAGGACCAGGTCGGGGTGAGGGTTTTTGCCCGCGGGAACCGGGTCCAGGTCCGGGGACCCACGCTCGAGGCGAAGCTGGCCCGCAGGGTGGTCCTGGAGCTCTATCAGCTGGCCAAGGAGGGGGTCGATCTGCACCCCGAGGAGGTCGTCGAGTCGCTGCGCATGAGCCAGGAGCGGTCGAGCCCCCAGGCGGCCGCGCTCCAGGCCGGGGAGTCCGTCGAGGTGGGGCGGCGCCGCAGGGTCGTTCCGCGGACCGAGAATCAGCGGCTCTACGTCCGCACGATCCGCTCCCACGACCTCGTCTTCGGGATCGGGCCCGCCGGGACGGGCAAGACCTACCTGGCCATGGCGACCGCGGTCCAGGCGCTGCACCGCCGTGAGGTCGGTCGGATCATCCTGACGCGTCCGGCGGTCGAGGCGGGAGAGAGCCTCGGCTTCCTGCCGGGCACCCTGACCGAGAAGGTCGATCCCTACCTGCGGCCCCTCTACGACGCGCTGCACGACATGATGGACCCCGGGGAGATCCAGCGCCGGCTCGAGCGCGGAGTCATCGAGGTGGCGCCGCTCGCCTACATGCGGGGCCGTACCCTGAACGACGCCTTCGTGCTGCTCGACGAGGCGCAGAACACGACCTCGGAGCAGATGCGGATGTTTCTGACGCGGCTGGGGTTCGACTCCTGCTGCGTGGTCAACGGGGACGTGACCCAGATCGACCTTCCCGGCAGCGTCACCTCGGGTCTGACCGAGGCGGCGAGCGTGCTCGCGGACGTCGAGGACATCGCGTTCGTGCACTTCAACGAGAAGGACGTCGTCCGCCACCCGCTCGTCCAGGAGATCATCCGCGCCTACGATCGCTACGAGCCCGTCTCGCGGGGAGCGTGAGGGTGAGCAAGGTCAGCACGCGGGTCGGGGGCCAGAGCGCGCGCACCGGGGACTCCCGGAGCGAGCGCCGCCGGGTCCGACACCGGCTGACGGCACTCGCCGTAGCCTCGAGCCTGCTCGTGGCGGGCCTCTTGACCCTCGACGTCTTCCCGCGAGGACCGGTGGGTTTTGGGGGCCGCGCCCCGCAGGTCGGCCAGATCGCCGAGCGCAGCTACAAGGCGCCTGCCGACGTGTCGATCCAGGACGTCGCCGCGACCGAGGAGCTGCGTCGGAACGCCCTCAGCCAGGCGCCGGCGGTGTACGACTTCGACGAGCGGCGCGCGGCAGCGGTCGCCGCTCGGGTTCACGCCGCCTTCAGCGCCGGTCGCGAGGCCGTTGCCCAGGAGATCGCCGCAGAGGAGGGCGCAGAGCCGAAGGGCCTGGCTGCGTTCCGGGACGCGCTCGCGCTGGAGGGCGAGACGAACCTGCCCGAGAACGCTCTCGAGGCGATCGCGCGTCGCCACTTCGATCCGCGCGACGAGGCGGATCTCGTCGCGCTGGTGGCGCCCGTCCTCTCGAGGATGATCTCGAGCGAGCCGGCCGAGTTCGAGCGCCAGCTCGAGCGCCGGGCCGTGATCGTGCGCGACATCGGCTCGGGAATCGAGCGCCGTCCGGACCCGGGCGCCAGGGCCCTCTCGGTCGACAAGGCGCTCGAGCAGCTCAAGAAGGGCGCGGAGAAGCGGCTCCACGGGCGCTCCCGCTCGGAGCGCCGCTCGCTGCTGCGGGTGGCGGAGGCCTGGATCCGCCCGAGCCTGAAGCTGAACCTTCGCGAGACCGAGGAGCGCCGGCGCAAGGCGGAGTCGAGTGTCACGCCCGTCATGATCAACCTCCGCAAGGGAGAGATCATCGTGCGCGACGGGAGCCCGATCACCGAGCGCCACGTGCAGATCCTCGAGGGGATTCGGGAGCAGGCTCGCACGGTGAGCCAGATCGAGGTCTTCCTGGGTGCGGCCCTGATCCTCTTCATCCTCCAGGGGATGGTGTGGCGCTTTGGCGCCCGGGCCCTGTCGCGCTTCTCGCGCAGCCCACGCGATGCCCTCTTCGGCGTCTCGGTCCTGGCCGCGACGGCCCTGGGAACCCGCCTGGCGATGTTCCTGTGTGACGCGATCGCCGAGCGTCCCGGACTGGCGCCGCTGCTGCCCGATGGGCCGGCGCCTCTCTACTTCGTGATCCCGGTGGCGGCCGGCGCCATGCTGGTGCGCCTGGTGCAGAGTGGCGAGACGGCGGCGCTCTTCTCGGCGCTGGTCGCGCTGGTCACCGGCATGCAGGTCGGGGGCGACCTCGGCTTCACGGTCTTCGCGTTCGTGGGATCGTTCGTCGGGGCGCTGGGCGCCGCGCGGGTCACCCAGCGGGGCACGCTGCTGCGCGCGGGTCTCCGGGTCGGCGGAGCGAATGCCCTCGTGGTGCTCGCGCTGACCCTGTTCCGGGGGCAGAGCACGCTGGCTCCGGCGCTCCTCGCAATCGCGCTGGGCTTCGTCGGCGGCGCCCTGACCGGCGTGCTGGTCAGCGGCTTCGCGCCTCTGGTCGAGGGACTCTTCGGCTATACGACCGACATCAAGCTCCTCGAGCTCGTCAACCGCGAGCAGCCGCTGCTGCGAGAGCTCGAGCTTCGCGCGCCGGGGACCTACCACCACAGCATGATGGTGGGACACCTCGCCGAGAAGGCAGCCGAGGTGATCGGCGCCAACGCGCTCCTCGCCAAGACCGCGGGCTACTACCACGACATCGGCAAGATGCGGCGCCCGCACTTCTTCGTCGAAAACTACAGTGTGCACGGCGGCCTGAACCGGCACGAGAAGCTCTCGCCCTCGATGTCGGCGCGCATCATCCAGGCCCACGTGCGCGACGGGCTCGAGTACGGCCGCAGCTACAAGCTGGTCGTCCCGATCATGGACGGCATCGCCCAGCACCACGGCAAGAGCATCATCCGCTTCTTCTACGAGAAGGCGAAGAAGCAGACCGACCCGGAGAAGGGCGCCGGCGTGGAGGAGCACGACTACCGCTATCCGGGGCCGCTCCCGCAGACCCGCGAGGCGGGAATCCTGATGCTCGCGGACTCCGTCGAGGCGGCGTCGCGAACCCTGGCCGAGACCTCTCCCGCGCGCGTGAAGCAGCTCGTTCAGCGAATCATCAACAACTACTTCCGGGACGGTCAGCTCGACGAGTGCAGCCTGACGCTGCGAGATCTGAACGCGATCGCTGCCAGCTTCATCGATACGCTGACGGCGATCCGGCACGAGCGGATCGACTATCCGGAGGCGACCGACGCCTCGGGCCGCAAGCTCGACGAGGAAGTGCATGAGGGTGTGGTTGAACGGCTCGAGCCGAGGCCGCGCGATCGATCGGAGGGGGCTCGTCGCGAGCGCGAGGACGATCTTAAGCGTCTTGGGCTTTCCTGACGCAGAGCTCGGGATCACGCTGACCGGGGACGCGGACATGGCCGAGCTGGCGGGTCGCTTTGGGCGTGAGCCGCGGCCGACCGACGTGCTGGCGTTTCCGATCGGCGAGGGCACGCTGCTCGGCGACGTGGTGATCTCGGTCGAGACGGCCGAGCGCCAGGCCCGCCGCCGGCGGATCGGACTCGACCGCGAGCTGCGTACCCTGCTCGTGCACGGGGTCGCGCACCTGGCGGGCATGGATCACGAGGTCTCGGAGATCGATGCCCGAGCCATGCGGGCGATCGAGCGCCATCTGCTGTGGGAGCTCGACCGCGCCCCGTCCCGCTCGTGATGCCGGAGCCCCGGCGCTCCCTCGCGCTGGCCGCCTGCTTCGCCCTCGCTCTGGCACTCTGCTTTCCCTTTCGCCTGGGATCGCTGCACTTCGATGGGGGTGTGGCACTCGGCTGGGTTGCGGCGCTGCCCCTGGCGCTGCTCCTGCGCGGCCGGCCCGCGGGCCCGGCCTTTGGCTGGACCTGGGGCGCGAGCACCGTCGGCTTCGCCGCGATCCTGTGGTGGATCTGGGTCGTGGTCGCCGTGCACGGTCACGCCCCGGCAGCGGTCGCCGTCGTCGCGGTGGTGGCCCTTGCGGGCTTCGTGGGCCTCCACGTCGCGCTCGGAGGCTGGCTCTGTGCGGTGCTCGAGCCCGCAGCGGGCGGGCTGGGCTTCCTGGTGCTGCCCGCGAGCTGGACGGTGGCGGAGTGGCTCCGCAGCGTGTCGCTCGCCCATGGATTCCCGTGGGCCTTCCTGGGCTACGCGGCGCACCGCGACGGGCCGCTGCTCGAGCTGGCGTCGCTCGGGGGCGTGTATGGGCTCACGTTCGTGATGGTGCTCTCCGGCGTGCTGCTCGCGCGGCGGCGTTGGGCTGCCGCGCTGGCGCTCTTTGCGGGGCTGCACGGGCTGGGCTTTGCGCTCCGCCTCGAGGCCCGCTTCGAGCCGCGCGCGGCTCCGCGCCACGCCGCCGTGATCCAGGCCAACATTCCCCAGGACGACAAGTGGGATCCGGCCAAGGCAGCCCAGGCCTTCGCGGCTCACCTCGAGCTGAGCCGGCTCGTCGCCGCGGCGGGTCCGCTGGATCTGATCGTATGGCCCGAGGCGTCGGCACCCGTGTTCCTGGAGCGACAGCCGCAGTACCTGGACCAGGTCCGGCGCCTGGCGAGGGAGACCGGGGCCACGCTCCTGGTCGGCGGGATGGGCCTCGACGTTCGTCCCGGTCCCGACCCGCGGGACTGGCGCTTCTTCAACAGCCTCTTCCAGATCTCCGCGGACGGGGAGCTGCGCGAACGCTACGACAAGAGCGTGCTCGTTCCCTTTGGCGAGTATGTCCCCTACCGGTGGCTCTTCGGATTCCTCTCGGGAGTCGCGACCGGCCTGGCGACCGGGGACCTCACGCCGGGGCCCGGCTCGCGGGTGCTGGAATTCGACGGGGCTCCCGCCCATGCCCTGGCACCCCTCATCTGCTATGAAGTCCTCTACCCCGCTGTCGTTCGACGGGCCGTGCAGCGCGGGGCGCGCGTGCTCGTCAATGTCACCAACGATGCCTGGTACGGGAGGTCGAGTGCTCCCGAGCAGTTCCTGGCCATGGCCGCGGTTCGCTCGGCGGAGAACGGGGTGCCGATGCTGCGGGCAGCGAACACGGGAGTCAGTGCGATCGTAGACTCCGATGGCGCCGTGCTCGAGAGAACCCGGCTCTTCGAGCGCGCGGCCATTCGGGCCGAAGTTCCCGCGGCCCGATCTGGGATGACGCCCTATACGCGGTGGGGAGACTGGGTCGTGTGGGGGTGCATCGGGTTCCTTGGCGCGTTGGGAGGACGGCGAATTGTCGGAAGACTCGGCACAGGCGCGAGAGACACAGCAACGGATCGATCGGCTGGGCGAGAGGGTCGCTGAGCTGCGGAGGCATCTTTGACCTCGCCGGAAAGCGCGAGCGCCTGAAGCGCCTGGAGGAGAGAGCCTCCGAGCCCGAGTTCTGGAGCGACCGTGAGGAAGCCCAGAAGCTGATGCGCGACAAGCGGAGCCTGGAACGCGAGCTGGAGTTCTTCGACAGCCTCGAGCAGGCGCACTCCGATGCCGCGGTGATGCTGGAGCTCGCGGCGTCCGAGGACGACGCGGGTGCGCTGCGCGAAGCCACCGACGCCGCGCACGCGCTCGAGGATCGGCTCGCCGCAGCGGAGCTGCGTCGCCTGCTCTCGGGAGAGCACGACGCCTGCGACGCCATCCTCTCGATCAACGCGGGAGCGGGGGGCACCGAGGCCTGCGACTGGGCCAACATGCTGCTGCGCCTGTACCTGCGCTGGGCCGAGGCCCGCGAGTTCCGAAGCGAGATCCTCGACATCCAGGCGGGAGAAGAGGCGGGGATCAAGAGCGCGACCCTCACCGTCGCGGGGGATCACGCCTACGGCTGGCTGCGCAGCGAGGTCGGCATCCACCGCCTGGTGCGAATCTCCCCCTTCGATGCCCAGAAGCGCCGCCATACCAGCTTTGCCTCGGTCGGGCTGCTTCCCGACATCGGAGATCGGGTCGAGATCGAGATCGCCGAGACCGATCTGCGGGTCGACACCTATCGAGCGGGGGGTGCCGGCGGTCAGCACGTGAACCGGACCGACTCCGCGGTTCGCATCACCCACCTGCCCACCGGAATCGTCGTGCAGTGCCAGAACGAGCGCAGCCAGCACAAGAACAAGGCGTCCGCGATGAAGGTGCTGCGGGCTCGCCTCTTCGAGCGCGCCGAGGCGGAGCAGCGCGCCGAGGCGGAGCGCCTGGCCGGCAAGAAGGAGAAGATCGACTTCGGCAGCCAGATCCGCTCGTACACCCTGCACCCGGCCCAGCGCGTCAAGGACCACCGCACCGGGTGCGAGGCGGGGAACGCCCTCGCGGTGCTCGACGGCGGGATCGACCGGTTCATCCGAGCCTACCTGCTCCGGGCGGCCGAGGGGAGCGGGGACTGAGCATGGCGACCGAGGCCGAGATCCTGAAGGCACGGCGGGCGCGGGCCTCGCGCCTGGCCGAGAGCGGGGTCGACCTCTTCCCGGCGCGCGTGCCGCGACCCCTCGACCGGATCGTCGAGATCCGGCAGCGCTACGCCGGCGTCGACGCGGAGACCCTGGCGCGCGAGGAGCCCACGGCGCGCGTGGCGGGCCGCCTGGTGGGTCTCCGCTCGTTCGGCAAGGCCGCCTTCGGTGTGCTGCAGGCCGACGGCGAGCGTCTCCAGGTCTGGCTGCGGCGGGACCTCGTCGGCGACGAGGCCTACGCGCGCTTTCGACTCTTCGAGGTCGGGGACTTCATGTGGGCGGCGGGGCGCCTGATCCGGAGCAAGACCGACGAGCTGACCCTCGAGGCGCGTGAGTTCGGCTTCCTGGCCAAGGCGTACCGCCCGCTCCCCGAGAAGTTCCACGGCCTGCAGGACGTCGAGGCGCGCACGCGCAGGCGCTACCTGGACCTGATCGTCAACCCCGACATGCGGCGCATCGCGCGGGCGCGCAGCCGTACGGTCCGGGCGCTGCGCGAGGTTCTGGACGAGCGTGATTTTCTCGAGGTCGAGACCCCGGTCCTGCAGCCCATCTATGGAGGAGCGGCGGCCCGTCCCTTCACGACCTACCACCACGCCTATGACGAGCCGCGCTACCTCCGGATCTCGTTCGAGCTCTACCTCAAGCGGCTGCTGATCGGAGGCCTGGATCGGGTCTACGAGATCGGCCGCGACTTCCGGAACGAGGGCGTCGACCGGACCCACAACCCCGAGTTCTCGATGCTCGAGGCGTACCAGGCGTTCGCCGACTACACCGACATGATGGAGCTCTGCGAGGCACTCGTCGCGCACGCCGCGCGCCAGGTCAACGGAGATCTCTGGATCGAGAGGGCGGGGCGCCGCATCGACCTGTCTCCGCCCTGGCCGCGGCGCTCGATGGCCGAGCTGATCGCGGAGGCGTCGGGAATCGACATCGAGCGGCAGCGCGAGCTCGATGATCTGCGCGAGGCGGTGCGCAAGGCGGGTGTCGAGGTGGACCCCGCGGCGGCACCGACCTGGGCGCGCCTGGTCGACGATCTCTTCTCGGCCGTCGTGGAGCCCGAGCTGATCGAGCCGACCCTGGTCGTCGGCTATCCCGCCGAGCTCTCTCCCCTCGCGAAGCGCTCCCAGGAGCGCCCCGAGCGGGTCGAGCGCTTCGAGGCCTTCCTGGGAGGCACCGAGATCTGCAACGCCTTCTCGGAGCTGAACGATCCCGACGACCAGCGTGCCCGCATGCTGGAGCAGGCGCGGCTGGCGCGCGGTGGCGACGAGGAGGCGCATCCCCTGGACGAGGACTTCCTGCTCGCGCTCGAGCACGGGATGCCCCCCGCGGGAGGGCTCGGCCTGGGGGTGGGCCGGCTGGTGATGATGCTGACCGGCGCCCCCCACCTGAGGGAGGTGAAGCTCTTCCCCCATGTGCGGAGTCGCCCCGAGGGATCGGGGGACGGCGAGGGCGACGATGGCTGACTGGCTGCAGGGAGCCATCGGCTTCGTGTCGGCGGCGCTGGTTGCGTGGATCGCACTCGGGTTCGGAGCGCTCTTCCTCTTCTTCTCCGGGTCCGCCGTGCTGGTCTTCGGCCGCTTCCTGCCCTTCGCGCGCCCCCCGCGCGTCGCCGGGGTGGCGGTCGCGCTCAGCACCGCCGCGGCGGCGGCGGTCGGTCCCTTCCTCGACGTCTCGCCCCTCTTCCGCGTGGCGCTCCCGGTGAGCTGCCTGCTCTGGGGAGGCCTCGCCTGGCTGCTGATCCGAGCGCCGCGACTGGGAGCGTGGGTGCGCCGGGCGGTCGGTCTCTACCTGCTCGCCACGGGCGCACTCTTCCTGCTGGCGCTCCCGTGGCCGGCCCTCACGGTCTGGGCGCAGCGCGCGGCGATGGGAGCGCTCGGGATCTTCAACGTGGCGATCCTGGGCTTCGTGCCCCTGGTCGTCGCAGGAGGGGTCGAGCATCTGCGGCGGAAGCGCGTGGAGTGGTTCCTCGCTCTTCGCTACCTGGTGGCCCGGCGCCGACAGACCTTCATCTCGGTGATCAGCGTGATCTGCGTGCTCGGCGTGGCCCTCGGCGTCGCGGTGATCACCGCGGTGCTCTCGGTGATGAACGGGTTCGAGAGCATCTGGCACGAGCGCATCTTCTCGAACCGCGCCCACTTCGTGATCCAGTCGGGGCTCGGTCCCTTCGAGGACTGGAAGCGGGTGCGAGAGACGGCGCTCGGCGTCGAGGGCGTGGTCGGCGCGTCGCCCTACACGCTGACCGACGCCGTGCTGCGCTCCGGGTCCGGCGAGATCCAGGCCGTCCTGCTGAAGGGCATCGATCCCCACACGGTGGCCACGACAACCGGCCTGGTGCACGACCTGGTCGCCGGGTCGCTCGACGCGCTCACCCCGCCGCCGAACGCGAGCGGGAGCGACGCCCTGCCGGGGGTGATCCTCGGCTCCGAGCTTGCCGATCGCTTCCTGCTGCGGGTCGGGGACGTCGCAGTGATGATCTCGCCGCTCGGGGGACCTCCCACGCCCCTGGGCCCGTCGCCCCGGCTCGTGCGCTACCGGGTCGCCGGAATCTTCCGGGCCAACTTCTTCCAGTTCGACGAGAGCTTCGCCTACGTCGATCTCGGGGTCGCGCAGCGCTTCATGAAGGCAGGTGCGACCGTCACCGGGGTCGAGGTCAAGACCACCGATCCCTATCGCTCCCGGGCCGTCGGAGCCGAGGTGGCGCGCAGGCTCGGAGGGCTCTACTACGTGCGCGACTGGAAGGAGTTCTACCCGGGGTTCTTCCAGGCGCTCAAGAGCGAGCAGGCGATGATGTTCGTGCTGCTCTCGTTCATCATGGTCGTCGCGGGCTTCATCATCGTCGCGACCCTGATCATGATGATCATGGAGAAATCTCGCGACATCGCGATCCTGAAGGCGATGGGCTGCGAGGACGAGGGAATCCTCCGCATCTTCGCGATCGAGGGGGGGTTGATCGGCCTGGGCGGAATCGTCCTCGGCCTGGGTATGGGCCTCGTCATCACCTGGAACCTGGATCGCATCCAGTCGGTCGTGGAGCGCATCCTCGGGTTCGACGTGCTTCCGGCGAACGTGTACCAGCTCGGCAGTCTGCCCTTTCGCTTCGATCCCCAGCAGCTGCTGCTGATCGCGGGGATTGCCATGACGCTCTCCCTCGGGGCGACGCTCCTACCCTCGTGGCAGGCGTCGCGCGTCGATCCCGCCGAGGCGCTCCGCTATGAGTGACCCGATGTTGCGCGCGAGTGGAGTGGCGAAGAGCTTCCGGGGTCCGCACGGCGAGCTCGACGTGCTGCGGGGCATCGACCTCCAGGTCTGCGCCGGAGAGTCGATCGCGATTCTCGGCGTCTCGGGTGCCGGAAAGTCCACGCTGCTCCACCTGCTGGGAGGGCTCGAGCAGCCTTCCGCCGGGCGCGTGGAGGTGGATGGCCGGAGCCTCTACGACATGCCTCCCGAGGAGCGCGCACGCTTTCGCAACGGGAACCTGGGCTTCGTCTTCCAGTTCCACCATCTGCTGCCCGAGTTCAGCGCTCTCGAGAACGTGATGATGCCGGGGCTGCTCGCCGGCCAGCCCATGCGCGGGGCGCGCTCGCAGGCGCGCGCCCTGCTGGCGGGCGTGGGCCTGGAGGGGCGCCTGGACCACCGCCCGGGCAAGCTGAGCGGGGGCGAGCGCCAGCGGGTCGCGATCGCACGGGCGCTCTACCGCCAGCCCCGCCTGATCCTGGCGGACGAGCCGACCGGCAACCTCGATACCCTCTCCGCGGAGGCGATCGAGAGCGTCCTGCTGGACCGGGTCTCGCAGGCAGGGAGTGCCCTCATCCTCGTGACCCACAACGAGAAGCTGGCGAGCCGGCTGGCGAAGAAGGCCTACCTGGTCGATGGCGGGCTGGAGTCGTGAGGTCGGCCTTCCCACAGCCGGCCCACCGGTCGGACACTGCCGTGATTGCCCTCGCCCGGATCCTCGCGATAAGATCGCGGCGCCTGTCGCCACCCCCCGGGCTCCGCCCGCGCGCGCGGCACCATTCTGTGTCAGCCGGGGTTCCGGACGGCCGATGAGTGGAAGAGGAGGCACGCGCGAGGTGTGGAAGAGCGGCTCGGCCCGGTGGGCGAGGCTGGCGCTGGGAGTCTGGATGGGGCTCCTCGCGGGATGCGGCCTGGCCCATGCGGACTCCGGGGTCCCGATTCCCGTCGCGGTGGCCCTCGAGCCCCTCGGGGGTCCGGCCGGCGCCTCGCTCGAGAATCCCGAGCGCTGGCTGCGCGCCTGGAGCGACGCGCTCGTCGCCGAGGGCTCTCGGCTGACGGTCGTCGATGCCTGGGTCTCCGACGGTCACGTCGTCGAGTTCCTGGCCGGAAGGGACAGCGAGGCGGCCCTCCGCGCCCGCGCCCAGGGACGGCGCGTGATCGTCGCCTCGGTCACCCGTCTCGTGGATCGCTACGGCGTCGAGGTGCGCCTGCTCGCGCCCGGCGAGGTCGCGCGGCGGCTCGCGAGCTTCGAGGCCCGGGGCGAGGGGGAGCTCGAGAGTGCCCTGGCGGCGGCGGGCTCCGCCGCCCGAGCCGCGCTCGGCGCCTCCACGCAGCTCCAGGCCGACCCCGCTCCCGGCACGCCCCGCGCGCTGGCGAGCGAGTCCGTCCCCGAGCCGGCCG
>JBHHYV010000024.1:0-34101 GCA_046757685.1 Myxococcota bacterium
GCGATCGGCGATGGCTCTGGCGAGGATCCGGTTGCCCTCGGCGTCGAGATGCACCCACGAGGTGAGGGTGTCGCGTCGTGGGTCGAGGGCGGCGATCCCGTCGATGAACAATGCGTGCCTCTGCCCCACCCAGTCGCGGAGATCGCCCATGATCTTGTGGTGAATCAGGAAGAGCCGACCCCGGTACCCCACATCCTCACCGCGTGCGAACCGCTCATGGACCAGGCGCCACTCGTCCTCGTAGGTCACGCCGCGGAGATCCTCCAGCAGCTTCGACTGGGCCTGCTGGCTGATCACGAAGAACGGGATTCCGCGGGCCCGGCAGGCGGCAAGGATCCGGTCGAGATTTCGCAAGAAGAGCTCGCTCCTGCCCTCGACCCAGCGACCCAGGTCCTCGTGATTCGACTCTGCGGTCCGCGTCGTCTGCTCGACCCACGTCTCGAGGAGCCGGACCGCCAGCAGGTACGATCCGATCCGAGCGAAGGGGAGAGTCCACGCCAGCTTCGTATCGTTGACGCCCTCGTAGAACGTGACGATGTCGGGGTCCAGGGGCAGTGCCTCTCCCTCGAAGAGGTTTCCGATCTGGGTCGAGGTGAGATGAGCAATCCCGAGGTTGATGACCTCGAATCGCCTCGAGCCGCCGAAGCGCTCTCGGAGCATCCGCTCCAGGTAGTAGGGGTAGGTCTCGTCGTCCGCGTCCTTGAACCCAAAGGTCGAGGAAGCGCCGAGCGTGACGATCCGGGTGGTGTTCTCTGGCTTGGTCCTCGTGACGTCCCGGCCCCGGAACCCCAGGTTGTTGATGCGTACGTGGATCTTCCTTGCAGGGTCTTCCAGGGAACGAACGAAGACGCCCTCCTGATGCGGCTCGAAGGTCACGTAGCCGTGCTTCTCGTCCTGGCTCAGGCTTCGGTAGACCCGGGCGAGCTCCGTCCCGTAGAGGAGCCCACGCTTCATTCCGATCTGCAACCCGAGGTAGACTCGGAAGACGGCCTCGATCGCGACGAAGGTGACGAGTCCCGCCAGGGCGAGGTTCGAGAGCGACAAGACGGCCCCGTAGCCGGAGCGCTGGAGCGCAGCCGCGGCCCGGCCGGCCGAAACGAGGAGAAGCAGCCCCAGGATCCCCGCCGCAGCCTCGGCCGGGAGCCACGACCCCAGCGAGGTGGGGCGAGTGGCGTAGAGCCAGGGAACGAGCCAGGGGTTGGCGAGGGTCGCGGTGCCCAAGAGCAGGCACCCCCACAGGCGGAGTCCAACGACTCCGGGCACCGGCGTTCTCGATTCCAAGGTGCAGGGAGTATATCGCCGCCGGGAGCCTACGATGGGCGGTGTGCGCCGTCGTCGCTGGCGCAGGCGGGATTTGTCACCCTACTCGCCGTGACTCCCAGGATCGGAATCGTGGTAGGCGGAGGCCCGGCCCCCGGGATCAACGCCGTGATCGCCGCGGCCACCATCCAGGCGCGCAACTCGGGCTGCGAGGTGGTGGGAATCCTGGATGGCTACCGCTGGCTCTCCCACGGGGACATCTCGCACGTTCGCATGCTCCAGGTCGCCGACGTCTCGCGCATCCACTTCCGGGGCGGGTCGATCCTGCGCACCTCGCGCGCGAACCCGACGCGTCATCCCCATCAGCTCGAGGCGGTGGCCAAGGCGCTGCGGCAGCTCGAGGTACGCGCGCTGCTCTCGATCGGCGGAGACGACACGGCCTATACGGCCTCACAGCTCCTCGAGGTAGATCCGGACCTGCGCATCGCCCACGTGCCGAAGACGATCGACAACGACCTGCCCCTCCCGCCCGAGATCCCCACGTTCGGCTTCGAGACGGCCCGCCACTGCGGCGTGTCGATCGTCGAGCGCATCATGGAGGATGCGCTCACGACCGGACGCTGGTACGTGCTGGTGGCGATGGGCCGCAAGGCCGGACACCTGGCGCTGGGGATCGGCAAGGCGGCCGGGGCCACGCTGACGCTGATTCCCGAGGAGTTCGCGCGCTCGAGGCTCTCGCTCTCGCAGCTCGCGGACCTGATCGAGGGCTCGATGATCGTCCGGCGCGCCGCGGGTCGCGAGGACGGCGTGGTCGTGCTGGCCGAGGGCCTGGCCGAGTGCCTGGATCCCGCCGAGCTCGGGGGGCTCGAGGACGTGGACCGCGACGACCACGGTCACGTCCGGCTCTCGGAGCTTCCGCTGGGCCCCCTGCTCAAGACGGAGCTGCGCACCCGCCTGGGCCGGCGGGGGATCGACTTGAAGATCGTCTCCAAGGACATCGGCTACGAGCTCCGCTGCGCCGATCCGATTCCCTTCGACTCGGAGTACGCGCGAGACCTGGGCTATGGTGCGGCCTGCTTCCTGCTCGCCGCCAATGGGAGCGCGATGATCACGCGCCAGGGGGGCCGGATCCTGCCGGTCCCGCTCGACAGCCTGCGCGATCCCGCGACCGGGCGCACGCGCATCCGGCTGGTCGATGTCGAGAGCGATTCGTTCGTCGTCGCCGGGCGCTACATGATCCGGCTTCGCGCTCGCGACCTCGAGGACCCGATCCGCGCCGCCGCCCTGGCCGAAGCCGGGGGCACGACCGTCGAGGCGCTTCGCGAGCTCTGTGTGCCCTTCCCCGGGAATCAGAGACCGTAGCTTCGCTTCAGCTCCGGGTCCCGATCGGAGACCATCTCGGCCAGCTCGACGACGACCCGGCACTGCTTGACGGTCGCGTCGTCCTGCATCTTGCCATCGAGCATGACCGCGCCGGTTCCATCGCCCATCGCCTCGATCACGCGGCGCGCCCAGCGCACCTCGTCGGCCTCGGGACTGAAGACCCGGCGCGCGATCTCGATCTGCACGGGATGCAGCGACCAGGCGCCGACGCAGCCCATCAGGAAGGCGTTCCGGAACTGGTCCTCGCACGCGACCGTATCGCGAATGTCGCCGAAGGGACCGTAGTAGGGCAGGATGCCGTTGGCGTTGCAGGCGTCGACCATGCGAGCCAGCGTGTAGTGCCAGAGGTCCTGCTGGGCCACGGCGCGCGGCGCGTCCGCGTCGTCGGGATCGGGATCCGCGCGGACCAGGTAGCCGGGATGTCCCCCCCCGACCCGGGTGGTCTTCATGCGCCGGGATGCGGCCAGGTCCGCGGGTCCCAGCGAGAGGCCCTGCATGCGAGGGCTCGCGGCGCAGATCTCCTCGACGTTCGCTACGCCGAGCGCGGTCTCCAGGATGGCGTGCAGCAGGATCGGCCGCTCGAGTCCCGCGCGCGCCTCGAGCTGGGCGACCAGTCGATCGACGTAGTGGATGTCCCAGGGCCCCTCGACCTTGGGAATCATGATCACGTCCAGGCGGTCGCCGATCTCGCTCACCAGCTGGACCAGGTCGTCGAAGGCCCAGGGACTGTCGAGGCTGTTGACCCGGGTCCAGAGCTGGCACGCCCCAAAGTCGGTGGCGCGCGCGATCTTGACCAGGCCCTCGCGCGCGGCGAGCTTGTGATCGGCCTGGATCGCGTCCTCCAGGTTGCCCAGGAGCACGTCGCACTTGTGCGTCAGCTCCGGAACCTTGGACGCCATCTTCGGGTTGCTCGGGTCGAAGAAGTGGATCATGCGCGAGGGGCGGACGGGAATCTCGCGCAGGGGCTCGGGCGCCCCGATTGCCAGAGGCCGGAAGAAGTCGCGGGGGTTCTGCATGGGGGGTCTCCTCGGGGCGGCGGCCTGAGAGCCCCGCCGGCCGGTCGAGGGTAGACCGCTCGAGGCTACTCCTCCACCACGACCTCGAGCTCGCGGGTCCGGGCTCGCAGGCGCGCCCGCTTGACGCGCACCTCGGCGGCCAGCTGCGCCTCGAGCGTGCGGAGCTCGAGCCGCTTGAGCAGGGCGTCCGCGGCGGCCACCTCCTCGCGGGTGCGCGGCTCGATCTTCTCGAAGAAGATCCTGCGGTCGACGAAGCGTTCGGAGTCGGCCGTTCGCACCCGAACGCGGACGATGTTCGCGCCCGGGCGCAGCGGGGCATAGCCGTCGAAGCTTCCATCGGGGAGCAGGCGAATCGCCCGCGCGCTCTGGCTCATCGACAGGTTGTCGATCTCGACGCCGGTCAGCTTCGTCAGGCTCAGGTAGGGCACCTGCTCGATCACGTCGGCCGGATGATCCACGAGAAGCAGCTCTCCCTGGGTGATCCGGGCGATCCGCGAGAAGATGGCGGGACTCGAGATTGCGTCGGGCCCCAGCCCGAAGGCGTAGATGCGCACGCCCTCCCGGGCGGCCTCGCGCGCCGCGTGGAGCGCGAAGCGCGCGGCCTTGTCTGGCGGAGGCGGCCGCGTCGGTGCTCCGTCCGAGAGCAGCACCAGGGACCGGAGGCGTTTCGGACCATCCTTCGCCGGGGCGTCGCGAAAGGCCTGGAGGGCATCGAGGATCGCCCAGTAGAACGAGGTCCCGGCCGAGGCCGGCGGATCGGGAAGCTCGGAGAGGGTCCTCTGCAGGGTGTCTCGCGAGCTGCCCAGAGGCGCTCGCAGGCGTGCATGGTCCGTGAACGACAGGATTCCGATGCGGCTCGTCGCGGGGTCGAGCCGCTCGACCAGGCGCCGCGCGGCCATCAGCTCCGCCCGAAAGACGGTGTCTCCCGGGTCCGTCGTCCGGTCGATCGTCTCGCCGAGACCGCCGCGTCGCGGGCGACCGATCACGCCGTCTCCGTCGACATCGATGCCCGACGCCTTCCAGACGCTCGACGAGCGATCGACCGCTACGATCACGTCGTGCTTGCCGCGAATCCCGGTCCCGGCCCAGCCGCGGACCTCGACCAGCCCTACCGGACCGCGTACATGGCCCTTCTCGTGGGGGGCCTTGACCTCGAGCCAGATCCGCTCCGCAGCTCTTCCCGGGGTGGCCGTGACCAGGAGGGCGAGGAGCGCGAGCGAGGCCACCACGACCGCGGAGTATAGAGACTGCGGGTCGATCTTCTCCGGAGGGCCCCGGGCGGCCCGGCCCTCTCCGTTGGGCTCAGTCCGCGGAGTGTGGAGCGAAGGGACGCTTCGGTCGCTCGAAGCGAAGCAACCGATCCCCTGCGAAGGTCCCGATGACCAGGTCGTTCTGGACCGAGACCGCTGCGCTTCCGGCGCCCATCGGGGCCCCCTCGCTCGAGAAGAGCAGCGCCGGCTTCAGCTCGAGCGGAGGATCCAGCGCCACGATCGAGAAGGGAAGGGCACAGACGCCCCGCTCGAGGTCCTGGCAGCTGCGGAGCTGAAGCAGCGAGCCGTGCTGCGAGGCGACGAGGAGACGTCCGTTCAGTCCCCAGTTGATGTTGTCGGGATGCTCCACCGCGACGCGCGCCAGCTCCTTTCCCGTCTCCCTCTCGATGCGCCGCACCACGTTGTCCATCCAGTACCCGACGTAGATCTCGGACCCGCTGGCGCTGGTGATGATCCCGTTCGGGAAGCTTCCCTCCGTCCCGGCGAGCTTGGCCCAGCCCTCGGTCGGGGTCCACTGCAGCACGTAGCCGGTGGGCCGTCCGAGCAGCGCGGCCACCGCGAGCGAGAATCCAGACGCGTCGCCCTCGTACATGTGGGTCGTGACGAACCCGCCGCGCCACATGCCCGCCACGTCGTTGAGCCGGCTGCTCGGTGGGGCGACGACGCAGCCGCGCCAGGTGAGCTGGACGGGATCCTCGTCTCGGTTGACCTCGAAGTACTCGATGGACTCGCGGCCACCATGGTTCACCGCCAGGAGCTGCAGCGAGCGATCCTTTCGTGCCCCCAGGTAGATTCCGTGCGGACTGAATGCAGCGGTCGGCGGACCCGGGCAGTCCTCGGCCCCCCAGCCCGACGCGGGCTCGCCGCTGCCGCCCTCGTAGAGAAGGGTCCGGGCGTCGCTCTCGACGTCGTAGAGCGAGAGGCGTCCCGGCCTGGCTCCGTCGAGGCTCCCGAACTCGCTGACGATCACCTGCGATCGACCGGGGAGGACCGAGAAGTCCTCGGGGTTCTGGAAGCCGCAGACGGGGCGCGAAGGCCCCGCGGCCTCGCAGCTCACGATCGGCTCCGTCCGACCGCAGCCGGCGGCGAGCCCCAAGGCGGCTGCCAGCATGGCGATTCCCGGCATCCCACTCCTCATCCCGCTCTCCCTCCCCAATGGGTCGACAGGTCGACCGGACATTAACCTCACTGCTGGGGCACCGCACCTCCCCCGGGAGAGCCGTCGTGTATCGTCGGGCGGTGCAGACGCTGCGAGAGCCCGCGCGCGACACGCCGATTCTCCGGAAGACCGATGTCCTGGTCGTGGGCGGAGGATCCGCCGGCGTGGCGGCGGCGGTGGCGGCGGCTCGGGCGGGGGCCCGCGTGACCCTGGCGGAGCGCTACGGATCGCTCGGGGGCCTGGCGACCGGCGGTCTGATCGTGCTGCTGCTGAGCCTCGACGACGGGGAGGGGCGGCCGGTGATCGGGGGTCTGTGCCAGGAGGTCACCGAGCGGCTGCGGCGCGCGGGTGGGGCCTTCCACCCCGCTCCTGGAGAGTGGGGCGACGACGATCCGGCGCGGGTCCGCCGCTACTTTCGCTGGGGCCTGATCTGGGGGGGGAGCCGCGCGCACCACCGCGTGCGCTACTCGGTCGCGTACGACCCCGAGGCGATGCGCGCCCTGCTCTTCGAGATCGTGCGCGAGGCGGGCGTGGATCTGCTCCTGCACGCCTGGGGCGCCGACGCCCTGGTCGACGGAGACCGGCTGCGCGGGGTCGCCTTCCAGTCCAAGGCAGGTCGCCAGGCCATCCTGGCCGACGTGGTGATCGATGCCACGGGCGACGGCGACGTGCTGGCATCGGCGGGCTGCGCGTTCGAGCAGGTGCGCGTGCATCCCTGGCTCTGGTTCCGGATCGGTGGAGTCCACGATCCGGAGCGCGCGATCGACGCGGCCGGCCAGCTCTTCCGGACGCCCAATCCCGGCGTGCTGCTCGCCCCGTGGGGAAGCGCGGCGCGGATCGGCCGCAAGATCGATCCGACCGATCCCGTCGACCTGACCTGGGCCGAGGTGGAGTGCCGCCGCATGGTCATGGAGCAGTTCGCGCAGCTGCGTCGGTCGGTACCCGGCCTCGAGCACGCCCACCTGTGCAACATCGCCACCCAGCTCGGCATCACCGAGAGCCGTAGGCTGGTCGGCCGCCAGGTGCTCGAGCGCGAGCAGATGAACCGCGACGCGCCCGACGCCATCGCCCAGACCGGCCACTGGACCCGTTACGGCGCGGTCTACTCCATTCCCTACGGCTGTCTCCTGACCCGAGAGCGGGTCAACCTGCTTGCCGCGGGGCGCGACATCTCGGTCGATCATCGCGTGCACCACGCCACCAAGGAGATTCCGGCCTGCATGGCCGTGGGTGAGGCGGCCGGTCTGGCAGCGGTCCTGGCCCTGGACCAGGGCGGGGATGCGACCGCGGTCGACCCGGAGGCGCTGCGCACACGGATCCGCCAGACGGGAGGTCTGCTCGACTACTTCCCGGGTCCGGGTCCGGGCGCTTCGGTGCCCGCCGCGTCCGGGCTATGATGGACGCTCCATGCGGCGCCCGAGATCGGATGCGACCCCGGCCCTGATCTCGACCCCCGAGGAGGTGAGCGCGAGCTGGCTCACCGACGTCCTTCACCACGCGGGCGTCGCGCCGAAGGCAAGGGTCCGGAGCTTTCGCGCGCAGACGGTCGGCACGGGCCAGATGGGGACGAACGTGCGCTTCGAGCTCGACTGGAGCGAGCCGGAGCCCGGCGCGCCCGCCTCGGTGGTCGGCAAGTTCCCGTCCTCCAACCCGACCAGCCGGCAGACGGGCGCGATGCAGGGTGTCTACCTGAGGGAGGTGCGCTTCTACCAGGAGCTGGTCCAGCGGGTGAGGATCCGCACCCCCCGCTGCTTCTTCGCCGACGTCGCGGCCAACGCGGCGGACTTCGTGATGCTGATGGAGGACATCGCGCCGGCCGACCCCGGGGATCAGCTCGCCGGCTGTGGGCCGGACCGCGCTGCGCTGGCTCTCGAGGAGCTGGCCCGACTGCACGCGCCCGTCTGGGGGGACGCGGGACTCGACCGCCTCGAGTGGCTGTCGCGGCCGGGTCCCGAGGGTGCGACCCTCTTGAAGGCGCTCTACGACTCGGTCTTTCCGGGCTTCGTGGCGCGCTACTCCGAGAGGCTGGCTCCCGAGGCGATCGCTCTCGCCGAGCGACTGGGCCAGGGGCTCCCGCACTGGAGCCTCGCCGCGCGCGGGCCCATGACCCTGACCCACGGCGACTATCGGCTCGACAACATGCTCTTCGGGACGGGCGGCGACGCACCCCCGCTCGCCGTCGTCGACTGGCAGACCGTGGCCCAGGGCTATGCGCTCTCCGACGCCTCCTACTTTCTGGGCGCGGGCCTCTCGCCCGAGGCGCGGCGCACGAACGAGAAGGCGCTGCTGCGCGAGTACCATGCGCGCCTGCGCGCGAACGGCGTCGGGGGCTACGGCTGGGAGGACTGCTGGCGCGACTACCGGCTGTTCAGCTTCAGCGGCCTGATCATGGCGGTGGTCGCATCGATGATCGTGGAGCAGACGGACCGCGGCGATGACATGTTCATGGTCATGGCCTCGCGGCACGCGGTCCAGGCGCTGGATCTCGACGCGGACGAGTTCCTGAAGTGAGCCTCGAGGGGATCGACCTCGCACGGGTCAGCGGCTGGATCGAGAAGCACGTGTCGGGGGTGCATCCCCCGCTCACGGCCGAGCTGATCGCGGGAGGCCACTCCAACCTGACCTACCGGCTCGAGGACAGCCGGGGCCGCGCCCTGGTCCTGCGCCGACCGCCCCTCGCCGCGGTTCTCGAGAGCGCCCACGACATGGGCCGCGAGCACCGGATCGTCTCGGCGCTGGGTCCGACCGACGTTCCCGTCGCGCCGGTTCACGGACTGTGCCGCGACCCCCAGGTGAACGGAGCCCCCTTCTACCTGATGGAGTTCGTTCCCGGGGTCATCCTGCGCGACTCCCGCGAGGGCGCCCGCGTCCCGCAAGGGGATCGGCGCGCGATCGGCTTCGAGTGCATCGACGTGCTGGCGCGCCTGCACCGCATCGAGCCCGACCGCGTGGGTCTCGGCGACCTGGGCCGGCGCGAGGCCTATATCGCACGCCAGCTGCGGCGTTGGTCGAAGCAGTTCCAGGCCTCGAAGCTGCGCGAGATCCCCGAGATGGAGGCCGCCCACCGGCTGCTCGAGGAGCGCATGCCCGAGCAGGTGGGCTGCGCGATCGTGCACGGCGACTACCGCCTGGGAAACATGATCCTCGAGGGCACGCGCATCGGGGCGGTGCTCGACTGGGAGCTGTGTACGCTGGGCGATCCGCTGGCAGATCTCGGCTACCTGCTCAATAGCTGGCTCCCTCCCGACGAGCTCCCTCCCGGTCCCGACGTCGCACCCACCGCCGCGGGCTCCTTTCCGACGCGCGACGAGCTGCTCCAGCACTATGCGGCCGCCACGGGACGCGACGTCTCGAAGATCGCCTACTACCGGGCCTTCCAGTCCTGGCGGGGTGCGGCCATCAACGAGGGCGTCTACCACCGCTACCGGATGGGGGCGATGGGAGCGCGGGAGGATCTGGACCTCTCGCGCTTCGAGCACGCCACGCTGCGCGGGGCGCGCGCCGCGCTCGAGCTGCTCGAGCGCTGAGGGAGACCGGCTTCTTTCGCGGCCTTTCAGCGTGCGCGCCGCCGCTTGCCGCGCGGAGCGCGACTCGGAGGTCGCTCGCCTCAGAAGCGTTCGCGCACGAACTGGTCGAAGGCATCGCGCCAGCGTCCCCGGTCGAGGAACAAGCCGTCTCGCGCGGCCCGCTCGAGCGTGCGCCCGACGTCGATCACCCTGGGGCCGGTGCGCTCCACGCGAAGCCGGGCGCGCTGTCGGGACGCGAGCTTGCGCTCCCGGTCCCCGTCGAAGGCAAGCACTCCCGGACCCTCGACCGTCACGCTCTCGCCGAGTGCCAGGCGCCGGCAGCCCTCGACGTGGAACGTCCGGTACAGGCCCGGAGAGATCGGAGCGAGCAGCGGCTGGCCGCGGCTCGGGTCGAGCGAGAGGCGCACCTCGACTCCGGCGTCGTCGCCCTGGAAGCAGGGCTCCAGCAGGCCGCCCAGGGACGACACGCCGACCGCCGCAGGCTCGGCCCGCGCCAGCACGGCGCTGCGCACTCCGGCCGGATCGAAGGGGAGCCGGTTGCCGACGAAGTCGTCCACGAGCAGCGCCGCGTCCACGAGCGCCAGGTCGCCGTCCTCGCCGTCGATCTCGACGCGCACCACCTTGGCCCGCTCGGCCACCTCGCCGAGCTCGATCCTCCCACTCGCGACCAGGCCCGCCGCGGCTCCGGCCAGCGTGGGCTCGATCAGCTGCGGAAAGACGTTGTTGGTCCCGGTCGAGAGCGCCACGATCGGAGCGTCGGACCAGGTCGCGGCGACGCAGCGATGCGTGCCGTCTCCGCCGAGCACCACGATCACGCGGCAGCCGGCCTCGCGCATGGCCGCGACCGCGCGCTCGCTGTCGGCCGCCGTCAGCTGCGCCCCGATGTCGATCGCCTCGACCTCGAGGTCGATCGACAGGTGCTCGAGCGCACCCTCGGAGACGCGAAAGGGCTCTCGCAGCACGAGCACCCGGCGCGCCCCGCCCGCGGCGGCACCGACGGCGACCCGGGCCACCTGGTTGCGCTTCTCCTGCGGCCCGGTGCCCCCCGCGCGTGCGGCCAGTCGGCGCACATCGCGGCCCGAGAGTGGATTGGCGAGGATGCCCATCGGTGTGACCGGCGCGTCGGGCGCGGCGTGTGCCGCAGCGGGGAGCTCAGCCACGAGCCGCGGGCTGCGCGACCGGGGCGTCCGAGGAGTCCATCGAGGATCGGCTCGGGTGCGTCGGAGTCCGCCGCTCGGCCAGGGCCCTCTGGATCTCGGCGACGCGCTCGCGCGTGAGGCCGTAGCGGAACATGAGCAGGCTGCCGATCAGCATCAGCACCGAGATCGCGGGCCCCGCGATGATGGCGAGGGCGAGCACCGTCTCGGGTGGGACCACGTCGGGGGCGACCTGGCGGGGGAACTCGATCAGCGTCAGGGCCACGCCCGCGATTGCGCTGCCCGCCCCCACCGCGGCCTTGCCCGAGAACGAGAGGGCGCCGAAGAAGATCCCCTCCTGGCGGCGTCCGACGTCCAGCTCGTGCTCGTCGGCGATGTCGGCCATCATCGATCCGGCCGTCAGCAGCGAGCCCGCCGCACCGAACGCCGCGGTGAACACGAACGCGAAGATCAGTCCCGCGTAGAGGGGACTCTCGAAGGGCGGGTAGAAGCCGACGATCTTGAGCACGGGGAGCAGGAAGGTCAGCGTCCCGAACCAGATCACGCACAGCACGAAGACGTGCTTCTTCTCTCTTCCGCGAGAGGCGAAGCTCCAGAAGATCGTGCCGAGCGCAATCCCGATCGCGCCGGCGACCGGAATCAGCAGCACCTGTCGGGTGGGGAGCTTCCAGAAGAAGGTCCCCATGTACAGGTCCAGGCTGATCGCGACGCCGCGCGCCACGAAGAAGATCAGCACCCCGAGAAAGAGCGGCCGGAAGGAGTCGTTCGAGAGGGCCTCTCCCAGCTCACGAGCCATGCGCCGGAACGAGAAGCGCTCCACGTCTCCGGCCACGGGAAGCGTCGGGATGCGCGAGTGGGTGCCGAGCGCCGAGGCCAGGATCGCCAGCGCCATCGCAAGGCCAAAGAACGCTCCGAGTCCCGGATAGCCGCCGGGGTTGAGCTGTCCGTTCGGGTAGGCCTCGGTGGGCGCGAGAAAGAGCTGCCGGGCGATCACGAAGACGGCCACGCCCCCCATCAGGCCGCAGAAGTTCCGGAACGCGACCACCGACGTCCGCTCCTCGTAGTCGCTGGTCAATTCGGCTCCCAGGGCCAGGTGGGGCACGTGGTAGAGCGTCATGGCCAGGCGCGCCAGGATCGTGAGCCCCAGCATCCAGCCGAAGAGCGCAAGGTTCCCCAGCTCCGGGGGAGGCCGGAAGGTCAGCGCGAAGGTGATCCACAGCGGAATTGCCGCGGCATACATGAAGGGGTGTCGGCGCCCCCAGCGGTGGTGCAGCGCATCCGACAGCGAGCCCGTCATCGGGTCCGTCACCGCGTCGACGGCGAGCGCGATCCCCAGGGCCAGGCCTCCGAGCCATGCGGGCAGCCCCAGGATCTGGCTGTAGAAGAGCAGGAGAAAGGCGTTGAACGCCGTGTTCATCATGCCCTCGGCGAGCTGCCCCGTGCCGAAGAAGAGCTTCGTATGCAGCGGCAGCCGGGGGGGCATCGTCGCGGCAGTATACGTGGCCGCCGACCCGCGGGTCAGCGCGCGGGGGGACGAGGCCTACACCGGATCGGGCGTCTCGCGGGCAGGCTCGTCGGCCCGACTCGAGAAGAGCGCCCGGCCGCGACGCAGGTAGGCGATGGCGAGCAGCGCCAGCAGCAGGAGCCCGGGGAACCAGGCGTTCGGCACGCCGTGGTGCAGGTGCGTGTATGCCGCACCCGCCATCACGCACGCGAGGCCCAGCGCCGCCCAGGTCGCCAGCCTGGGAATCAGCAGCCCGATGCCTCCGGCGATCTCACACAGCCCGATGAAGATGCGGAAGGCATCCGGGTAGCCCCAGGCGCGGAAGCCCTCGACCATCTTCTCGGCGCCCATCACCTTGGCCGGGCCGGTGACCCCCGCGTAGAGCGCGGCGAGCAGGATCGTGACGGTCCAGGTGGCGATCCTGGGGAGGTTCCTGGAAGAGGTGGAATCCGGCATGGCGATCGTCTCCTCTCGCGGGGACGCCCTCCGCGAACCCGTCTCATCAGGGTACAACGCCCCGGCCCCTCGACTCCATGATCCTGTGCGAGGGGCGGCAGCACGAATCGTTTCGGCTAGCATCGAGTCGAACGAATGAGCTTGCGAAACGCGCATGGCCGTGAGACGCCATGAGATGTCGAGGGAAGCCGATGAGAGGATCACCACCGATCTCGGCCCTGCGAGCGGGGCTCTTCGCCGCCCTCCTGGTACCGCTTCCGGCGCTGGCCGGGGGCTGGCACGCCGGAGGCTCCGGGCACGGCCACCACGGCCACCACGGCCACCACGGCGGCCACTTCGGACATGGTTCCCATGGCGGCCGCTTTGGCTTCGGGGGCCACGGGGGTCGCGGCCATGGTCACGGGTTCGGCCACGAGCGCGCGTTCGGCTACGGGCACGACCTTGAACACGGACACGGCGGGCACGGCTTCGGCTTCGGGTACGGGGGGCATGGCGGACACGGGGGGCACGGCTTCGGCTTCGGCTATGGGGGCGGTCACGGGGACCACGGCTACTCGTTCTCGTATGGCTACGGGGGCTCCCACCACCGCTACTCGCTCGACTACGGGTACGACGGTGGCTACGCACCCTACTCGGGCCACGGTCACCACGGCTATCGGTCCTACGGCTACGGCTACGGCTCCGCGATCTACCCAGCGCCTCCCGTGTACGTGGCGCCGAGCCGGCCCGTCTACGTCGAGCCTGTAACGGTACCGCTCGAGGATCGCTCCGGCTGGAGCTACCTGGCGGGAGGATCCAGCGAGCGAGCGCTCGAGGTCTTTGCCGCTCAGGCGTCGGCCCACCCGGGCGCCGGCGCCCCCAAGGTGGGCTATGCGCTCTCCTCGGCGTTCGCCGGAGGTCACAGCCGAGCGATCTGGGCGATGCGACGCGCCTTCCGCATCGATCCCTACGGAGCGAGCGAGGTGTCGATCGACTCCACCACGCGAGACCGCCTGCGCCAGCTCCTGGGGCACTACGAGTCAGGGAGCGGCTACCGCCGCGGCGACGACGCGTTCATGGCGGCGGCGCTTCACTACCTGCTGGGCGAGACGCGGACCGCGCGCCATGCGGCCGAGCGAGCCGTGGCCCTCGGTGACCGCGATGCGAGCGTCCACAACCTGCTCGACATGCTCCCGCGCCCGGACCCAGCGGCTTCACCCGTCCGCGCCCACTCCTCGGACCGCTCCCGCTACCCGGGTCTATAATCGCGGCGACCCGGAGCGTGCAGAGGCGCTGGAGGACGTGGCGATGCGTGAGGTCGACCCCTGGAAGTTCACGGGCGGGTTCCTGAAGCAGGTGCTCTCGGCGCGGATTCCCGAGATCCCGACCCATCCCGAGATCCCGTGGACACGAGTCACGAAGCCGCTCGCCGAGTCCACGGTCGCCCTGCTCTCGACCGCCGGCCTCTCCATGAAGGGAGACCCACCCTTCGACATGGAGATGGAGCGACGCAACCCCCTGCGCGGCGATCCCAGCTGGCGCCGGATCGCGGCCCACGCGCGCGCCGAGACGATCGAGGCTCACCACCTGCACATCGATACGGGCTACATCCTGCGCGACCTGAACGTGGCTCTGCCCCTCGATCGGCTGCGCGAGGAGGTCGCGCTCGGGAAGGTCGGCGCCATGGCCGAGACGCACTACTCGATCATGGGCTACCAGGGAAACGACACGAGCCGGCTCGAGCGAGAGAGCGCGCCCGCAATCGCGGCGGCGATGCGCAGCGAGGGCGTCGACCTCGCGTTGCTCGCTCCCGTCTGACCCGACTGCTGCCGGTCCGTGGGACTGGTCGCACGCGTGATCGAGGCCGCCGGCATTCCCACCGTCACCCTCGAGATGATCTGGCCCTACCACCGGCTCGTCGGGATTCCCCGCGTCGCCGCGATCGAGCATCCCTTCGGCCGGCCCTACGGCGACGTGGGAGACGTCGAGACCCAGCGCGGGGTGCTCGAGGCGGCGCTCGAGGTATTCGAGCGGGCCCGGGCTCCCGGTCCCATCGAGCACCTGCCCTTCGAGTGGCACGAGCCGGCCAAGGAGACGCGCTGGCACCCCGCCGAGCCGTCTCCGATCATCGCCATGATCCAGAAGCGCCGGCAGGGGTAGCGCGCGCCGGGCGACCCGAGGGCTTGTCCGCTCTTACGCCGCCAGGACCGGCTGCTCGTCGGGCACGACTCCGAGGGTGTTGGCCAGGCGATCGAGCGAGGTCTGAAGGGCCGTCGTATTGAGCACCTCCACGTAGGCCTCGTCCGTGAGGCCCGCCTGGCGAAGGCCCTCGGCGTCGCGCGCCGTCACCTTGTAGGCGCTCCGTGCGAGCCGCGTCGCAAGCTCCACGACGCGCTGGTCCGCCGGATCCTCGAAGCGGGGCTCGTCGGCGGTCACGCGCTGCCACAGATCCGCGTCTCCACTGGCTTGCTCGAGCAGCGCTCGGGTGGTGGTGCGGCTGTAGGTGCACTGGTTCAGGGCGGAGACCCGTGCGCGCACCATCGCGTGGCGCCGCGCATCGAGGGCAGCGGACTGCGGCCGGTCGAGCAGCTTCAGCGCCAGGTCGTTGCGGTGCAGCGTCTCATCGCGGAGCGAGAGGGCGACATCCAGCGCCACGCCGCCGCCGTCGGCGCTCATCACGAACCAGGTCTGACCCGCCGCGCGGCTCGCCCAGAGCGCGATCTCGGAGTCGGGCAGGCCCGCCTCGCGCAGGGCCTGGATGTCGGACTCCCGGGTCTCCCACGAGCGTTGGGTGAAGCGCCGGGCAAAGCGGAAGACGCGCTTGTGTATCTCGGGAATCGGCGCCGCCTCGACGTTCTCGACGATGCGCGCCACGATGTCGGAATCCCGGTAGCTGCGGAGCAGCACGGCTCCGATCGACTCGGTTCAGTAGAAGCAGGAGCTGTAGAGCGCCACCCCGAAGTTGACGAGCACGCCGGGGGCCACCCCCTCGCCCACGTACTGCTCCGCGCTTCGGGTGCTGCCCATCTGGACCGCGCCGTAGTGGAAGTAGGCGGGGATGATACTGTGCGTGCGGTAGACTTGCGGCGTTGGAACGTGCGCGCTGAACGAGGTCGAGTACGCTTCCGAGATCGACGCCTAGTCGCGAGCCAGATCCCCCTGAGCCTCTTCGGGACCGACGATCCGGATGTACGCCATGGATCTGCCTCCCGGGAAGTCCCCGCGCAGGCTAGTCCCGGGGGCCCATCGGAATCAACTCTCGCAGCGAGACGGAGGCGCCTCGGAGCCCGGATGAACCTCGGCACCAAGCGGGCCCTCGATCACTGGCTTGGGAGCTTCTGTCTCCTCGCCATGAGCCCGCTCGTTCGCGGCCTCGGAGCGTTGCTGCGAAGAAGCCATCGCCGGCTTCCCGTCCGAGCGATCGTGATCCTCAAGTTCCAGGGCATGGGATCGGTCGCGATCGCGGCACCGGCGATCGCGCGGCTGCGCGCGAGCCAGCCTTCGGCACGGCTGGTCTTCTGGGGCACGCGGCCGACCTGCGCGCTGGCGCAGGAGCTCGCCCTCTTCGACGAGCTGATCGTGCTCGAGGAGTCGAGCCTGTGGGCCGCGGCGCGATCGGCCCTGCGGGGTCTGAGGCGCCTGCATCGCCTGCGCCCCGACTGGTGCCTCGATCTCGAGGTCTACTCGAAGCTCTCGGTGGTGCTCTGCACCTTGAGCGCGGGCCGCAACCGCGCCGGCTTTGCGGTCGACTCGGTGCGGCTGCGCCGGATGAACCACACGCACCTGGTGCTCTTCAACCGGCATCACTACCTGGGGCACGCGTACGGGCGGCTGCTGGGGCTGGTCGCCGAGGCGGGGGCTCCCGGGGACCTCGATCCCGGCGCGCCGGGCGAGAGCTCCCGCATCACCCTCCACTCGACCCCGGCGCCCTGCGACGGGGACTACGTGGTGGTCAACCCGAACGCGGGCGAGCTCTCGCTCGAGCGTCGCTGGCCAATCGATGCCTTCGCCAGACTGCTTCGCGAGCTGCTCGCTCGCGATCCGCAGCGAAAGGTCGTTCTGGTCGGCTCGGGGAACGGGGAGGCGGAGTACTGTCGCGAGCTGGCGCGCGACCCGCGCGTGCTCGACCGGGTCGATCGGCTCTCGCTCTCCGAGCTCATCGGCTGCATCGCCGGGGCACGGTTGGTCGTCTCGAACGACTCGGCCCCGCTCCACCTCGCGCTGCTCGGCGACGTCCCCGTGGTCGCCCTCTTCGGCCCCACGGATCCGCTCACCTACGTCATGCGACAGCGCCCCCGTACGCGCGTCCACTACTCGGGCATCTACTGCTCGCCGTGCATCCACTACTGGGCCGAGCCTCCCTGCCGGGGCTGGAATGCCTGCATGCGGTCGATCCGTGTCGAGGACGTCCTGGCCTCGTGCCTGGAGCTGCTCGGCCCCGAGCCGCCCGACGATCTCCGGGTGATCGGAGCCCCTGCCTCCGATTTCGCTTCGGACGCGTCCTACTACGCGGGGCTCGTGTATGCAAAGGACCGTGAGCTCCCCGGCTGACGCACCTGGCCGCTGCCGCCTCTGCGGTGGCGCTGCCTCCGCGATCCGCCCGTTCGGGCGCCGCGTTGCGGAGGAGACCTTCCTCTCGCGCTGCGAGCGCTGCGCGGCGGAGTTTCTCGACCCCCAGCCGTCGAGCGCATGGCTGGCCGAGGAGTACCGCGACTACTACGCGCGGCGGGCCACGCTCCTCGAGTCTCCCAAGCGGGCATTCTTCGAGGAGCTGCTCGACCTGCTCGCGTGTGACTTCTCGAAGCGTTGCGTGATGGACGTGGGGGCGGCCGAGGGGGAGCTGATCGCGGCGCTCGGGCAGCGCTGGCCCGAGGCGCGAGCCTTCGCCCTCGAGGCCCATCCCGATGCGCGACCCTTCCTCGAGAGACTCGGGTGCCGCTACGCGAGCCTGGACGTGGTGGACTGGCTCGCCGAGCGTTCCCCGGAGCGCTTCGACTTCATCTTCCTGTTCGACGTGATCGAGCACCTGCGCGACCCGCTCGAGGTCGTCCGCGATCTGGCGCAGCACCACCTGCGCCCGTCGGGTACGATCGTGGCGAGCTTCCCCATGGCCACGTCCGCCTCGAGGCGGATCCTCGGAAGGCTCTGGCCCCAGTACAAGCTGGAGCACCTCTTCTACCTGTCGCCGGGCGCCGTGTCGCGGCTCGAAGAGGCCGCTGGACTCTGTCGCAGGACCCTGCGTCCGCTCCACAAGAAGCTCTCGCTCGCCTACTTCCTTGCGGTCGGGAGCCGCTTCGGTCCCGCGCCCACGCGTCGAGCCTGCCGGCTCGCGGAGCGGATCCTGCCCTCGGCGCTCTCCCGGTGGCGTGCGCCGCTCGGGATCGGCGAGTCGCTCTGGATCGCCGCTCGCGAGGGAGCTCCGCACGAGGGACCGACGGCCCCCTCGAAAGGCGCGCCCGCCGCGCCGTCGCCCTCAGCGCAGCCGGAATGAGCTGAAGAAGCGCTTCGCCAGAGTCCCGGGCCCGTCGCCTTCGGGCGCCGCGTCCAGGATGTAGAGCGTGCGGCCCGCCAGCAGGAAGCGGGCCTCCTCGGTGCGCGACTCGGGGCCTGGAACCTCGAAGCGCAGCGTCCAGCCCGACCTCTCGGAGATGCGCGCCGGCTCCCAGGCCAGCTTGCGTCCCCCTCGGTCCTCGAGCAGGGAGTCGCGCGCGCGGCGCACGAGGCTGGCGTCGGAGAGCACGAAGGTCGAGAGGAAGGGCAGCTCGTAGCGCAGCACCTCCAGGTGAAGATCGCTGCGCTCGACCGCCCAGCGTTGCTCGACGATCGAGCCGACCCAGGTCGAGTGGACCTGCTGGGTGTAGCTCGGGTCTCCCGGAAACCCGACCTGGAACGCGGCCACCTCGGGCCGAACCTCTCGCCAGAGGGGCTGGGGGTCGAGCCGCTGGAGCGCAGCCCGGGGCGTCTGGGCCGGATCGCCCGCGAGCGCGACCGACGCCGGCGCGCCAGCGCTCGCGACCCATGCCAGGGCAACCCAGATCCGCTGCATGCGCTCCTTCTGGATGGGCGCGGTCCCCGCGGAGGCTCCCCATCCCGAGGGGCCGCTCAGGGTGCGGTCCCCGGCATAGAGCCGCAAGCGCACCCGGTCGAGAGGACAGAGGCGCGGGCGCGGCTGTCGCGGGCCGTCGAGGCCCGGCCACGGCTGTGCAACGCGACGCTGCGTCTTCTCGCGCCTCGCGGCTCCGGCCTCAGGGATCGACGCGAGCGGTCGCGCGGCCTCGAATCACCTCGTCCCCGTCCTGGTTCACGGTCGAGATCGAGAGGTCCACGAAGTGCTCTCCCGACTCCTCACGAACCGCCTCGACCGTGGCCCGCGCCGTCAGCGTATCGCCCGGCCAGACCTGGCGGACGAAGCGCACGCCGTAGCGGGTCAGGCGGCCATCGCCCACGTAGTTTGTGAGCATGCGGCCGGTCATCCCCATCGACAGCATGCCGTGGGCGAACACGCTCGGGTAGCCTGCCACCTTCGTCGCGAACACCTCGTCGGAGTGCAGCGGGTTGTAGTCGCCCGAGGCGCCCGCGTACATGACGATCTGGGTCCTCGTGAGGTTGTCGACGACGACCTCCTCCCGTGTCTGTCCCTTCTCGAGCTCGCTCGCTCGTAGCGCCATCCCTCAGCCCTCCCGCTTCTGCTCGACCACGCGCTCGGTGCGCACGCCGACCGAGCGGGCCGTGAGCACCAGCTCGCCGCTCGAGTCGAAGTAGTCGGTGATGCTCTCGCTGAAGTGCAGGGTGCCTCCGCGCCGACCCTCCTTGCTCCAGCTCTTTCCGGGTCGCGTCTCGGCGCGCAGCACGTCGCCGGGCCGCAGCGGCCGGTGGTACTCGAAGTGCTGCTCGGCGTGCAGGCCGGTGCCCCCGCCGCCGCCTCCTCCTCCGCCTCCAGCGGAGTGCGCGGCGCCGCTGGGCTCGCGCCCCGAGCCGAACCAGGGCTCGCCAATCCTGGGGCGCAGGAAGTAGTCGGGATCGAACTGGGCGCTCGCCTGGGCGAAGGTCGGCGGGGCGATGATCGATCCGACGTCGCTCTCTGCGGCGTAGGCGGGGTCGGAGTAGATCGGGTTCGGGTCGCCGACGGCGCGCGCGAACATGAGGATGTGGCTGGCTTCGATCGGGAAGCGCTCTACGGCCATGCGGGGGTCCTCCTGGCGGTTCGCTGCCATTCTACCCCTGGCCTCCCCCGAGGGGTTCAGACGGGAAGCCGCAGGTGGAAGGACTTGGGGCGGGTCAGCGCCTCGAAGCCAATCCGCGAGAGCGTGCAGCCGCGGCCCGAGTCCTTGACGCCGGTCCACGCCAGGGCGGGATCGAGCACGTCGCAGCGATTCATGAAGAAGGTGCCGCACTCGACCCGGTCGCCGAGCGCGAGCGCGGCGTCGAGATCGCGCGTCCAGACGCTCGCCGTCAGCCCGAAGTCGCTGTGGTTCATGCGCTCCACCGCCTCGTCGTCGTCGCGCACCGGCTCGAGGCCCACGACCGGTCCGAAGCTCTCCTCGCGCATCACCCGCATCGAGGCGTCGACGTCGACCAGGACCTGGGGAGCCAGGTAGGGGGTCCCGGGGGCGTCGCGCTCGAAGCCGGCGGGATCGATCAGGGCGCGGGCGCCCGCCGCGCGCGCCTCGGCGACCTGACCCCGCACGTGGTCGGCCGCCGAGGCCCGCACGAGCGGTCCGAGGGTCACCGTCGGGTCGAGGGGATCGCCCAGGCGGTAGGCCGAGACGCGCTCGACGATCCGCTCCACGAACCGGCTCCAGACGTCGCGGTGCACGTAGACGCGCTCGATTCCGCAGCAGGACTGGCCCGCGTTGAAGAAGGCCCCATCGACGATGCCGTCGGCTGCCGAGTCGAGCTCCGCGTCCGCGCGCACGTAGGCCGGGTCCTTGCCGCCGAGCTCCAGCCCCACGCCGATGAAGCGCTCCGAGGCCGCGCGCTGCACGCTCCGGCCCACGCCGACCGATCCGGTGAAGGCCACGAAGTCCACCTGGGGCGAGGCGATCATGCGCTCCACGTCGGCGTGGCGCGCGTGGACGATCTGGAAGACGCCCTCCGGGAGCCCGGCCTCGCGAAACGCCTGGTCGAAGCGCTCGGCGGCGAGCGGAGTCTGGGCCGAGTGGCGAAGGATCACGGCGTTGCCAGCCAGGATCGCCGGCACGATCGAGTTGACGGCCGTCAGGTAGGGGTAGTTCCAGGGGGCGATGGTGAGCACCACGCCGAGCGGCTCGCGGCGCACGAAGCGCCGGAACCCGGGCCGAGGCTCCGGTGTGATCGGAGCGAGCGCGTCGGCGCTGAGCGCGACCATGGTGCGCGCGCGCTCCGCCAACCCCGCGATCTCGCCGGGGCTGTGGGCGATCGGGCGTCCCATCTGCAGCGTGATCTCGCGCGCGATCGCGTCGCGCCTCGACTCGAAGCACTCGACGAAGCGCAGGCAGAGCTCGGCCCGCAGGTCCTGGGGAACCTGGCGCCAGCTCGCCTGGGCGCTGCGGGCCAAGCTCAGCACGCGCTCGATCTCCGCATGGCTGGCCCAGGGCCGCTCGACGCAGACGCGCCCGTCGATCGGCGAGATCGTGCACAGGCGTTCGGCCATGGCGGGGATGGTAGTCTACGCGCGCCTTGGCACACGCACCCCCCACGCCGTCGGGCCTGCGCGCAGGGCCGGTCGATCTGGAGCGAGTTCGCGCGGCGCTGGTGCGCATGAAGCTGGCCTCGCCGGAGACCGCGCTGCGCGTGACGCCCCTCGCGGGTGGCGTCTCGTGCGAGATCGCGCGGGTCGACCTGCCCGGCCGCAGCCTGTGCGTCAAGCGCGCGCTTCCGCAGCTGCGCGTGGCGGCGCGCTGGTGTGCGCCCGTCGAGCGCAACGCCTACGAGGTCGAGTGGCTGAAGACGGCGGCTCGCATCGTCGCGGGCTGTGCGCCCGAGGTGCTGGGCCACGATCCCGGGGCGGGGATCTTTGCGATGGCCTGGCTCGATCCGGCTCGCTACCCGCTGTGGAAGGCCGCGCTGCTGCGGGGCGAGGTGTCCGTCGCCACCGCGCGCACCGTTGGCGATCGGATCGGCCGCATCCACGCCGCGACGGCCGACGATCCCGAGATCGCGCGCCGCTTCGCGACCGACGCGCTCTTCGAGGCGCTGCGCGTCGACCCCTACCTGCGCGAGACGGGCCGCGTCCACCCCGAGCTGCATGCGCGGCTCGAGGCGCTGGCCGCGACGCTCTTCGCGCACCGGAGGGTCCTGGTGCATGGCGACCTCAGCCCCAAGAACGTGCTCGTGGGTCCCGAGGGCCCGGTGCTGGTCGACGCCGAGACCGCCTGGTTCGGCGATCCCGCCTTCGACCTGGCGTTTTGCGCCAACCACCTGCTGCTCAAGGCGGCGCATCGTCCTGGCGATGCCGGCCGGCTCGTGGCCTCGCTCCTGGCGCTGGTCGAGGGCTACGGCGCGCACGTCTCCTGGGAGCCGCCCGCGGCGGTCGAGGCGCGCGCGGCCGCGCTGCTTCCGGCCCTCGCCCTGGCGCGGCTCGACGGCAAGTCTCCAGTCGAGTACCTGAGCGCGCCCGAGCCGCGCGAGCGCATCCGCGGCTTCGCGCGCCGCTGCCTGCGCGCCCCGCTCGAGCGGCTCGAGGCGCTGGCCGCCGCCTGGGTCGAGGCGGTCGTCTCATGACCGACCCCACGATCGAGGCGGTGCGTGGCCGGCGCGTATGGGACTCGCGCGGCCGCCCGACCGTCGAGGCCGAGGTCGGGCTCGCCGGCGGCGCCCGCGGCCGGGCGATCGCACCCGCCGGAGCGTCACGCGGGCGCGGCGAGGCGGAGGAGCGCCGGGACGGAGGCGCACGCTTCGGGGGCTACGACGTGCAGGGCGCCGTCGCGGGTGTGAGCGGCGAGATCGACGCTGCGCTCCGGGGAATGGACGCGCGCGACCAGGAGGCCGTGGACCGGCGGCTCGTCGCGCTCGACGGCACCCCGGATCGCTCGCGGCTCGGGGCCAATGCCCTGGTCGCCGTCTCGATGGCGACGCTCCGGGCGGCTGCCGCTGCCCAGGGAGAGCCCGTGTGGCGCTGGCTCGCGCAGGGCAGGTCGGTGCGGCTTCCGCTGCCCGAGGTCCAGATCTTCGGCGGCGGAGCGCACGCGGGAGCGCGCATCGACCTGCAGGACCTGATGGTGCTCCCGATCGCCGCGCTCAGCCTCTGCGAGGCGCTCGAGGTCGTGGCCGAGGTCTACGCGGCCGCGGGCGACTGCCAGCGAAGCCTGGGTCGCGCGTGCGGGGTCGCCGACGAAGGGGGCTGGTGGCCCGAGTTCGACTCGAACGAGGAGGCGCTCGAGGCGACCGTGAAGGCCATCGAGGCGGCGGGCCTGGCTCCGGGCCGCGACGTGGCCATCTCGCTCGACCTCGCCGCCTCGCAGCTGCGCACTCCCGAGGGACGCTACCGGCTGGCGCTCGAGGCGCGCGAGCTCGACCTCGATGCCTGGATCGAGCGGCTCTGTGGCTGGGTCGACCGTTACCCGATCGCCGCCCTCGAGGACCCCTGCGGCGAGGACGACCCCGACGGCATGCGCCGCGTGACGGGCGCGCTCGGGAGCCGGGTCCAGGTCATCGGCGACGACCTGCTCGTGACCGACGCGGCGCGCATCCGCGAGGCGGCGCGCACGGGCGCCTGCAACGCGGCGCTGATCAAGCCCGACCAGGTGGGCACCCTCAGCGAGGCGCGCTCGGCCCTCGAGACCGCCCGCGAGCAGGGCCTGGCCACGCTGATCTCGGCGCGCTCGGGCGACAGCGAGGACGTGACGCTCGCGCACCTGGCCGTGGGCTGGGACGCGGGCCAGATCAAGGTGGGGTCGTTCGCGCGCTCCGAGCGGCTCGCCAAGTGGAACGAGCTGATCCGAATCGAGGAGGCGCTCGGGTCCGAGGCGCGCTTTGCCGGGGCGTCGGTGCTTCCCGAGCCCTGGAGGCGCGCCGCCACGAGAGCCGCGCGGTGAAGGCCGTACTGCAGTACCGGGCCAGCCCCGGCTTTCGCGAGCGGCTCGCGGAGCTGGCCTGCGAGTGGCTCGAGATCGTCGTCGTCGATGAGCGCGACCGCGAGCGCTTTGCCCGCGAGATGGTCGACGCGAGCGTCCTGCTCCACGTGCTCGAGCCGGTGACCGCGGCTGTCCTGGCCGCCGCGCCCCAGCTGCGGCTGGTCCAGAAGCTGGGCGTCGGGGTCAACACCATCGACCTCGACGCGGCCCGCGAGCGCGGGATCGCCGTCGCCAACATGCCGGGCACCAACAGCCAGGCAGTGGCGGAGCACACCCTCGCCCTCATGCTGGCGACGCTGCGGCTCGTGCCCTTCTTCGACGGCGAGACGCGGGCCGGGCGCGGCTGGCAGGCCGAGGGGGAGCGCTTCGATCGCGCGGGCGAGATCGGCGGCCGCACGGTCGGGCTGGTGGGCTACGGGGCCGTCGTGGCCCGGCTCGCTCCCGTGCTCCTGGCCCTCGGCGCCACGGTCCTCTACAGCTCGCGCTCCGAGCCGCCGGGAGCGGTCGGTCGCAGGGTTGCGCTCGAGACGCTGCTCGCCGAGTCCGACCTCGTGTCGCTGCACATCCCGCTCACCCCCGAGACCCACCACACCATCGACGCGGCCGCGCTGGAGCGCATGCACCCGGGGGCCGTGCTCGTGAACACCGCGCGCGGTGCGCTGGTCGACGAGGAGGCCCTCTGCCACGCCCTCCGCTCGCGCCGGCTGCGCGCGGCGGGCCTGGACGTGTTCGAGCGCGAGCCGGTCGATCCGCAGAGCCCCCTGCTGACGCTCGACAACGTCGTGCTCTCGCCCCACATCGCCTGGCTCACGCCCGAGACGCTCGACCGCAGCATGTCGGTCGCCCTCGAGAACTGCCGCCGGGTGCGCGATGGAGAGCCCCTGCTGCACCGCGTCGTCTGAGGCGGTTGCCTCCGCGCGGCGTCTCAAGTCGCGGCCCGCGGCGGCCGATCGAGCCCCCAGGGGGAGCTCTCCATGGCCTTGATCACGGACTCCAGGCTGCGCATGCTGCTGCTCGACTCCAAGCTCGAGGAGTTCAACGCGCTGGCTGGCGAGGATCCGCCCGATCTCGAGGCGCACGACCTGCGGGGGATCGACCTGCGCGGGGCCGATCTCTCGCACGCCAATCTTCGGGATGCGTACCTGCGAAACGCCGACCTGCGCGGAGCCGACCTGCGCCACGCCGACCTCGAGGGTGCGAGCCTGCACGGCGCGCGGGTCAGCGGCGTACGCTTTCCGTCCGAGATCGACGCCGCCGAGATCCGACTCGCGCTCGACCACGGCACGCGCCTGCGCGCGCGGGTGCGCAGCTCGGACTGAGGGACACCGCAGGGACGCTCGCAGCTCGCGGCTACGAGATCCCCTTGGTGCGCATCTTCTCGAGCAGGGTGGTGCGCTTGAGACCGAGCAGCTGGGCGGCGCGGTTGCGATTTCCGCCGGTGGCCTCGAGCGCCTGGCGGATCAGCGACTGCTCGAGCTCTCCGACGGTGGCAGAGAAGTCGAGGCCCTCTTCGGGGAGCGTCACCTTCGGAATCCGGGGAGCGGCCTCGCGGACCCCCTCGGGAAGGTCCTCCTCGGAGATGTAGCCGCGTCGGCGCAGGATCGCGGCGCGCTCGATCGCGGCCTCGAGCTCGCGCACGTTGCCCGGCCACTCGTGGGCGCACAGCCGCTTGAGCGCGGGATCGCTGATTCCGAGCAGCTCGGGGTACTTGCGGCGCTGCAGCGCCAGGAAGTGCTCGGCGAGCTCGGGAACGTCCCCCAGACGCTCGCGCAGGGGCGGAATCCGGATCGGCACGACCGAGAGCCGAAAGTAGAGGTCCGAGCGGAAGCGGCCCTCGCGAATCCGCTGCTCCAGGTCGCGGTGGGTGGCGGCGACGATGCGCGCGTCCAGGACCACCGTCCGGCCCGAGCCCACCGGCTCGAACTCGCGCTCCTGCAGCACGCGCAGCAGCTTGGTCTGCAGCGCGGGGCTCATGTCGCCGATCTCGTCGAGCAGCAGGGTCCCCCCCTGGGCGGTCGCGAGCCGACCCTCGCGATCGCGCTCGGCGCCGGTGAAGGCACCGCGCACGTGTCCGAAGAGCTCGCTCTCGAGGAGCTGCTCGGGAATCGCGCCGCAGTTGACCGCCACGAAGGGTCCGGTGGCGCGCGGCGAGTAGGCGTGCAGCGCCCGCGCAAAGAGCTCCTTGCCGGTCCCGCTCTCGCCGAGCAGCAGGACGTTCGCCGGCGTCTCGGCCACGAGCGCCAGCTGCTCCAGGGCCCTTCGCAGCGTCTGGCTCGAGCCGATGATGCGCTCGAAGCCGTGCTGGGAGCGGGCCTGGGCCTCGAGACGGCGGTTCTCGGCGCGCAGCTTGCGCTGCTCGAGTCCCTTGGCGACCAGCGCCTCGAGCGTCGCCAGGCTCTCGTAGTCCTTGTCGACGAACCAGAAGGCCCCTCGGCCCAGTGCCTCGATGCTGCTCTCGGGTGTGCCGAACCCGGTGACCACGATGCACAGCGCGTCGGGATCGAGGGTGCGCGCGCGTTGCACCAGCTGGATGCCGTCGAGACCGGGCATGCGCAGGTCCGTCAGGACCAGGTCGAAGGATCGCGCCTCGAGGGCTTCGATCGCGTCACTCGGCCTGGCGACCGAGTGCACGAGATGACCGGCTTGCTCGAGCGTGCGCTCGACGGCCTTTCGGAAGACAGCGTCGTCATCGACGACGAGAATGCACGGCCTCGCCACTCCTGCTTCCCCCCGCAGCGAGGAAGGTAACAGGCTCGAGGCGCGTGCGCCGGAAGCCGCGCTACGCGGCCTCTTGGAGCACGCGCTCGGGAGGCGTGCGTACGTCCCACACGAGCCCCAGTGCCTGCAGACCGCGAATCAACAGGTATCCCGGGTCGAGCTGACGGCGGCGGAAGCCGAGGCGTGCGCTCGAGCAGAAGTAGTGGTGGTTGTTGTGCCAGCCCTCTCCGGCCGTCAGCAGCGCCAGCCACCAGCAGTTGCGCGACGTGTCCGTCGTGGGATAGGTGCGCCGGCCGATCACGTGTGCGAGCGAGTTGATCGAGAAGGTCGAGTGGTAGAGCAGCACCGTGCTCACGAAGAATCCCCACACGAGGGCCGGCAGGCCGCCCAGCGCGAAGCAGAGCACCGCGAGCGCGATGGCCGGCAGGTACTGCCAGCGCTCGAGCCAGCGGATCTCGGGCATGCGCTCGAAGTCGCGAATGACCTCGACCGGGGCGCGCCCGTTGCGGTGCGCCAGGATCCAGCCCATGTGGCTCCACCAGAATCCCCGGCGCGCGGGCGAGTGCGGATCCTGCGCCCGGTCGGAGAAGCGATGGTGGTTGCGGTGGTGACCCGACCACCACAGCACTCCCTTCTGCGCACTCGAGACGGCCCAGAGGGCCAGCACGAAGCCGAAGGGACGCGAGGTGCTGAACGTGCGGTGCGCGAAGTAGCGGTGGTAGGCGACCGAGATGCCCAGGATGCGCAGGTACCAGAGCCCCAGTGCCAGCGCGACCAGCCCGAGGGAGGGGGGGACCAGGATCGCACCCAGCAGCGCCGCCGCGTGAACCCCGAGGAAGGGGATCGAGTCGCGCAGCTCGCGCAGCGTGAGGTGGCTCGCGGGAAGCCGATCGAGGAGGGGCGGCTCGAGGCTGGGAAGCCTGGGGTGCAGGGGCTGGAGAAAGGGCTCGGCGGGCGATTCGGTAGCAGCCGTCATGCTGGGAGTGTCGGCCGCTCGCGAGGCGAGCCCCAGGCCTTGCCTGTCAAACTTCTGTCAATCGCCCCGGGCCCCCTCCTCGTCCGCCAGGCGATAGCCGAACGAGCGCACCGAGAGCAGGTAGCGGGGCTGCGAGGGGTCGGGCTCGATCAGCTTGCGCAGCCGCAGCACGAAGGTGTCGACGACCCGGGTGCGCGTCTCGGGGTGCAGGTCCCAGACCTCCTCCAGGATCTCGCCGCGGCTGACCGCCTGTCCGCGCCGCTCGTAGAGCAGGCACAGCAGGCTGAGCTCGCGGTGGGTCAGCGACTGGCGCCCTCCGGCCCGCTCGAGCTCGAAGCGCGCGGGATGGATCCGCACGTCCCCGATCTGCAGCGGCTCCAGGTTCTGGGAGCGCGATGTCGCGGGGGCGCGCCGCAGGAGCGAGCGCACGCGTGCGAGCAGGACCGGCAGGGCGAAGGGCTTGGTCAGGTAGTCGTCCGCTCCCGCGTCGAGTCCCGCGACGATGTCGCGCTCGCTGTCGCGGGCGGTGAGGATCAGGACCGGAAGCTCGGACGCGCCGGGACGCAGCTCCTGGAGCAGCTCGATCCCGTTCATCCCGGGGAGCATCACGTCGAGGACCACCAGGTGCACGGCGGGCGCATCGGCGCTCTGGAGTCGCTCGAGCGCGGGCTCGGCGCGCTCGAAGTGCTCGACCCGGTAGCCCTCCTTCTCGAAGTTGAAGCAGAGACCCCGCGCCAGGTGGGCCTCGTCCTCAACCAGCAGGATGCGCGTCTCCACCGATCTGTCCCGGAAGTGTCAGGATGAAGCGGCTTCCCCGCCCGGGGCCGTCGCTCTCGGCGCGGACGGAGCCCCGGTGGGTGCGCGCGATGTTGCGGACGATGTAGAGGCCGAGCCCGAGTCCCCGCCCCGACCGCTCCGAGTCCGAGGGTCCGCGCTGGAAGCGCTGGAAGATCTGGCGCAGGGCCGAGGGGGGGATGCCGGGTCCCTGGTCCTGCACGACGACCTCGAGCTTGCGCGGGCTGACCGCGCGAATACCCACGCGGACGCGGGAGGGATCGCCGCCGTGGCGCAGCGCGTTCTCGATCAGGTTTCGCAGCGCCAGCTCGAGCAGCTCCGGGTGTCCCTTCACGCTCGCGTCGGCGGGCACGTCGATCGCGAGCCCCTCGCCGGGGGTGCGCTCCTGCGAGCAGGCCCGCGCGACCGCTCGCTCCAGGAGCGGGCGCAGCCGCACCCGTGTGCGCCGCCGCTTGTGGTCCTCGCTGGTCGCCGCATCGAGCACCGTGGCGATGGTCGCCTGCAGGCGATCGAGGTCGTCGGACATGGTGTCGAGGAACTCGCTTCGCTCCGCTCCCGCCAGGTCGGGCTTGCGGAGGGTGTCGAGGTAGAGACGGAACGATGCCAGCGGCGTGTGCAGCTCGTGGGTGACGGCGTCGATGAAGCTGCGCTGGCGCTGGTTGGTGCGGATCTCGCGCACGAGCCACACCGTGAGCAGGATGCTCGCAGTGATGATGCCGATGAAGAACGCCGACCCCACGATCGCCAGCAGCCAGTGAACGAGCGTAAATCCACCCACCAGCGCGCGGAACTCTCGCACCAGCAGGATCTGCCAGCCGACGGTGAGGGCGACGGTGGCCGCGACCAGACCGCTGGTGAGTGTGATCGGAACCGAGATACGTGTTCGCACGGACTTCGAGTGTACGGGCTGCGCTACCCTGGGGCCATGGGTCGCCGGGTTCGGGTCTGCACGCTCTGCACACTGGCGATCGCTGCGCTCCTGACCGGGCCCGCGCGCGCGGCGCTCGAGGCCGAGGAGGTCGAGATCAAGGTCGCCGTCGAGAGCGACCGTGCGGCGATGCTGGCGCGGCTCGCCCGCTGGGTCGGACGCAACACCGGCACCTACGGGGACCAGGGTCTGTGGGAGTTCGCCGCCGAGCTGTGTACGCCGCTCGAGGCGCTGGGCTTCGACACGGAGCTGCGCGACGGTGCGGAGCTCGACACCCCCGGCCACGTCGAGTTCCGCACGGGGCCGCTCGTGGTGGCGCGCCGGGCGTCGACCACGGGCAACGGGCCGCGAATCCTGCTGAACGGACACTACGACACGGTCTTCGAGGCCGATTCGCCCTTCCAGAAGCTCCAGATCGCCGCCGACTCGAGCGGGCGTGCGACCGGCCCCGGCGTCGCCGACATGAAGGGCGGGCTGGTGATCCTGCTCGAGGCTCTCCAGGCGCTGCGCGAGACGGGAGACCTGGATCGCGCCTCGTGGACGGTCCTGCTGAACGGCGACGAGGAGCTGGGCTCGCTCGGCTCCCGCCCGCTGATCGAGAGCGAGGCGCAGCGGGCCGACGTGGGCCTGGTCTTCGAGGCGTCCTACGGGGGCGAGATGGTCCTGTCCCGGCGGGGGCTGGGTCAGTTCCACATCGACGTCGAGGGGGTGAGCGCGCACGCGGGCAACGCCCACGAGCGCGGACGCAGCGCGATCTACGAGCTCGCGCACAAGGTGCTGGCGATCGAGACGCTCACCGACTACGAGCGCGGCATCACCGTCAACGTGGGCACCATCTCGGGCGGCCGCAAGCGGAACATCATTCCCGGCCACGCCGAGGCCTGGATCGACGTGCGCTACGACCGCCTGGCCGATGGCGAGGAGATCCAGCGGCGCCTGCAGGAGATCACCGAGCGGGTCTTCGTCGCCGGAACCCACTCCCGGCTCTGGGGCACCCTGCACCGGCCCCCGAAGCTGGAGACCCCCCAGGTCGACTCCCTGCTCGACCTTCACGCCGCCGTGGCCGCCGATCTCTCGCTGCCGATCCCGGGTCGGGTCCACTCCGGGGGCGGGACCGACGGCTCGCTCATGGCCTCGGTTGGGCTGCCGACGCTCGATTCCCTGGGTGCCGTTGGCGGCAACGCCCATACCGACCGCGAGTTCATCGAGATCGGGAGCCTGACCGATCGCGCGGCGCTCGCCGCGATCCTCATGCGCCGCCTGATCCACGACCCTCCCGCCTGGCTCGAGGGCGAGCGGGTCGGCACACCGCTGTCGCCCGGGCGACGCGGGCCGCCCCTGGGCGCGCGGGCCGCTCTTTGGCTAGGCTCGGGCTCGATCGCTGGGTCCCCGGCCGGTGGAGCATTCGTGAACCCCGTCAGGTCCGGAAGGAAGCAGCGGTAGCGGCTTGATCCAGGTGGTCGGATCGGCCCAGCGATCCCCTCCCTCCGCCTCTCCCGCGCCTCGAGAGAGAGGTGCCTCGGCGAAGCCGCGGCCCGCGACGTAGAATGCAGCCATGTACGAGGTGCTCGCCCGCCGCTCGCGTCCCCAGAGCTTTGACGAGGTGGCGGGGCAGACGCACGTCACCACGGCGCTCGCCAACGCGATCCGCCTCGACCGCGTGCCGCACGCGCTCCTGCTCTGCGGCCCCCGTGGAGTCGGCAAGACGTCGATCGCCCGCATCCTGGCGCGCTCGCTGAACTGCGACCAGGGACCCACCCCCAGCCCCTGCGGCAGCTGCTCGCCCTGCCTCGAGATCGCGGCCGGCACCTCGCTCGACGTCCAGGAGATCGACGCCGCCAGCCACACCGGCGTCGACCACGTGCGCGAGATTCGCGAGAGCATCCGCTACGCCGCCGCCCCCGGGAAGCACCGCATCTTCATCATCGACGAGGTGCACATGCTCTCGACCGCGGCCTTCAACGCGCTGCTGAAGACCCTCGAGGAGCCGCCGCCCCAGAGCCTGTTCGTGTTCGCGACCACCGACCCGCAGAAGATCCCCCAGACCGTGCTCTCGCGGGTGCAGCGCTTCGACCTGAAGCGCCTCGGCGCGCGCGAGATGTACGATCGGCTCGCCGACGTGATCCAGGGCGAGAAGTTCGAGATTCCCGAGTCGATCGTCCGGTCGCTGGTGCGCGAGGGCGACGGCAGCCTGCGCGACTCGCTGATGCTCCTCGACCGGCTCGTCTCGGCCCTGGGACCCAAGGTGTCGGAGTCGGACGCCCTGGCCATCCTGGACCTGGTCGAGCGGCGCGTGGTCCTGGAGGTGATCGACCCGGTGCTGGCGAGCGACGCGGCGGGAGCGCTCGCCGCCGTGCGCCAGGCCCTGGACCAGGGGATCGAGCCTGCGCGACTCGCGGCGGAGCTGCTCTCGGGGCTGCGCGACCTGCTGGTGGCGGCGATCGCCGGCGAGGTCGACGGCCTGATCCAGGCCGCGCCCGACGAGCTGGCCGAGCTCCGGGAGCGCGCGCGCGCTCACGATCCCGAGACCTACCAGCGGCTCTTCCGGGTGCTGCTCCAGCGCCAGCAGGACCTGGCCTGGGCGCCGCGCCCCTCGCAGGCCCTCGAGATGGCCGTGGTGCGCATGGCGACCCTGGCCGATGCCGAGTCGATCTCGCAGCTGGTGGCCCGCGTGGACGCCCTCGGGCGCGGAGAGTCCCCCAAGGGTGGCGGCGCCGCGCCCGGCGGCGGCTCGGGAGCTCGCACCCGGGCCGCTGCGGCCGCCGGGAGAAGGCCCCGATCGAAGGCGAAGGCCCCTCCCGTCGGCGCCTCTCCGCCGCCCGAAGCCCCGTCGGCGCTCGAAGACACGCCCCAGGAGGCTTCGCCCAGCCAGAAGCCGATGCAGGGCGAGGCGGCGCCCGTGGGGGAAGAGGCGCCCGACAGGGGCGGGGCACCCTCCGGCGGCCCGCCCGCGCCGAGCGAGGTCCAGCGCCAGGCCGAGCTGCGCGCAAAGGCGCGTTCGCATCCGAGCGTGCGGGACGCGATCGACGTGCTCGACGCGGAGCTTCGCGAGATCCGCCTGCACCGGCGGGAGGAGCCCGGGTCGTGAGCCAGCCCCCCGGAGACCTGGGAGCGATGCTGGCGCAGGTCCAGCAGATGGGCGAGCGCCTGCGCGAGGCCCAGCGCGAGCTGCGCCTGCGCACGGTCGAGGCGACGGTCGGCGGCGGCGTGGTCACCGCCCGCGTCAACGGCGCCGGAGAGCTCGTCTCGATCCAGATCGACCCCGTTGCCGTCGACCCGCGCGACGTCGAGATGCTGCAGGACCTGGTCGTCGCGGCGGTCGGGGAGGGCATGCGCCGGGCGCGCGAGCTGGCGAACGAGGAGCTGCAGCGGCGCACCGGCCTCCCGATCGGGGCCCTGCTGGGAGCGCTCGGCCAGGCCTGATGGCGAGCGCACGCGGCACGCCCATCGAGCGCCTGGTCAAGGCCCTGCGCCTGCTTCCGGGTGTGGGCGAGAAGACGGCCACCCGGCTGGCCTACTTTCTGCTCTCCGCCCCCGACTCGGTGGCGCGCGAGCTCGGAGACGCGATCGCGCGCCTGCGCCGCGAGGTGGTGCTCTGCGAAGAGTGCTTCAACCTGACCGAGCGCTCTCCCTGCCCGCTCTGCTCCGATCCCGAGCGCGAGCGCTCGACGATCTGCGTGGTCGAGGAGCCCGCGGACCTGGCCTCGGTCGAGAAGTCCGGGACCTTTCGCGGCCGCTACCACGTGCTCGGCGGCACCCTGGCGCCGCTCGACGGCGTGGGACCCGAGTCGCTGCGCGTGGAGCCCCTGGTGGAGCGCGTGCGCTCGGGAGAGGTCGAGGAGGTCATCCTCGCCACCAACCCCAACCCCGAGGGCGAGGCGACGGCGCTGTGGGTGGCCGACCAGATCCGGACCTACGCGGTGCGCGTCACGCGGATCGGTTACGGAATGCCGATCGGGGGGGACCTGGAGTACGTCGACGCCGTGACCGTCAAGAAGTCGCTCGAGAACCGCCGCAGCTTCAGAGACTAGGGGCGTCTGCCGATGGCCGGAAGGTGTCGGCTTGTGTCCCGCGGAGGCGCTCTGCTAGGATCGGCGCGGGTCGCCGATTGCATAGGCATTTCACCCGCTTAGACGGTAGACTCGCGTCTGGGCCAGGTCCCTGGGCGACGCCTTCGGGGCGGCGCTGCGGAGTCGGGCGGGGAGAAGGCGTGGGGGAGCGCGTGGGGGAGTCCGGGCCATGTCCCTGACGCCGCAGCTGGTTCTCTACGAGGAGGACCACAAGAAGATCGTCGCGGTCGCCGAGCGGCTGGTGCACGACGCCAATGCCAAGGCGGTCTTCCTGGTCGACAAGAACGGCCAGCTCGTCGCCGAGGCGGGGGAGCTGGTGGGCATCGACACGACCTCGCTGGCGTCGCTCGTGGCGGGCAACATCGCCGCCTCGGGGGGGCTCGCCAAGCTGATCGGCGAGAACGAGTTCCCGACGCACTTCCACCAGGGCGAGCGCGACAACGTGCACATCACGCTCGTGGCCCAGCGCATCATCCTGGTGGTGATCTTCGACGAGCGCAGCTCGCTCGGCCTGGTCCGGCTGCGCGTCAAGAAGGCCGGGCAGCGCTTCGCTCAGCTCTTCGAGGCGCTCTACAAGAAGGCGGAGAGCGAGTTTGGAGACGAGGGAGATTCCCCCTTCTCCGAGATCACCGACGACGACATCGACAACCTGTTTTCGGACTAGCGCATGGCGTTCATCAACTACTCGGCACGCGAAATCAACTGCAAGCTCGTCTACTACGGTCCGGGGCTCTGCGGCAAGACCACCAACCTGAAGTGGATCTACGACAAGACGGCCGAGGCCGCCAAGGGCAAGATGATCTCGCTCGCGACCGAGACCGAGCGGACCCTCTTCTTCGACTTCCTGC
>JBHHYV010000025.1:0-33817 GCA_046757685.1 Myxococcota bacterium
GGAGCGGCAGGGGAGGGAGCGTCGTGCGCTTTCGAGATCGGACGGTCGTCGTCACGGGCGCGGCGTCGGGCTTCGGCCGGGCGATCGCGGAGCGCTTCGCCGCCGAGGGCGCGCGGCTCGTGATCGCCGACGTGGACGAGGCCGGCGGCAAGGAGGTCGCCGCCGCGATCCAGGCCGAGGGCGCACGGGCGCGCTTCGTGCGCACCGATGTATCGCGTGCCGCCGACGTCGAGGCGATGGTGCAATCCGCGGTCGCCCTCGGGGGGCTCGACGTGCTCGTCAACAACGCCGGGTTCTCGCACCCTGCGATGCCGCTCGAGGATCTCCCCGAGGAGGACTTCGACCGGGTCTTCGCCGTCAACACCCGGGGGGTCTACCTCGGAGCCAAGTACGCGATTCCCGTGATGAAGGCGCGGGGAGGCGGAGTCATCCTGAACACCGCCTCGATCGGCGCCGTAGCTCCACGGCCGAACGTCACGGCGTACAACGCGACGAAGGGGGCCGTCCTCACCCTGACCCGCGGTCTGGCTGTCGAGCTGGCGCCGTTCAAGATCCGGGTGAACGCCGTCAATCCGGTCGCGGCCGAGACCGCCTTCATGCGGGGTGCGCTGGGAGTGGCCACTCTTCCCGACGCGGTACGCCAGGCGTTGATCGCCGGCATCCCGCTCGGTCGCCTGGCCGAGCCGCGCGACGTCGCCGCGGCGGTGCTCTTCCTGGCTTCCGACGAGGCGGGGTTCCTGACCGGAGTGTGCCTGGACGTCGATGGGGGACGCAGCATCTCCTGAGGCGGTCGGGGCCCGAGTGCCTGGAGGATCGAGCATGGATCGACCCCTGATCTCTGCAGACGGCCATATCGACTTTCCGCTGCTGCCCGAGACCCTCTGGGTCGATCGGGCACCCGCCTCACTGCGCGAGCGCATGCCGCGTGTCTTCGACGACGGCCGGGGCCGGGTGTGGCGGAGCCACAAGGGGGCGCCTCTCGGGCTCGTCGGTGGCATGGGCTCCGCCGGCCGGCCCTACGTGCCGGGCGAGATCCATCGCTCCGATCGCATGGCCGAGGAGGGACTCTACCGCGACCAGGGCCGCGGAATCATGCGCCCGGCCCTCGCGGAGCTACGTCTGCGAGACCAGGACCGGGACGGCATCTCGGCGGAGGTGATCTACGGGATCCTGGGCAGCGTCAACCGGCTGGACGATCCAGAGGTCGCGGCCGCCGTCGTGCATATCTACAATGCCTGGCTCTCGGAGTTCTGCCGCCACGCTCCCGACCGCCTGGCGGGCATCGGCTGCCTGTCGTCGAGGGTGCCGGGCGAGGCGGCCGGGGAGCTGCGACGCTGCGCGGAGCTGGGCCTGGCCGGTGCGGAGCTGGGTCTCACCCACGAGCGCACGCCGCTGTGGCATCGCGACTGGGAGCCGCTCTGGTCCGCCGCCGCCGAGACCGGCCTGCCGGTCCATATCCACACCGTCGGACCGCCCGTCGATACGCGCTGGCTCTCCGAGCGCGAGACCTATCGCCCCTGGCTGGCGGTTCACATGACCGCCTTCCAGATCCCGATGATGGCGGTCGTTGCCGAGGTGATCTTCGGCGGTGCCCTCGAGCGTCACAGGGGTCTGCGCGTCGTGGTGGGAGAGTCGGGCATCGGCTGGCTCCCCTATGCGCTCGAGCGCTTCGACTACGAGTGGGAGGATCAGTTCCGCGACCTGATCCCCAGGCCCCCGAGCGAGTACTGGCGGCGACAGATGTACGCCACCTTCCAGATCGACCGAGTCGGGCTGGTGAACCTGGATCGCATCGGCCCCGAGACGGTGATGTGGGGAAACGACTTTCCCCACCCCGACGGCACCTGGCCCGACTCGCGCGCGATCCTCTCGAAGCAGCTCGAGGGCCTGCCGGAAGAGCACCAGCGCGCGGTCCTCTGCGAGAACGCGGCGCGGCTCTACGGGCTTCCGGTTCCGACCGCCTAGATCCGCTGGCGGTACCAGGCGTGGAGGCCCAGCAGCAGCAGGACCTCCGGTAGCGCGAAGGCGAGGAAGTAGAAGTAGGCGAGCGTCTGCTGCACGGTCAGGGGATACTGGAAGGGCGTCCACGCCTTGGGACGGATCGCGATCCGGCGGTCGGATTGCGCGAGCCAGAGCACGGAGTTCATGAAGAGGTCGCGGTTGTAGAGCGACCCCAGCAGCCGATTCGATGCGAACTCCCGGCTGCCGAGGACGACGATGCGGGTCTCACCGACGGGCCGCGGGTACGACCCCGCCACGGCGAGGGGGAGCTCGCCCCCCTCGCCCTCGTCGGCGTCCCGCCGGACGGGCCGGCCCCCGATCGCGGCGCCCACGTCGCGCTCGTCCCACGATCGTGGGCTCGAGTACGCGAGCTCGACCAGGCGGTCCGAGGGCTGGGGCTTGTGAAGGGCGCGGACCGCGCGCGTCTCGGGAAGCAGCAGCATCGTCCGGGCGGAGAAGGGCTCGCTGATCGGGTGCGACCCGAAGCTGTTGACGAGCAGGCTCACGCGCCGGGCCTCCTCGAGCAGCGGGCTGGTGGCCTCGTCGACGACCACCCCCGGGGGGAGTCCGAAGCCGAAGTGGCGGAGCAGCTCCAGGGCGTTCGTATCGAACTCGGGCTCGAGCAGGGCCAGCAGGCGGCCCCCGCGCTCCAGGTAGCGGTCGAGCGCCGAGATCTCGCCCTCCAGGAGGTTGCGCTCGGGCGCAGCGAGGATCACGACGTCTGCATCGGCGGGCACCTCTGGCTGGGCGGCGCCGATCCAGCCGCGCGGCTCGATGCCCTCGTCGCGCAGCGCGGCCGCCAGCCCGGAGTAGCCGTGGTCTGCCTCGCTCGCCAGGTCCACCTCGCCGTGGCCGATCGTAAAGTAGACCCGGATCTCCTTCTCGCGCGTCAGCCTCAGGATGGAGTTGGTGATGTTCCCCTCCGAGGGATAGCCGACCGGCTCGCAGCGGTCGCCGACGCATCCGACGAGGGTCGTCTCGTAGCGGTTCAGGATCTGCTGGGCGGCGGGAGGCGCGTCGCGCGGGACGAGCGTGCGAATCGCAACGGAGGGACAGTGGGCTCGGTAGGCCTGGACGAGGGGCCGCAGCTGACGGGAGAGCTTGGTTCCCTCGAAGAAGAGCAGCTGGACTCCGCTCGCGGACGCTCCCAGGTCGTGGCACAGGCGAAGGGTCTGGTCCGAGAGCGTGTACTCCTGGTCGAACGACAGGTCGAAGGTCACGCTGTGCCGGCTCGCGACCTGGTAAGACACCACCGAGGCCACCCCGATCGCGGGCAGGACGACGGCCCAGCGCAGCATCACGCGGCGAGATACCGCCCCGGTGAAGCCGCGGAAGCGGCGCAGCTGTACGACGGTGGCGATCGCGATCAGCGTGGGACCGGCCGTCACGTTGACGACGAAGAAGGCGGTCAGATGGTGGCCGGTCGCGTACCAGGAGCCGAGTCCCGTCAGGAACATCACGAGGCCCGCGGCCGCCAGGAAGGGCATCTAGCGCGCCCGCCCGAGCTGCAGGGACGCCAGCGCGACCGCGTAGCCACACAGGGTGACGGCGGCGAAGTACACGAGGTTGCGGGTCTCGATCAGGCCGCGCCCGAAGCTGTCGATGTGCCCCTGGAGCGAGAGGCTGCGGAGCGCCTCGGCGATGGGAGCGCTCAGGACCGGCTCGAGCCACCCGAAGTCGAGCAGCACGAAGGGGATCGCGTAGCCGAGCACGGCGGCGACGATCTGGCTCCGGGTCCACGACGAGCACGCCAGCCCGATCGAGGCGACGGCGGCCGAGAAGCAGACCTGGCCCGCGAAGAGCGCCCCCAGGTGGGCCAGGCCCAGCCGTCCGTAGGAGACCGCGATCGACGGATAGATCGCGCTCACCGCGATCATCAGCGACGTGAAGAGAAAGGTCGCAGCAAACTTTGCGACCACGATCTCGCGCGTCGGGATCGGGGTGGTCAGCAGCAGCTCGTCGGTTCCCTGGGCGCGTTCCTCGGCGAAGACGCGCATCGTCACGAGGGGGATCAGCACCATCAGCAGAAGCGTGAAGTCGTTGGCCGCCGGCAGGAAGAGCTCTTCGCGGATGTTCACCTGCAGCGGCACGGTTCCGGCGTCGAATCCACTTCCGGAGGCCTGCTCGGACTGGAAGACGAAGAGCAGGCGGTTGTAGGTGGACAGGTGCTGGAAGAAGAAGATTCCGGACAGCGACACGAAGCAGGTCAGGACGATGTACGCGATCGGTGCTGCGAAGAGGCTTCGCAGCTCCTTGCGAAGGAGCGCTCCCAGCCGCCGGATCACTCTCCTGGCCCCGCTGCGGTGCGCTCGAGAAAGATCTTCTCGAGGCTGCCGCCCACTCGAATCTGCGCGGCCGTCGCGATCGCCTGCAGCCGGCCTCCGTCGAGCAGCGCCACCCGATCACAGAGGGCCTCCGCCTCGCGGAGCTGGTGCGTGCAGATCACGATCGTATGCCGTCCCCCCAGACTCTGGATCAGCCCGCGCAGCTCGATCTGCTGGCGCGGATCGAGACCCACCGTCGGCTCGTCGATCACCAGCAGCGGAGGGTCGTGGATCAACGCCTGGGCGAGCGAGACGCGCTGGCGGAAGCCCTTCGAGAGCAGACCGATGCGCCGCCGGCAGACCTCCTGCAGACCGAAGCGCTCCACGCCCTTCTCGGTGGCCGCCCGAAGCGACGGACCCGAGAGCCCGTGCAGCGCTCCCATCGTGCGTAGGAAGACATCGACGCGGTGGTCGGTGTAGAGCTTGGGCTGCTCGGGCGCATACCCGAGGAGGGACTGCACGGCCTGCGGGTCGTCGACGACCGAGAGTCCGTCGACGCGCACGTCGCCCTCGGTCGGAAGCCAGTAGCCGGTGAGGATTCGCAGAAAGGTCGTCTTGCCGGCTCCATTGGGTCCGATCAGACCGAAGACCTCGCCGGGAGCGATCTCGAGCGAGAGGTCCCCCAGGACCACCCGCTCGCCGAAGCGCTTCGTCACTCCGATCGCCTCGACCCGGGTTCCCGAACCTCGTGCAGGGCTTTCGCGCGGCTCTTCCGAGGCGGCTCCGGGTTCAGGATTCACGGGATTTCCTACGTTGGGACGGTAGCTTGCGTTACTCGCCGCGGATTGACGGCGGATCTTGCAGCAAGGTACCATCCGGCCGCTTCGAGGGGCAGCAGGGCGCACGCTACGAGGGAGCGATGAATTTCGGATTCACGGAAGAGCAGGAGTTCCTGCGGACCACTGCGCGGGAGTTCATCGAGAACGAGTGCCCCATGGCGACGGTTCGCGAGCTGATGGACGATCCCCGCGGCTATCGGCCGGAGCTGTGGAAGAAGATGGCAGAGCTCGGCTGGCTGGGGCTGCTGATTCCCGAGGAGCTGGGGGGAGCGGGGCTCGGCTTCGTGGATCTCGTGGTCATCCTCGAGGAGATGGGCCGGGGACTGCTGCCTTCGCCCTACTTCGCCACCCTTCAGGGCACCCTCGCGTTGCTGCGGTCGGGAAGCGAGCCCCAGCGCAAGGAGCTGCTCCCGGCCGTCGCGTGTGGCGATCTGGTTCTCTCGTTCGCGATCACCGAGGAGGCTGGCAGCGAGGAGCCCGCCGACCTGGAGCTCCGGGCGCAGAAGGAGGGAACGGGCTATCGGCTGACCGGGACCAAGCTCTTCGTGCCCCACGGGCAGAACGCCGGCCGGATCGTGGTCGCAGCGCGGACCGGCACGACGGGAGGCGAGGCCGGCATCTCGCTGCTGCTGGTCGACCCGTCGCGCGGGGGGGTCGAGGTCACGCCCCTCGAGTCGATGGACCAGACCCAGCGCATCGCCGAGATCGGCTTCGACGGCGCACACGGCGAGCTCCTGGCCGGCGAGGGCGAGGCGTGGCGCACCTGGGAGTGGGTGCGCGATCGGGCGCTGGTCGCGCTCTCGGCCGAGTCGGTGGGCGGCTCGGAGAAGGTCCTCGAGGACTCGGTCGCCTACGCAAAGGAGCGGATCCAGTTCGGCAAGCCCATCGGCGTCCACCAGGCGATCAAGCACAAGTGCGCCGACATGTTGATCGAGGTGGAGTCGTCCAAGTCCATCACCTACTACGCCGCGTGGGCCGCGGCCGAGGATCTCGACGAGGCGGCTCTGGCCGCAGCCATGGCCAAGGCCTACACGAGCGATGCCTACCGCCATTGCTCGGCGGAGAACATCCAGATCCATGGCGGCGTCGGGTTCACCTGGGAGTACGACTGCCACCTCTACTTCAAGCGTGCCAAGGCCGTCGAGGTCACCTACGGCGATCCCACTTCCCACCGCGAGCGGATCGCGCAGCTGCTCGAGGTCTAGCGGAGCTCTCGAAGCGCGGCCTCTCTCAGGCGCGCCGCCGTAGGCGTCCACCCGCTCCAGATCCGGACCTGCTCGGCCGCCTGGTGCACCAGCATCTCGAGCCCGTCCTGGATCGCGCAGCCTGCCGCGCGCGCCTCTCGGAGCAGCCGCGTCTGGAGGGGCCGGTAGACGCTGTCGAAGACGAGACCGCCCGGGCGCAGGGACTCGGCCGGAAAGGGCGTCGCGTCGACGTCGGGGAACATTCCCACCGGGGTGGCGTTGACCAGCAGGTCCCACGGATCGTCCACGGCTCCGACGCGGCCTCCCAGCTCGGCCACCAGTCGTCGGGCCCGCTCTGGAGAGCGGTTCGTCACGCAGACCTGGCAGTCGAGGTGCTCCAGCGCGTAGACGATGGCCCGCGCCGCCCCCCCGGCGCCCAGGATCAGCGCGCGCCGTCCCTCCCACGGCCCGTGCGGCTCGAGGCTGCGCGCGACTCCGATCCAGTCGGTGTTGTCGGCGACCCACTCGCCGTGTTCCCGCGTGAGGGTGTTGGCGGCTCCGATGGCGCGCGCCTCCGGGGTCGCGCGGTCGGCCAGCTCGAGCACGGCCTCCTTGTGGGGCAGCGAGACCGAGAGCTGGCGCAGCCCCTGCTCGCCCAGCCGGCGGAGCGTCTCCGGCAGCTGGGCGGGCGTCACGTCGAAGGTCTCGTAGCGAGCCTCGAGCTCGAGCTCGGCATAGGCCTCGCGGTGGAGCCGCGGGGAGAGCGTGTGAGCCGAGGGATGCAGGACGATCCCGCAGCGGACCGTAGCCGACGCGCTCACTCGAGGGCCTCCACGGTTCGTCGGGCCTCGCTCACGAGCCACGAGGAAAGGTCGGGTCCGAAGAAGGACATGCAGGACTCGTAGCCTCCCTGCCGATAGGTGTCGGGCTCGACGACGTAGCCGAGCCAGTCGTTCGCGTGCGCCACGGCGAAGCGGACCGGGGCGCGGGCGAGCAGCTCCCGCAGCGCGTCTCCGACCCGGCTCGAGGGCTCCGCTGGAACCCCGACGAGGAGCGCATCTCCGAGACCGAGCGCCACGAAGGGCACCCTCTCGGAGAGGAAGCGATCGACGAACCGGCCGGCGACCGGGGCCAGCCACCAGAAGGGACAGAAACGCCGTAGCCGCTGCTGCGGGGGGCGCGCCCAGCGTTCCGCCGCGCGCAGCCCGGCCGCTCTGGCCTGGGGCGCGCGTGCGAGGGTCTCGAGCACTGCGGTCGCCAGTCTGCGCCCGATCTCGTGGACCTGGCGACGCTGCGCCGCGAGCGCCTTCGGCCACAGCGGCCCCTCGCGCGAGACCGGCTGCTGGTCACCCAGCGGACCCTGCACGAAGATCGGCCGCAGGCCGGCCCGCTCCAGGTCGCGCCGCGCGGCGGCGACGAAGTCTCCCGAGTAGTCGCGGGAGCGCGGCGAGAGCACGGTCGGGTGGGCCCCGAAGGAGAAGAGCACCACCGGGGGCTTGCCGCCGGTCGGCTCGATGCGCAGGATCGCGAGCTTCGTCTCGACCGGGCCGTCCGCGAAGCGGCGGTTCTCGGCCAGCCCGATCGTGCCCTGGATGGCCGCCAGCCGCGCCGGAGAGAGATCGGAGACGGCGGCCTCGATGGCCCTGGCCGCGGCACCGCCCAGGCGCCGGGCCGCCTCGGGGTCGAACGAGGCTCCCATGACGCGCTCGGCGATCCAGCCGGGCTCGAAGCCCCCGGGCCCCGAGTGGGTGTGCGACGCGAAGAGCCACAGGTGATCCAGCGCCAGGGGTGCGGCCGCGTCGAGCGCCGCCGCTCGAATGCGCGGCCGCGCGATCAGGATGTCCATCGAGACGAGGGCCAGGCGCCGGCCGCCCTGTGCGAGCACGAGCGCCCTCGCCTCGGGCGAATCCAGGATCCCGCGCGCGCGCCTCGTTCGCATCCCCCCGTAGCCCGCGAGGCCCGCGCCCAGGGGTGCCGGGAGGGGAGCGATCCCGAAGCCCGCCCGCAGCGGGGCAGGGCCGGGCTGCCGCTCCGACGCGGCGGCCCCCTCTCCGAGGAGCGCGACGAGCAGCACCGCCACCGCGACCGGCAGGGCGGTCCTGGGGAGAGCGAGCGAGCCGCGGCTACGCGTCCGCGTCGACACGCGCGCGTGCCGCCTGAAGATCGTCCCAGACCGCCTGGCGATTCGCACGCGTGTAGCTGCGCAGCAGGTAGGCCGGGTGGAAGGTCGGCATGACCGGAAAGCCGCTCCACTCCTGCCACCGGCCCCGCAGGCGCGTGATCGGCACGCTCCGTCCCAGCAGGGTCGAGATCGCCGGCTTGCCGAGGGTGACGATGACTCGGGGGGCGATCGCCTCGACCTGCGCGCGCAGGAAGGGCGCGCAGGCGGCGATCTCGTCGGGCTGGGGATCCCGGTTCCTCGGAGGACGGCACTTCACGAGGTTGCAGATGTAGACGTCCTCGCGCCGCCAGCCCACCGCCTCGATCATCCGGTTCAGGAGTTCGCCCGCGCGCCCGACGAAGGGTCGGCCCGTGCGATCCTCCTCGGCGCCCGGACCCTCACCGATGAAGACGACGTCCGCCGCCGCGCTGCCCTCTCCGAAGACCAGGTGGCTCCTTCCCGCCGCCAGGCCGCAGCGCTGGCAGTCGCCGAGCTCCGCACGGACCTGCGCCAGGCGGTCTGCTCCTCCCTCTCGGGAGAGCTGGGAGAGATCCGGCGCCGAGGCCGTCGGCGCAGCCGTCGATGGAGGAGGCTCCACGACGGCCGCCGGCGGTGTCTTCGAACGGGGCAGGAAGTCGACGCCGTCCTCGGCCCAGTCCACGAGCACGGCGCGCACCCGCTGCAGCGTCTCGGCCTGCGGCTCCCTCACTTCGAGAAGTCCTTGATCCCGCCGTGGGCGGTCGCGCGCAGCTTCTCGTCGAGCTCGAACTCGAAGCGTGGATCGTTCTGGTCGTCGTGACAGGATCCGCAGATCTGAAGGATCACGCAGGTATCGCACTTGTCGCTCAGGTAGAGCATCGTGCCCTTCTTGCGGGATCCCTCGGCCACGTGGTCGCCGCCCGGGCCGTGACAGCTCTCGCATCCCACCTGCCGGAGGGCGGGGCCCCCCTCGGGGAACCCCCCGGTCTTCTGGAATCCGGTGGTGTGGCAGGCGAGGCAGCGATCGTTGGCCCGGTCCCCGCTCTTCGCGAGCGTCTCGAAGGCGTGAGAGTGCGCCGACTTCTGCCACTTCTCGTACTGAGGCACATGGCAGCTCTGGCAGCGCTCGGATCCAACGAAGCGCCCCGGGTCGAACATCTTGAGCTGTCGCTTCGAGCGCCTCGCGAGAAGCTTCTCGCGTTCCTCGAGCGAGAGGCTCGCGAACTGTTCGTTGGCGGTATGCGAGACCAGGGGAAGCCGTTCGGCGAACTTGAAGCGCAGCGAGTGGGTCTCGTCGTGACAGCCCCGGCAGACCCGCTCGTAGCCCTGGCTCGCGAACCCCGGAGACTGGTGCGGGCCCCCACGCCCGTGGCAGTTCTCGCACTGCACGCCCTCGAGATAGGGAAAGGGCGTGTCGAGGCTGTAGCCGCCCTCCTTGCCGAAGCCGACGGTGTGACAGCGCAGGCACTCGGGGTTCCGGTCCTCGGCGTGCTCGGCCAGGGTCTCGAAGGCATAGGAGTGCTGCGTCAGCGTCCAGGTGTCGTGCTCGCGGGTATGACAGATGCGACAGGCCTCGGCGCCGCTGTAGCCCTTGCGGTCGAGCAGGATCGGGTTCTCGACTCCCAGCACGTGGCGAATCTCCATCGTCAGGAGGGCCTCGATCCGCGGCTCGGCTCCGACGTGTCGCGCGAAGACGCGCCCCTGCCGGTCGAGGACCAGCGTATCGGGAACGCTGGCGTTGAAGGCGTAGGCGCGCTGCACGGTCGCGTCCGGATCGACGTAGAGCGGGAACGTGAGCCCCAGCTTCGAGCGCATGTCTTCCATCACGTAGCGGTGATTCTGGATGCTGATCGCGACGACCCGGAAGGGGGTGGCGGCCAGGCGCTCGTGAAGGCCCTCCAGGAACCGGAGCAGCTCGTGGCAGTGGGGGCAGGTCGGTAGAAAGAAGACCAGGACCGCCGCCTGTCCCGCCAGGTCCGCCAGCGAGATCTCGCTTCCGGCGAGCGACCGGACGCGGAAGTCGGGCGCGGGCGGCAGCACCCCGAGGGACGGCTCCACGGACTCTCCGGGCTTCTCGATGTGCAGCGACTCGCGCAGGGAGCGCTCGTAGTAGGCGATCGGGTCGTCGATCTGGACGTCGAGCCCGGCAAAGCCGCCAAAGATCCAGCCCTCGCCATCCACGAGGTAGAGGGCCGACTTCCCGGCTGGGGCATTGAGCTTTCGGCTGACCGAGAGGTTGGCGTCCTCGAGGATCGGGAACCCGAAGTGGTGGCGGGCCGCGAACTCGCGCGCGCGTTCCGGCTGCGGGTCGCGGGCGATTCCGATCCGCTGGACGTTCGCCGCCTCGAGGTCGGAGCCCATCCGCTCCACGAGCCCCGCAAAGCGATCGGCGTCGGGGTCCCGGCTCGAGAACAGGTAGAGGACCGCGCGACGGTTCGCGAGGGCGTCGGTGCTGAAGCTCCCGCCCCCGAGGGTACGGGCCGAGAACCGGGGCAGCGGAAAGCCTGGCCGCGCCCGGCCCTGGGCGTCGGTGACCCTTGCGGCGCCGAGGATCAGCAGCCCCAGGGCGCACGCCAGAGCGAGACTCGCGCGGAGGACTCGCTCCCTGGGCTCGCCGGAGTTCACTGCGGCGGAGCATAGCGCAGCCCGAAGCAGCGTCGCGCGGGCACGCAACGGGGGGCTGCTACACTCTCGGCGCCGATGAGCGGACCCGCTCCGATCGACTTTGCACGTCGCTACCTGGCTCTCGCGGAGAGCGGCGAGCCCTTCGTCGTAGCGACCGTCGTCGACGTCGAGGGGAGCGTCTCGGCGCGGCCGGGAGCGAAAGCGCTGCTGGACCGCGAGGGCGGCGTGGTCCTCGGCTGGATCGGTGGAGGCTGCGCCGAGTCTGCGGTGCGAGATGCAGCGCTCGAGGCCCTGGCGGATCGCGCGACGAAGCTGCTCCATCTCGACCTGGACGACGAGGTGCTCGGCGTGGGCATGCCCTGCGGAGGTCGTATGAGCGTATACGTGGAGCCGGTGATTCCCGCGGCGCGGCTGTGCATCCTGGGCCACGGGGCGATCGCCGAGACGCTCTGCGCGCTCGCGCACCTCGTCGATCTGCAGGTGACCGTGAACGATCCTCTCGCCACCGACGCCGCCTTTCCAGGCGCAGATCTGCGCATCATCGACGATCCCGACTACACCCGCGTCGAGTGCGATGCGAGCACCTACGTCGTGGTCACCACCCAGCACCGGACCGACTTCGAGGCCCTCGAGAGCGTTCTTCCCAGACGCCCTGCCTGGGTGGGCGTGGTCGCGAGCCGCAAGCGCTCGGCCCTGCTCCTGGAGCGGCTGGCCGAGGCCGGATTCCCGAGCCAGGTGCTCGAGCGGATCGCGGCGCCTTGCGGCCTGGACCTCGGTGCGCGGACGCCGAGCGAGATCGCGCTCTCGATCGTCGCCGAGATCCTCTGGCACATGCGGGGAGAGCCCAGCGCCCGGCCGCTCGCCCAGGTCAAGGGTGTGCGCATTCGCGAGGGCCGGGTCGAGGTGCCGGCGGGGCCCGTCCCGAGCGAGCGGTGCCCCCGATAGCCGACTCCGGTCCCATCGACGCGCTCTACCGCGACGTCATTCTCGACCACTATCGACGCCCGCGCGGTCGCTCGCCGCTGGCCTCGCCGCACGGAAGCGCGACGGTCTCGAACCCGGTCTGTGGGGACCAGTCCCGGGTGGAGGTGACGCTGCGCGAAGGGCGGATCGACCAGGTCTCGGTGCGCTCGCGCGGCTGCAGTCTCTGCGTCGCGTCCGGCAGCATCATGTCCGAGCGGGTCCAGGGAGCGCGGCCCTCCGCCGCAGCGGCGCTCCACGCCAGCCTGCACAAGCTCGTCGAAGGCGGAGAGGCGGATCCCGGTCTGGACCCGCGTCTGCTCGCCTTCTCGGGAGTCGGCCGCTTCCCCGGCCGCCGGCGCTGCGCGACGCTGGCCTGGGAGGCCCTGGAGGGCGCGCTCGCCGAGGCCGGCGACCCTCCCCGGTAGGTCCCGCCGCCGGGGGGCTTCCAGCCCCCCGGTGAGGGACGAACGAGCGGCGGGATCAGGCGCTCACGCGCTCCAGCAGGTGGATGGCGCAGGCCGAGCCCAATCCGATCACGTGTGTCATCCCGACCTTCGCGCCCTCGACCTGGCGCTTGCCCGCCTCGCCTCGCAGGTGGGTCGAGACCTCGTAGATGTTCGCGATCCCGGTCGCGCCGAGCGGGTGTCCCTTGGACAGGAGCCCGCCCGAGACGTTCACCGGCACGCGGCCTCCCAGCGCCGTCTGGCCCTCGTCGATCATCTTCGGGGCCTCGCCCTCGCCGCAGAGGCGCAGGTTCTCGTAGTGCAGGATCTCCGCGGTCGCGAAGCAGTCGTGCAGCTCCACGAGGTCGACGTCGGAGGGGTCGATCCCCGCCGTCTCGTAGGCCTGCTGGGCCGCCTCGCGCGTGCAGGTATTGACGTCCGGCATCGTGAGGTCGCGCTCCGTGTAGCGGTCGCTGGTCATCACCGAAGCGGCGACCCGCACCGCCCGACCCATCAGCCCCAGCTCCCGGGCCCTTCGCTCCGAGGCGAGCACCGCGGCGGCCGAGCCATCGACGTTGACCGAGCACATCAGCTTGGTGTTCGGGTAGCAGATCATCTCGGCACCCATGACGACATCGAGGGGGGTCTCCTTCTGGTACATCGCCTTGGGGTTCAGCGTGGACTGGTGGTGGTTCTTCACCGAGACCTTCGCGAACTGCTCGAAGGTCGTGCCGTACTTGCGGCTGTGCTCCATCCCGGCCTCGCCGAAGACCGCGGGCATCAGACCCGAGCCGAGCAAGCCCTCGCGCGGAATGCCTCCCCCGCCGCCTCCGCCGCCGAGCAGCCCGGCGCGCCCCATCTGCTCGACGCCGACGGCCAGACACAGGTCGTAGACGCCCGCCTTGATGGCCATCCACGCCTCGCGGAAGGCGGTGGCTCCGGTCGCACAGGCATTCGCACAGTTCACGACGGGAATCCCCGTCTGGCCGATCTCCTGGAGGATGCGCTGTCCGACCATGGCGTTGGCCTGCATCAGGTTCCCGCAGTAGAGGGCCTGCATGTCACGGATTCCGAGACTGCAGTCGTCGAGGGCCATCAGGGCGGCCGCGGCACCGAGCTGGGGAACCGTCTTGTCCGGGAAGCGCCCGAAGCGGATCATGTCGGTTCCGACGACGTAGACTTCCGTCATCTCACTACTCCTTCCTGGATGGACTACGCTCAGGCGGGCTGGACGTAGTAGGTCAGGTACTCGTTGCCGTCCTTGTCCTTGCGCGGCGCGATCCGGTACACGAGCTCGACCGGCATGCCCATCTTGATCTTCGCAGGATCCGGGTCGACGCCGATCAGGTTGCCCTTGATCGTGCCTCCCCCCTCGAGGTCCACGACGGCCGACACGTAGGGGGTCTCGATTCCGGGGAAGGATCGGTGCACGATCGAGTAGACGTAGAGCTCGCCGCGATTCGAGAGGCGCTGCTTCTCGAGCGAGTCGCGGCCGCCGCACGACGAGCAGATCGAACGCTCGCCCAGGAAGACCGCACCGCAGCTCTTGCAGCGCGATCCCTCCAGGTAGGGGTCTGCCTTCTCGGGGATCTTCAGGTATGGCACGACCGGGCGCGGACCACTCGCCTTCGCTTCTTCTGCCATGGGCGGGCCTCTCCTCCTGGCTTCGGGCTGGCTCGAGGGACGGGGACACCCCGCGCCGGGGGCCGGCCCGGGGGGCGCGCGCGATGATGCGCGCAGGCGGCGGGCAGGTCAACGGGTGGCGCTCTGCCTCTGGCGGTCTTCGAGGTCCGCGAGCCGTTCCAGGAAGTGGGGGTTCCCGGCTTCGAAGGTGAGCGCCATGCGCAGGTGCGAGAGGGCCCGCGCCAGGTCGCCCCGGCGCTCCTCCTCGACGCACAGGGCGAAGAAGCGGCGGCCGTTGGGTGTCCGTCCCCGCCGGGACTCCTCCTCGTCGCGCTTGGCCCCTTCCGCCTCGGGCGTCAGGCGTAGGCTCCCCGCCTCCAGCCCCCGGTCGTAGCGCTGGCGCCGGTTCGGGTCGCGCAGGACCACGTAGCTCTCGGTGATCCGGCGCGCGATCCGGTCCACGTCCGCCTGCAGCTCGGGATCCTGGGAGAGGAAGGCGTCGGGGTGGAACTCGCGGCGCGCCCGATGGTAGGCGGCTCGGATCTCGCGGCTCGAGGCGTCGCGTGCGACCCGCAGGAGCCGGTAGTAGTCGAGGCGCTCGAGCATGCGCGCCAGGGCGCGGATCTCGGCGGGGCCCATCCTCCCTCAGCGCTCCCGGGGCGAGCCGTCGTCGGGCTCGAGGAGGGGCTCGGCGGCCCCCGACGCAGCGTCCGGGGCGATCTCGGGATCGAGCTGGCTCGTGGGACCGGGCTCCAGCAGGAACTCCTCCTCGGAGTCGTCGAAATCCGGGAGGGGAATCGGCTCCTGCGAGGCTGCGCTCGCCGCACCTGGCGGCGCGGGCGCGGGGAAGTCGGCGGGCGAGTCGGGGGCCCGCTCGCGCGCGATGCTCTCGCTGCGCGCCCGGCTGAGGAGGGCCTCGATCTCCTCCTCGGAGAGGCCGCTCGAGAGGGTCACCCGGGTCGAGCGCGCGGCGCCGGTCCGGGGGTCGCGCGCCTGGACCGTCACGATGCCTTCGGTCGTGATCGAGAAGGTGACCTCGATCTGCACGTCGCCCCGCGGTGCCGGCTCGAACCCGGAGAACTCGAACTCCCCCAGCATCTCGTTGCCCTCGGTGCTCCGGAGCTCACCCTGGTAGATCCGCACCGCGACCGCGGCCTGGTGATCGCGTGCCGTCGTGAACACGCGGGTGTGCTCGATCGGGACCGGGGTGTTGCGCTCGATGATCGGCTCGGTCAGTCCGCCCGCGATCCCGATGCGAAGCGACAGCGGCGTGACGTCGAGCAGGAAGCTGTCGGTCTGGTCCGAGGCCAGCGCGTGGGCGTGGATCGCGGCTCCGATGGCGACGACCTCGTCGGGGTTGATGTCGGCGTTCGGCTCGCGCTGAAAGTAGTCGCGCACCGCTTCGCGGATCGTCGGCAGCCGCGTGGGACCGCCCACCAGGATGACCCCGTCGAGGTCCCGCACCGTCAGGCCGGCCTGCTGCATCGCCTCGTCGCAGACCTTGAAGGTGCGTTGGATCAGGTCAGCCTCGAGCTTGTCGAACTCCTCACGGGTCAGCGTATGCTCGAGGCTGAGCTGCTCTCCGTCGCGGCTCAGGAGGTTCGGGATCTCGATGTGCGTCGAGTCGTGCTCGGCGAGGTCGATCTTGGCCTGCTCGGCGGCGGCCTTCAGCTTCTCGAAGGCGAAGGGATCGGTCCGCACGTTTGCGTCGTAGCGCGCCTGGAACTCCTCGGCCAGCAGGTCGATGATCCGGTCGTCGAGGTCGTCTCCACCCAGGAAGGTATCCCCGCAGGTCGCGAGCACCTCGAAGACGTCGCCTCCGATCTCGAGGATCGACACATCGAAGGTCCCGCCGCCGAAGTCGTAGATGCAGACCCGCTGCTGCAGGTCCCGGCCGTAGCCGTAGGCGAGTGCGGCCGCGGTGGGCTCGTTGAGGATCCGCAGCACCTCGAGCCCGGCGATCCGGCCGGCGTCCTTGGTGGCCTGGCGCTGGTTGTCGTTGAAGTAGGCGGGCACCGTGATCACGGCCCTGCGCACCGGTGCCCCGAGCTCGGTCTCCGCGATCTGCTTCATCTCCTTGAGGATGAAGGCCGAGATCTCGGGCAGGCTGAAGTCCTCGTCGCGGATGCGAATCCGGATGGAGTGGTTCTTACCCTCGACGATCTCGTAGCGCGAGATCGCCCGCGCCTTGCGGGCCTCCTGGCTGAAGAAGTAGCGGCCGATCAGGCGCTTGGACGACGAGACCGTATGTTGCGGATCCAGGATCACGCGGGCCTTGGCCTGGTTCCCGACCGAGATGCTGCCATCCTGGCCGAAGGCGACGACGGAAGCGGTCGTCCTCTCTCCGAAGGCGTTGGGGAGAACCCGTGGACGCCCCCCGGAGGCGCAGGCGGCGCAGGAGTTGCTGGTTCCAAGGTCGATTCCGATCGCGACGGGCTCCGTCATGGCCGCCTCCGAGACCTGCTGCGGTCGCCGAACTCATCGGCCCCACTGCGGGATCTCTTTCGCCTGCGGTATCCTGTGGGCATGTCCGGGCATTCCAAGTGGTCGACCATCAAGCGCAAGAAGGGCGCTGCTGACGCCAGGCGGGGCAAGGTGTTCACCCAGCTGATCCGCGAGCTCACGGTGGCCGCGCGCCACGGGGGCGGGGATCCGGTGGGAAACCCCCGGCTCCGGATGGCGATCGACAAGGCCCGCGCGCAGAACATGCCCAAGGACAACATCGAGCGCGCCGTCAAGAAGGGAACCGGCGAGCTGGCCGGAGAGAGCTACGAGGAGATCCGCTACGAGGGCTACGGCCCCGGTGGAGTCGCGATCATCGTCGATGCCGTCACCGACAACCGCAATCGCACCGTCAGCGAGCTGCGACACCTCTTCAGCAAGTTCGGCGGCAACCTCGGGTCGACCGGCTGTGTCGCCTACCTCTTCGAGCCCTACGGGGTCCTGCTCTTCGATACCGGGGATCGCGACGCGGACGCGCTCGCCGAAGCCGCGATCGAGGCGGATGCCAGCGACGTAATCGAGGACGGCGACACGCTCGAGATCCGGACCGAGCCCCAGGCGCTGCATCGCGTGCAGGCGGCGCTCGAAGAGGCGGGGTTCAGCGCGGAGTCGGCCAGCCTGCAGCTGGTGCCGAGCACCACCCAGAAGCTCTCGGGAAAGGAAGCCCAGACGATGCTTCGTCTCTACGAGGCGCTGGACCTCCACGAGGACGTGAACCAGGTGTACGCCAACTTCGACATCTCCGACGACGAGATGCGGCAACTCATGGACGCCGGCTGAGCCAGTCCGGCGCGCGGAAAGGGGGGACCGTGCGCGTGCTCGGAATCGATCCGGGCTCCCGCGCCACCGGCTACGGAGTGGTGGCCCAGGAGGGACCCCGGCTGGAACGGGTCGCGGGAGGGGTGATCCGGGTCGGAGAGGGGGAGCTGACGCGACGCCTGGCCGCGATCGCCGCGGCGCTCGAGGCGGTGCTGCTCGAGACGCGGCCCGACTGCGTGGCCCTCGAGGCGGTCTTCTCGGCGCGCAACCCGCGCTCGGCGCTGCTGCTCGGTCAGGCGCGGGGTGCGGCGCTCGTCGCCTGCGGTCGGGTGGGCCTCGCCGGTGCCGAGTACTCCCCCGCCGAGGTCAAGCGCGCGGTGACGGGGCACGGCGGTGCCGACAAGGCCCAGGTGCAGCGGATGGTGCGGCGGCTGCTGGGGCTTGCCGAGGCGCCCGCGTCGGACGAGGCGGATGCCCTGGCGGTCGCGATCTGTCATGCCCACGTACACGCGAGCCCGCTGGTCCCCGCTCGCCCTCCGCGCTCCCGATCCGGGACCCGCAGGCGCTGGAGCGCCCGATGATCGCGAGGCTCGAGGGTCGCCTGGCCGAGAAGCGGCCGGAGCGGCTGACCCTGGACGTGGGCGGGGTGGGCTACGAGGTCCGGGTCCCGCTCTCGACGTTCCTGGAGCTTCCGGACGAGGGCAAGACCCTGCGGCTGCGGATCCACACCTACCTGCGCCAGGATCAGCTCCTGCTCTACGGGTTCGGAACCGAGGCCGAGCGGACGGCCTTCGAGCTGCTGCTCCAGACGAGCGGCGTCGGTCCCCGGCTGGCGCTCGCGATCCTCTCGGGGCTCTCCGTCGCGGCTCTGGCGAACGCCATTCGCCGCGACGAGTTCCGCTCGTTGCTCCAGATTCCCGGTGTCGGTCGCAAGACCGCCGAGCGGATCTGCATCGACCTGCGCGACAAGGTCGACGCCCTGGCGATCGACTCGCCCTCACCGGTGGAGGTCGACGATGCCGAGTCGGCGATCTCCGCGCTCGAGAACCTGGGCTATCCTCGCGCGCGCGCGGAGCGGGCGGTGCAAGCCGCGCGCGAGGCGGCGCCCGAGGATGCGGGCATCGAAACTCTGATCCGGGAGGCGCTGCGTGTCGCGTCAGGATGAGACGCTGGCCGGAGAGCCCTTCGAGGGCGAGGCGCAGGTCGAGCGCCAGCTGCGGCCGGCGAGCCTCGACGAGTTCGTCGGTCAGCCTGCGATCCGTCACAACCTGGACGTGTTCATCCGGGCGGCGCGCGCTCGGGGCGAGCCGCTCGACCACTCGCTCTTCCACGGTCCCCCGGGGCTGGGCAAGACCGCGCTCGCCCACGTGATCGCACGCGAGATGGGCGTCGCGCTGCGGTCCACCTCGGGACCGGTGATCGAGCGCCAGGGGGACCTGGCGGCCATTCTCACCAACCTCGAGCCGGGCGAGGTGCTCTTCATCGACGAGATCCACCGCCTGAACCCCGCGATCGAGGAGTTCCTCTATCCGGCGATGGAGGACTTCAGGCTCGACCTGGTGATCGGGCAGGGGCCCTCCGCCCGCAGCGTCCGGATCGAGCTGCCGCACTTCACCCTGGTCGGCGCCACGACCCGGGCGGGGCTGCTGACCTCGCCGCTGCGGGACCGCTTCGGGTACGTGGCGCGCCTCGCCTACTACCCACCCTCGGACCTCCGGCAGATCCTCGAGCGCAGCGCGCGCATCCTGGAGGTACAGCTCGATGAGGACGGGGCCGAGGAGATCGCCGGTCGCTCCCGCGGGACCCCCCGCATCGCCAACCGCCTGCTGCGCCGGGTGCGCGACTACGCCGAGGTCGAGGGAACCGGGCGCCTGACGCGCCCGATCGCCCGCCACGCACTGGAGTGCCTCGAGGTCGACGAGGCGGGCTTCGACCGCATGGATCGCGAGCTCCTGCTCACGCTGATCGACAAATTCGAGGGTGGGCCCGTCGGGATCGACACGCTCGCGGCGGCGACCGGCGAGGATCGCGGCACGATCGAGGACATCTACGAGCCCTACCTGATCCAGGAGGGCTACCTCGAGCGGACCCCGCGTGGCCGGCTGGCGACGGCCCGAGCGTACGAGCACGTCGGGAGCGCTCGGCCGTCCGGGCGGAGCGGACGCCCGAGAGATCCCGCGTCCCGGAGTCGCCAGGAAGACCTCTTCTGACGGGTCCCGAGGCGCTGGTGCTCGTGGCCGGTGGCATCGCGGCGGGCTTCATCAACACGCTGGCCGGAGGTGGCTCCTTCCTGACCGTGCCCCTGCTCATCTTCCTGGGGCTGCCTGCCACGGTTGCGAACGCCACCAACCGGGTCGGTGTCTTCGTGCAGAGTGCCACCGCGGTCGCCGGCTTCCGCCAGGAGGGGATCTCCGAGTCGGCGCTCGGAGTCCGGCTGCTGCCCGCCACGCTCGCGGGATCGTGGATCGGGGCCTGGGCTGCCGCGAGCATCCCCGATGCGGTGTTTGCGCGCGTCTTCGGCGTCGCCATGCTGGCGATGCTCCCCGTCCTGCTCTGGAACCCCAGACCCCGCGCGGACGGCGCGAGGCGCCGGATCCCGCGGATCGCCGAGGTCGGGCTCTACGGGGCGCTGGGATTCTATGGAGGTGCGGTGCAGGCGGGGATCGGGATTCCCCTCGTGCTCGCGCTGGTCACCTTGAGCGGCCTCGACCTGGTGCGCGCCGCCAGTGCGCGCGTGTTCCTGACACTCGCGCTCACGGCCGTCGCGCTCGGCCAGTTCCTCTGGGCCGGAAAGGTCGATTGGCTCTACGGGATCGTGCTGGCCCTCGGGACGGGCAGCGGAGGCTACCTCGCGGCTCGGCTCGGGGCCCGCGTGGGTCCCCGGCTGATCCGGCCGCTCCTGGCTGCGGCGGTCATCGTCGCCAGCCTCCGGCTGCTCGCCTACGGCTGATCGGCCCCGGATCCGCTCGGGCGGGGCCTCGCCCGGACGCGGTTCCGTCGGTCAACCCAGGGGCTGGATCGGCCGATGCGAGGTCGTGGCGTGGATCTTCCGCTCGCTCGTGCTCACCGCTGCGCTCACCTGCGCCGGGGCGAGCGTCGCCCTTCGCTCCCTCGCCATCTCCGAGGATGGCCTGCACACGACCGCGCGTCGACTGCTCGCCGAGCGGCTCGGAGCCGAGCGGGGCGACGCCACCCTCGAGGCGCTGGCGAAGCTCGGCGCGGGACCCGCGCCCCTCGCGGGCGTTGCGCTCGGAGCGCTGGGCGCGGTGTTCGCGCTCTGGCCGCGCCGTCGCCGCATCTCCCGGCCGTCGCGGGGAGAGGGTCGCGCCCAGGCCTCCGGGCGCTCTCCGCTGCGGGCGGAGGGCGAGAAGCTCTCCCGCAAGGACATGCGGCGGGTGCTCCGCCAGGCGAAGGAGCGCGAGAGCGCCGACGGTCCCGAGGCAGCCGCAGAGATCCTGCTGCACAATGGCCTGTCCGAAGAGGCGTTCGAGCGCTTCGTGTCGGTCTCGCAGTGGGTTCGCGCCGCAGAGATCCGTCACGATCAGAACCGCTTCGAGGAGGCAGCGGAGCTCTACGAGCGCGCCGGGCGCGCCGAGTCGGCGGGCGCCATCTGGGCGCGGCTCGAGCGCCACGGGGATGCCGCGCGTTGCTACGAGAAGGCGGGCCGTCGATCGGTGGCGGGGGAGTTCTACGAGAAGGTCAGCTGCCACCGCGATGCCGGACGCTGCTTCGCCGCGGTGGGATTCCATCACCACGCGGCCCAGGCCTTCCTCGAGGCCGGCGCCGAGTCCGAGGCCGCGCGCGAGCTGCTCGCCGCCTTCGATGACGAGGGACCCGGTACCTCGACCGAGAATCGCAGCCGACAGAAGGAGCTGCGCAGCATCGCGAAGCGGGGCTCCGAGCTCTTCGAGCGGCTCGGGCAGCTCGATCAGGCGGAGCAGCTGCTGGTCCGCGCGGGTCTCCTCGCCGAGGCGGCCGAGGTGGCGCTGCGCGCAGAGGCGTTCGAGCGGGCGGCCGAGCTCTTCCTGCGCGTGGGTCGCGGCGACCTGGCCGCCGATGCTCTGGAACGGGCGGGAGATCCCGTCCTCGCAGCCCGGCATCGGGGGGAGTTCCTGCGCGACCAGGGGGAGATCGAGCGCGCGGTACCGCTTCTCGAGAAGGCCGGCGAGTTCGCCGAGGCCGGCGACCTCTACCGCAGGCTGGAGCAGTTCGAACGCGCGGGCGGCTGCTACGAGAACGCCGGAGACTACCAGGCGGCCGCCGAGATGTTCCGGACGGCGAACCTCTCCGAGCGGGCGGCGAAGGCCTATGAGAGGGCTTCCGAGCCCGGGATGGCGGCGCAGTGCTATGCGGACCTCGGGGACCGCGCGAAGCAGGCGCAGCTGCTCGAGGCCGCGGGGCGGATCTTCGAGGCGGGCAAGACCTTTGCGGAGCTGGATCGGCCGGATGACGCGATCCGCCTGCTCCAGAGGATCGACCCCCAGGACTCCGGCTTCGCGGAGGCCTGCTCGACGCTCGGCAAGATCTTCGCAAAGAAGGGCATGCACTCGCTCTCGATCCAGAAGCTCGAGCAGGCGACGGGCGGCCGCCCCCTGGACCGGGAGAACGTCGACGCGAACTACGAGCTCGCCCTCGCCCAGCAGGCGGCGGGTCAGCTGCCGGAGGCGATCGCACTCTTCGAGCAGATCCTGGGCTTCGACTACCACTACCGCGATGTCGCCGAGCGCCTCGAGGAGGCCAAGCGAGCCACGCAGTCCGCGCCCTCCCTGCCGCCGGCCGCTTCCGAAGGGCGCTACGTGATCGACCGCGAGCTCGGGCGCGGCGGGATGGGCGTCGTCTACCTCGCTCGCGATGCGGTGCTCGACCGCGAGGTCGCCTACAAGGTCCTTCCCGAGCAGCTCCGTGGCAATCCCAACGCGCTGCGGAACTTCCTGCGAGAGGCGAAGGCGGCCGCGCAGCTGAACCATCCCCATATCGTGACGGTCTACGACGCGGGGGAGTCCGAGCACGGCTTCTACCTGGCCATGGAGTACGTCGACGGAACGACGCTCAAGGAGGTGCTCCAGCGGCGCGGACCGCTGGCGGTCGGCGGGCTCCTCTACGTCTTGCGTCAGATGGCCGACGGACTCGCCTACGCCCACTCTCGAAAGGTGGTGCACCGCGACATCAAGACTGCGAACACCATGTGGACGCTCTCTCGCCAGGTGAAGATCATGGATTTCGGGCTGGCGAAGCTGATGGAAGAGGTCCGCAACGCCACCACCCTGATCTCGGGCACGCCCTTCTACATGTCGCCCGAGCAGACGCTCGGTCGCAACGTGGATCACCGCACCGATCTCTACTCGCTCGGAGTGACGCTCTTCGAGCTGGCCACGGGGGAGCTGCCGTTCCGGAAAGGCAATGTTCCCTACCACCACGTCCACACCCGGCCGCCCGATCCGCGGACGCTTCGCAAGGACCTGCCCGAGCCGTTGGCGGCACTCATCTTCCGCTGCCTCGAGAAGGACCCAGCCGCGCGCTTCTCGACCGCCGGGGAGCTCCGCCTGGCGGCCGAGGAGATCCGGCGTGGCCTCTCCGAGGCCTCGGGCCCGCCCACCGGGGGCAAGGCGTCCGCGTGATCTCGTCATCACGGCGTAATGGGAGGGTCACGCCAACAACGACGGAACGCTGGCGGGTGGCCACGCGCTCACAGGGCCCGAACCTTCGCTGGAGCGCGGATCCGCGCGGCGGCATGGCCAGTTCGGGACGATCCGGCCAGACTCGAGCGTGCGCAGCCCGCTGGCATGGCATCTGCTAATCATCCCGATCGAAGATCCGGTGGGGAGCTGGGAGGGAAGGTTCTGGCGGGTCCGGTGGAGCATACGATCGCGTCGCGAGCGCGTTGCACGGGGATTGGACTGCACAGTGGCAGGCCGGTCAGCCTGACGCTTCGTCCCGCGGCACCCGGCACGGGCGTCCTGTTCGAGCGGACGGACTGCCAGCCCGTGATTCGCTTTCCCGCGCGGGCGGAGTGGGTGGTGGACACCACCCTGGCCACGACGCTGGGCACCCCCGATCACGAGGCCCGCCTCTCGACGGTCGAGCACCTCCTGGCCGCACTCTGCGCGCTCGGGGTCGACAACTGTACGGTCGAGGTCAGCGGCCCGGAGCTTCCGGTCATGGACGGAAGCGCCGCGCCCTTCGTGTACCTGATCCAGCAGGCCGGGCTCCGGCCACAGCGCCGGCTGCGGCGCACCCTCGTGATTCGCCGGCCCATCGAGGTCCGCGACGGGAACCGCTGGGTCCGGGTGATCCCTTCGCGCGAGTTCAAGCTCTCGGTGGCCATCGACTACCCGCATCCGGCGATTCGCCGCCAGTCGATCGACTCGCTTCGCGTGAGTGCCCGTCGCTTCGCTCGGGAGCTGGCACCCGCCAGAACCTTCGGCTTCCTCGAAGACGTGCGACGCCTGCGCTCGCTCGGCCTCAGCCTCGGGGGCTCGCTCCAGAATGCGGTCGTGCTCGACGAGGCGGGCGTCCTCAACCGCGAGGGCCTGCGCTACCGGGATGAGTTCGTCCGCCACAAGGCGCTCGACCTGATCGGCGACCTGGCGTTGCTCGGCCTGCCGCTGCGCGGCCACGTGAAGGCCCTGCGCGGCGGTCACCGCCTGCACCGTGCGCTGATCTCCGAGATCCGGGCCAACCCGAGCTGCTGGAGCGTCGAGGTCCCCGACGGGACGAGGCACTACGAGCCGCGCCCGGCCCGCCGCCCGGTCCCGGCCCCCGCGCGCGCGGCGGCCCGCTAGGCATCGCTCCCGCGCTCAGCCTCCGAGCGCCCCGGCACAGCCGTCGGCGATTCGCAGCAGGAGGGCGCGTGCCGCTCGCGACTGCGGGATCCGCGCAACCGGGTCTCCGAGCTCCGAGCGCGAGACCTCGGAGCGGCCCGCGCACTCGCTCTGGAGCAACGCCTCGATCGCCGCGCGAAGCGAGAGCGCGCCCGAGACGAATGCGCGCGATGCCGCCTGGGCCAGGGCATGGCTCCGCCACACCTCGGGATCGAGGTCCTCGAGTGCGGTCTGCGCCTGCGCGCTGCGCGCGCGGCGGATGCGTCGCCGGAGCCTGCGCGGGAGGGGGGCGGACTCGCGAGGCGCCGCGCGGAAGATCTGGCGGAGACCCGCGTCGTCGGCGAGACCCAGTGGACCCGCGAGCTGCACCAGCGACTCGCGCAGGGGCGCGGGCAGGGCCTCGACCCGCGGATCCGTCGAGAGCTCGGGGAGCGCGTGGGGCTCGTGCAGCTCGGAGAGCAGCCGGTTTGCCGACTCGATCTCGACTCCGGCCACGCAGTCCGTGCGCGCCACTCCCGGGCCCTCCGACGAGGAGGCGAGCGGATCGGGCGGCTGCCCGGTGAGGACGGCGAGCACGGCGCGGCAGCTGCGCTCCACCGGCGAGCGATGCCACTGCAGCGCGATCCGGAGCAGTGCCTCCCATGAGGCGATGCGCGTGCAGCTCGCCTCGAGCAGCTCGCGATGGAGTCGCAGGGACTCGAAGTGCGAGTCGGGGTGGAAGGAGGTGACATCGGCCAGGGCCTCGCGCACCCGGGAACGCGCCGGGTTGCACTCGAGCGCGCGCCGGAACGCGCTGCGGGCGCGGTCGAGATCCTCGAGCGGACCCGCATAGGAGCGGCCAATCGCCTCGGCCAGCTCTGCCTCGACGTGGGCCGGAGCATGCGCGGTGTCGAGGTGGTCCTCGAGCAGGCGCACCGCGGCCGCGAAGTCGGGCGCATGCCCGAGCTGGCGCGCCAGCATCCGTGCCGCCTCGATGTGAGCCGGCTCGAGCTCGAGAGTCGCGATCGCCAGACGAGCGGCCTCGCCCGACTCGCCCAGCGCCTCGTTCGCCCGCGCTTCGATCCACAGCAGGCTCGCCCGGTCGGATCCGAGCCCCTCCTGCGCTGCGGCGCCCCGAATCCGGGCGAGCGCAGCCGTGGGACCGAGGTCGGCGAGCTCCAGCTCTGCCAGGAGTGCCCGTGCCTCCGAGCTCCCGGAGTCCGACCCGAGCGACGCTTCGAGCCGCGCTCGAGCCTGGGAACGTCGACCCAGTGCGACCTCGAGTCGCGCCGCGCGGAGGATCAGCTCGGATCGGCACTCCTCGGGCGCGGATCCACACCAGCGATCGAGGTGGTGGAGGGCGCGCTCCCGGTCCCCCCGCGTCTCGCACAGCTCGACCAGGCGCGCCAGTGTGATCTCGTCGCCGGGGACCTGGTCCGCGGCCTCCTCCAGCGCTGCGAGCGCCCCCGCCTCGTTGCCCAGGCCCCCGAGCGCCTGGGCGAGCCTCTGCAGCCACTGGGCACGGGTCTTCCCAGTCAGGTCCGGCCTCGCGAGCCGGCCCTCGATCGCCTCGCGGGCCCGCGCCAGGGCCCCCAGCCGTAGCGCCACCCGGGCGGTCGCCTCCAGCGTCTCCTCGTCCGCCGCGCCGGCGTCCAGGGCGGTCTCGAGATGCCGCAGCTCGAGCTCCGGGTGATCGAGCTCGCGCGCGGCTCGCGCTGCCGAGCAGGCCACCCGGGCGAGCCGGCAGCGGCCCTCCGCGGCGTCCCCCGCGTCGTCCTCGAGGCTCGCTCGCAGCGGGTCACAGGCCCGACCGAGGCAGCGCTCGGCCGCCGGCCACTCGCCGCGCTCGAGGGCCAGCTCTCCGTATCCGAGCAGGGCGGCCAGGCTCTTCGGGTCGTGCGCCAGCGCCTCGCCGAAGAGCTGGGTCGCCTGCGCGCTGTCGTGCAGCTCGTCGCGCGCGAGGATGGCGGCCCGCACCAGCTCGCGGGCCGCGTCGCTTCCATGCGTCCCGCGGGCGCCGAGGGCGATCCGGTCCTGGAGCTCGGCTCGAGCGTCGCCCTGCTCCCGGTGGACCCAGGCGCGCAGGCTCAGCGCCTCGCTGTCACTGCGGTCGCGTCGCAGCACCTCATCACAGGCGCGCAGCGTCCCCTGACGGTCACCCAGCGCCCTGGCGTCCCGCGCGAGCGCCCGCCACGCCTCGCTCGTGGCGGAGTCGCCCTCGGCCTCGAGCTGTGAGCGCCTCAGCTCGAGCGCGCCGCGAGGCTCGCCGTCGGCCTCCAGCGCCGCCGCGAGCCGCTCCAGATCTTCGGCCCCGAGGGCTTCGATCCCCGACAGCGCCTCGAGGGCATCGCGGGTGAGGGCCACGTCTTCGAGTCCATCCCACGCCAGCCGCGCGATCTCGCGCAGCGCGGGCGCACATGCCGTGGGCTCGAGGGCGACGAGTCGCTCGCGGTGGACCTCGATCGCGAGAGCGAAGCTTCCGAGACGCTCCAGGACGGCGGCCAGGGCCATCGGGAAGGCGGCGTCTTCGGCAGGCAGGTCGGCTCGAGCGAGCGCGATGCGTGCGGAGCGCTCCGCCGCGTCGCGGCCTGGCGGATCCGCCGCCAGCAGCTCCGCCAGGCGCAGGGCGAGGCGAGGCCCGAACGCGCCGCGATCGGGCCCATGCGCGAGACGCAGCAGGGACTCCCGCTCCGGGGCCCGAAGACCCGCCCGCCGACAGATCCGGGCGCGAAGGCGGTGCGCCTCCAGGCTCTCGGGAGCGATGCTGAGCGCGCGCTCGACGTCGGCGAGTGCCCGCTCGGTCTCTCCCAGGGAGTCGCCGCGCAGGCTCGCGGCTTCGAGCCAGCTCTCCGGGGATGCCTCGTCCCTCGCTGCCAGCCGCTCGAGCAGCTCCGCGCGCGCTGTGGCGCGACCGGGATCGCGGCTCAGCCGCTCCAGGGCCGAGAGCACCTCGGGGTCATCGTCGACGCGCGCGTCGATCCGTTCCCAGGCCGCCCGTGCGCGCTCGAGATCTCCGACCTCCAGCTCCAGGCGCCTGGCCAGCTGTTTCTCGAGCGCGTGGACTCGCTCGGGCCCGATCCCTGGATCCTCGAGACGCAGGAGCGGATCGGCCGTATCACACCACTCCAGGACCGAGCCGCGCGCCTCGTGGACCCGGAGCAGCTGCTCGAGCCGCCGAGCCCGGTCTCGATCGGAGAGCGGCCCGGCGAGCTCCGAGGAGAGCGCTCTCGCAGCCCGGTCTCGCAGCTCCGGGATCCGGCAGAGCAGGGCCAGACGTTCGTCGCGCGCACTCGCCCGGCGCTCTGCAGAGACCTCGGGATGAAGCTCGAGCTGCTCCAGGAGCGTCGCGCGCTCGGAGTCGAGCCCGAGGCGTTCCAGCAGCCGGATCTGTGCCTCGATCCAGCCCAGGGGCGCGCTCCGCGCCTCTCCGGAAGGCGAGGTGAGGGCCAGCGCATAGAGACGGCGAGCACGCTCGAAGGCGCCGCGACCCTCGTGGATCCGCGCGGCGCGCGCCAGCGCGTCCCTGCGGTCCATGGGATCGGTCTCGGAGGCGGCCAGAACCTCGAGGGCCTGCAGGGCCATCGCCGAGTCGCCGAAGGCGAGCTCCAGCTCCGGCCGCGCGCGCAGCAGCTCCAGCGGTGGAGATTCGAGCGGGGCCGCTCGGCGTAGCCAGCGCAGGCGGCCGGCAGCGTCCCCGAGTGTCCCCGCGATCGCCTGGCCCTCGACGACGAGCGCCTTCCGCTGCGGCTCCGGCGCGAGCGGGTAACGCAGCTCGAGCGCGCGAGAGAGAGCTCGCGAGTCCCCGAGGCGCCGCGCGACGATCTCCAGGGCGTCGAGTGCCTCGAGGTCGCAGGGGTCGCGCCGAAGCGCTCCCTCGAGCCGTGCAGCGGCCTCGCGGTCATCGCCAGAGAGCGCGGCCAGCAACCCCAGGCGCCGCTCGTGCTCGGGGCTGGCCGAGCGTGTGTCCGCCAGACGCTGCAGGTAGCGCCGCTCTCGCACCTCGTCGCCCAGCTCCCTCGCCAGGTCCGCCGCGAGGCGGGCGCTCTCGCCGGCCAGCGGAGCTCCCTCCAGAGCCTCGCTCTCGAGGCGCTCCATGGCTCGGTGAGGCTCTCCAAGTGGACCGGCGAGCAGGGGAACCAGCTGGCGGATCCAGAGGTCCCGGCGGGCGTCCCGAGCCGCCGGCTCGAGGTCGAGTCGCTCCTCGAGCGCATGGGCCAGGGCCCGGTCGCGATCGGGACCGGGCTGCGCGTGGGCGTGAAGCCGGATCCGCCGTTCGATCAGCGCAGGAACCTCATGGGCCGGGCCTCCGAGGGCCTCGATCCTGCGAAGCTCCTCCGGAGCGTCCAGGCGCAGCCGAGATAGCGCCGCCAGCCAGCGCGTCGCCCAGAGCTCGCGCTCGCCTCGCTCCACGGCGCGGGCCGAGGTCAGCGCCTCCGCGCACAACGCCTCGCAGGCCGGAGGATCGTCGAGCGCGAGCAGGGCGTGCAAGGCGTCCGGGGGGCCCGGGAGGTCCGGCTGCTCGGCGATCGCCTCTTCCAGGGCTCGACGCGCTGAAGCGCGCTCGTGCGGCTCGCGCGCGATGGAGGCGAGCCGAAGCCCGATCTCCGCCTTCTCACCGGAATCCAGGTCGGGGCTCGCGAGCCACTCCCGCAGCAGGGCTGCCAGGCCGGAGCGGTCGCCTCGCTGCTCCAGCAGATGAGCCAGGGCGCCGAGCACCCGCCGATCCGCCGGCGCCTCTCTCTGCGCCAGGCGTAGCTGGGACTCCGCCCTCGAGAGATCGCGCGGGCCCGCGGGATCGGCACACAGCCTCGCGATCTCGAGCCGGAGGGCGGCCCGCTCGGAGAGGTCTCGCGTGACCTCGACCAGGCCTTCGAGCGCCGAGGCCCGACGCAGATCCCGGCCTGCTTCGCCCGCGACCTGGGCCAGCAGGCGAAGGCCGCCGGGGTCGAGCCGGGAGAGGCTGGCCGCCCGGTCCAGCTCCGCCATCGCCGCCCGGGGATCTCCGAGCGTGCCGGCACGCAGCCGCGCGCGCTCGAGGTGGACGTGGGAGCGCTCCTGGTCTCCGGTCACCTGCTCGAGGAGCCGGCCGAGCAGTCGATCGCGTTCGCGTGGGTCCTCCGCGCGGGCCACGACGGCCCAGCGCCGGTGCCAGATCTCCTCGCGCTCCTCCTCGCTCGCTCCGCGCTCGGCGCGACGCAGGGTGTCGAGCGCCTCGCCGAGCCGGCCCTGCTCGGCCTCGATGCGCGCCAGCCTGAGGCGCTGCGGATGGCGCTCCGCGGCGGGCAGCCGCGGCTCGCGCTGGGTCAGCCAGCGGAGCAGCTCCGAGCTCTTCCCCGCGGCCTCGAGCGCACGCTCGTATACCTCCTCGAGCGGCTCGAAGCGGTCGGGAGACGCCAGCTCCTTGGCCCGCTCGGCCGCCTCGGCGGCGCGTCCGTGCTCGTCGAGGAGCAGCGAGGACAGGCGCGTGAGGAGAGCCCGCCGCTCGTCGGGTCTCCGCTCGCGTTCGAGCTGCAGGGAGAGCAGCTCGGCGCGATCCTCGGAGAGCCCCTGCTCGTCGAGGAGCTGCTCCAGACGCCGGGCTCCCGGACCCCAGAGCGGGTCCCGTCGTACCCCCTCCCAGAGCGTCTCGACGCCGGCCGTCGGGTCGCCCGCCTCGACCTCCACCTCGGCCAGCTCCTGGCGCAGGCGCAGCGCCTCTTCCGGGGTGCAGGCTCCGAGGGCCGCGCGCAGGGCCTCGACCAGATCGGGGAGCCTTCCGAGCTGGCGGTAGAGGTCGATCAGACGTCTGCGGAGCTCGGGATCGGGGCAGGTCTCGAGCGCCTGGCGATAGCGCTGAGCCGCCTCCTCGAGAGACCCTACGCGGGCCGACTCCAGCGCCAAGTCGCCGAGCCTCCGAAGCGCGGCGGCGCGCGCCCCAGGCGCCATGGGCTCGACCTCGACCAGCGCTGCCAGCGCCCTTCGCTCGCGGGCCGCGGCTCCGCCGCGGCCCGCGCGCCGCGCCCCGGCGCCGCGCGCCTCGGGGACCGGCTCCCGCTCCAGCCAGTCCTCCGCGGCTCGGAGCGCGACGCTGGGGTCACTGCTCTCCTCCGCAAGCGTCGCTCGCAGGCGCAGCAGCTCGCGCCGCCGGCCTTCGGTGAGGTCCATCGCGAGCTCGAGCTCGCACACCTCGAGGCGAACCTGCGGATCCGAGATCGCCTCGGCCGAGGCGTGAAGCCCCGTGAGGGCCCGGCGGCTCGTCGGATCGATCTCGAGGGCGGTCTGAAAGGCGCGGCGAGCTCCCTCGCGATCTTCCGGTCCCCCGGGCGACGGCGCGCCGACACGCACGGGCGATCCCAGCCGGAGCTCCCCCACCCGACACCACAGCTCCGCCGCCCGTTCGGGGTCGACGCTCGACGCGGCGCGTTCGGACAGCAGCTCATCGAGCGCCTCGAGGCGCTCGCGCTTGTGGAGCAGATCGGCCAGGCGTTCGAACGCGGCATCCGCTGTGGGGTTCTCGTGAACCGCCCTTCGGTAGGCGCTCGCCGCCCGCTCGGGATCGCTGAGCTCGCCGGAGTAGAGGTCTCCGAGCTCGGTGAGGAGCGCCTCTCTCGCAGAGCCTTCCGCCTCGATCCGGATGCGACGCTCCAGGATCTCGGCGCGCTCCGTGTGGCGCCCGAGCCTGCCGAGCAGACGGCCGACCACCGCCAGCACCGCCGGATCCTCCGGCTCCCTCGCCAGCGCCTGCTCGGCCCAGGGGAGTGCGCGCTCTGGACGGCTCTGACGCTCCTCGAGCACGGCGAGCTCGAGCAGCCGCGTCCCGTCGACCGGCTCTCCGAGCTGCGTCTGGCCTTCCAGGGCCTCGAGCAGCCGGGTCGCGTCCCCCGCACGCCGGTAGATCGCGACGCGCAGCTCCCCCAGCTGTGGATCCTCCGGTCCGTAGGGCTCCGCCCTCTCGAGCCAGCGCCGGGCGCGCTCGATCGAGTCGCTCGCGAGCTGCTCGCGGGCGCCCTCGCGAGCGATCCTCAGGCGGTCCCCGCCGTCCTGGGCGAGCTTCCAGAGCGCGCTGCGGAGGGTATCCAGCCGCTCCGAGTCGCCGCCGTTCCGCTCGAGGACGAGCAGCCGTTCGAGGGCCCCTCGGCGGCGCGGGTCGGCGCGCACCGCGTCCCGCAGGTAGAGACGCGCTCGGTCGCTCGCGCTCGCGGGAAGCAGGTCGACCAGCTGCTCCAGGGCCGCCGCCCGAGCGGTGCCCGCCAGCCGGGCCAGCCGCTGCTCGTGCAGCTGGACGGCTCGATCGAGCTCCCCGCGGGCCTGCGCCAGGGCCGCCAGTCCCGCCAGGGCAGGCTCGCAGCCCGGATCGAGCGTGAGAGCGGTCCGGAAGCGTTCCTCCGCCTCGGGAATCTCGCCCACCTGGAGCCACAAGCTGCCGGTCTCGGAGAGCAGGGCGGCTCGAGGGCCGGGATCGAGGGGCAGCTGCTCCTCGATCTCCGAGATCTGGAGCGCCTGGGTGAGCGATCCGGCCCGGACGTGCAGCCGGCGCAGGCAGGCCAGCGCCTCGACGTCCTGGGGCCGCTCCTGGAGGAGCCGCTCGTAGTGGGCGCGGGCCCGGAAGGGGTCGCCGAGTCGCTCGCCGTAGATCTCGGCCAGTCGGAGCGACAGATCTCGCCACTCGTCGGCTCCCACCGGAAGGACCGCCAGCCGGCAGTCGTACATCCCGGCCAGCTTGCTGAAGCTCCCCGCGAGGAAGAGCTCCTCCTCCAGCCCGCGAAATGCGCTGGCGTCGCCGGGGTCCAGGGAGAAGCTCTCGAGGCGCTCGCGGGTCGCGGGGTCGAGGTCCGGTTCGGGCGGGCGTTCTCGCACCCCTTCCGAATCGGTCAAACGGCTCGTGGCTTGAGCCTAAGTTCAGACTTTCCGCTGGCTTAGGCTGCGAACTCGCCGGCCGCTTATGTTGTGCGGGACCCTCGAGCTGCGGTAGGGTCTCGGCCGCCGTGGCCGATTCGTCCGAGGGTTCTCGCAAGGGGCAGGGTCGCGTATCCCTCGCTCCCGCAGAGCGCCGCAGGCGCCGCCGCGACTGGCGACTGGCGCTCGCGATCGGGGTGGGGCTCTTCGTCCTGGTCGCCGTCGAGCAGCAGATCCTGCGGCTCTCCCACCGCAGCCCGATCGGGAGCGACGCGATCCTGCTCGCGCTGCTCCACGTGAACGTGATCGGCACCGGCGTCCTGGTCTTCCTGATCGGCCGCAACATCGTGAAGCTCGTCATCGAGCGCCGCCGCGGCATCCTGGGCTCCCGGCTGAACACCAAGTTCGTGGTCTCGTTCGTGTTCGTGGCCGCCATCTCGACCACCGTGCTCTTCGCCTTCTCGTCGGTGCTGGTCAGCCGTGCGATCGATTCATGGCTCGAGGTCGAGGTGGGAGAGAGCCTCGGCGACGCCCTCGCCATCTCCGACGCGATCTACGACCGTGCCGAGGCGTCGTCGCTCTCCTTCGCCCGGCGTCTGGCGAAGCAGATCGAGGAGCGCCGACTGCTGCGCGAGGACGCGCTCGACGCGCTGCGCGGCTTCATCGCGGACAAGCAGCTCGAGTACGACCTGGGATCGGTCGAGGTCGTGAGCGCTCGGCGCGAGATGCTCGCGCGCGCGACCCATCCCGATGTACCGATCGTAGCGTTCGAGAGGCCGGGCTCGGAGCTGATCGACGCGGCTCTTCAGGGGCTGGAGCGCACCCACCTGGCTCGCGCGGGAGCGGGAGAGCTGATCCGCGGCGCAGTGCCCATCCACTCGACCTTCCAGTCGAGCGAGGTCGTCGGAGTGGTCGTGGTGAATGCGTTCGTGCCTCGCGCGATCGGCGGTCGGGTCGAGGTGGTGCGCCGGGCGCTCCAGAGCTACCGGCGCCTGCAGCCCTCGCAGGGGGCGCTCCGGACGTCGCTGGTGCTCCTGCTGGCGATGGTCGCCCTGTCGATCCTGCTCTTCGCGTCCTGGATCGGCTTCCGTCTGGCCAAGCAGGTCACGGGTCCGATCCAGGAGCTGGCCCTGGCGGCCCATCAGATCGCCGCGGGCAACCTCGAGGTTCAGGTGCACGTGGGCGCGCGAGACGAGCTCGGAATGCTGATGGCGGCGTTCAACCAGATGGCGAGCGACCTGGCCGTCAGCCGGGAGGATCTCGAGCAGCGGCGGGCGCAGATGGAGATCATCCTGCGGAGCGTCGCGGCGGGGGTCCTGTCGATCGATCGGGATGGCCGCCTGATGACGATCAACCCCTCGGCGCTCCGGCTGCTGGGCATCAAGCGCGACCCCTACGCGGGAAGGAAGCTCGCCGAGGTGCTGCCCGCGAGCGCCCTCGAGACGGTCGAGAGCATGCTCCGGCGGCTGGCGGCCGGTCCCCACGCGACGCTGCGTCGCCAGGCGGCGCTGGGGCCCGGGGAGCAGTCGCGCATCCTCCACTGGACGGCGTCGGAGCTCCGCGACCTCGATCAGGAGCTCTCGGGCTTCGTGATCGTGCTCGACGACGTCACCCAGCTGTCGCGCGCGCAGCGGATGTCGGCGTGGCGCGAGCTGGCTCGGCGGATCGCTCACGAGATCAAGAACCCCCTCACCCCGATCCAGCTCGCCGCGCAGCGCCTCCGCCGCAAGCTCGGCAGCCAGCTGGCCGACGACGCCTCGCGGGAGCTCCTGAATCGCTACACCGATGCGATCACCAGC